>NZ_JAAWVW010000009.1:0-155980 GCF_014855505.1 Musicola keenii | reverse complement strand
TATCTCAGTAACCTATTTTTTATTGAAAAATAAATGCCATAAATAACGTTATCCGGGCCTGTCTGTAGTGGTCGTGTTTTTTTATCGTTTTGTAATTGTTAATTGCGGTGCGCATGGCCGGTTGAAAACATTTCCGGTAACGCTAGAAACGGTGGCGATAAGTCAGGCTGTCGCCAGAATAAATAGTAAATAGGTCTTATTATTATCCAGGGTAACGACTTTACTATTCTTAAGCACGATACAGATCAAGCTATTGGTGAGGCGACGTGTTTTTTCCCCAGGGAACCCCTTACACTATTTTCCGTATAAAAGTGATGGAGATTGGATTGCGGTGGTTATGGCGACACGACTGACTGGCTCCCCATCTTGCCTTTCTATTATGTGGCAGGATGCCTTGCTGAAAGTTTCCCAGACATTGCTGCGACAGCGCAGCATTGAGGGAGTGCTGCAGGCGCTCGACGGATTATCGTTCTCTGTGGTGCGCTTCGGCCGCGTTAACCTGCTGTTGATGGATCCGCTGCATAATCAGATGGCGTTTTATCGTCACGACCGTGAATCAGCACGCACACAACTGAGCGACGAAAATGTTCTGCTGGCCGACGGGCCCGGCGGCATCGTATGGAGCACTCATGTGATGCTGCATTGTAACCGGCTGCATTTCCAGCGTGATTTCCCACATCTGGTCGAGCAACCGGCTTATGTGGGGCTGAGCGATTATTGCCAACTGCCGTTGCTGGGGCCACACCGGGTGCTGGGTGGCGTTGAGTTCATAAAAACCGACGGTAGCCAATTTACCGAAAGCGAAATCCAATTCTTTCAGTCGATTACCAGTGTTGTGTCGCTGGTGGTGGAAAATATCAACGAGCGCGAACAGACTCAGCGAGAAGAAGAACGTTTGCGCCAGGAGCGCGATCACTACCGTATCCTGGTGGATGTCACCAACACGGTTATTTCCCGTCTTGAACTAAAAGCGCTGGCGCTGGAAGTCTCCCGTGAAATTCACCGTTTTTTCGGCATCGATTTTATTGCGCTGGTGCTGAAAGAAGCGGAGGGCGACGACGCCACGCTCAAATATTTTGCGACTCACTATGCCGGAAGCGGCGCGCCCAAAACGGTGCAGGGTGATGTAGGGCGAGAGGAAACGCTGGCCGACGGCGTCATGCGGCATAATCAAGTGCAGTTGGTGAGTGAGAACGACATGCCGCGCAACGGCGAGCCGCGTTGTCTGGTGCAGTGGTTTGACGCTGGCCCCACCCATGCCTGTCTGCTGCCGTTGGCGTTCGGTAATCGCATGTTGGGGGTATTGGAGCTGGCGCACCGTGAACGCCTGGCGGTGAGCGATGCGGAGATTCGTTTGCTGCGGCAGATTGCAGCGCGCATCGCCATTGCATTGGATAATGCGTTGGCTTACGACCAGATATCCCGCCTGAAAGATTCCTTGATCCATGAAAATTTCTATTTGACGGAGCAGCTTACTGAGCGGATCCAGCATGCCGGCGGCGATGAATTCGGTGAAATCATCGGCCGCAGCGAGGCGATCCGTCGGGTACTGGAACAGGTAGAGATGGTTGCCTCCAGCGACAGTACCGTGCTGATTCTGGGAGAAACCGGCACCGGGAAAGAGCTGATCGCCCGGGCGATTCACAGTTTGAGCCCGCGTAAATCTCAACGCATGGTGAAGATGAACTGTGCCGCCATCCCCTCCGGCCTGCTGGAAAGCGACCTGTTCGGCCATGAAAAAGGGGCATTTACCGGCGCTACCGCTCTGAGGCAGGGGCGTTTCGAAATCGCGGACAAAAGCACGCTGTTTCTGGATGAGGTAGGGGATATCCCGCTGGAGCTGCAACCCAAACTATTGCGTGTTTTACAGGAGCGGGAAATCGAACGCCTCGGCGGCAGCAAAGTCATTCCCGTGGATGTGCGGCTCATTGCCGCCACTAATCGCGACCTTAAACAGATGGTGGCGGATCGGGAATACCGTAGCGATCTCTATTACCGTTTGAATGTGTTTCCCATCGTCATTCCACCGTTGCGTGAACGGCCGGAGGATATTCCGTTGCTGGTGAAGTTTTTCACCCGCAAAATCGCCCGCCGCATGAATCGCACCATCGACAGTATTCCTTCCGAAATACTGCGGCAGCTAAGCCGTTTGCCCTGGCCGGGTAACGTGCGCGAACTGGAAAACGTGGTGGAGCGGGCGGTTATTCTGACGCGCGGCACCACCCTCAACCTGCAAATGGATGAACTGCAGCACCACCTTTCGCCGCTGGAAGCCCCCAAACCGCATCATCATCGAGAGATTGAACCGCCGCCAGAAGCAGACGTGTCGCATGCGCTGGATGCAGAGGAAGAATCTGAGCGTGATCGCATTATCCGGGCGCTGCGCGATACCAACGGTATTGTCGCCGGCCCCAAAGGTGCCGCCGCTCGCCTAGGGCTCAAACGCACTACGTTGCTCTCCCGTATGCAACGTATGGGCATTTCCGCCAGAGAGATTGAAGATATTTCCTGATCCGCCGCCGGTTGGCGGGCAAACACGCCCACTTGTCCGTTCAGGGCGGGCCGATGTCCTGTTTTGGCCTGTCCGTTCGGTAGCGTCCGGTGTCATGATGACGATGGACGATAACCGAGGAGAGAATAGTGTTAGCGATGAAACCCCATTGTGAACGCTGTGGCAAAGGCTTGCAGACAACAGCTACAGACGCGCTGATTTGCTCTTTTGAATGTACCTTCTGCGCTGAGTGCGCTACGCATGTGTTGGAGACCACGTGTCCTAATTGTGGCGGTGAATGGGTGAGAAGGCCGACCCGACGTTTGGACAAGGATTAAACGGCCTCCAGGATTATGCGCCGCTGCGGCGTAAACAAGATGATGTTTTTACGACCTGGGGCAGCACTCGCTGGATTTGGCGGATGACGCGATGAAATCGTAGATGGCCGCTTCAGCAAGCGAACGGGGTTAACGTGTTTTTTCACCCTTCATCGCATCAAACTAGCCGATGCCAAGATAGCGGATGACGGCTATGGCGGGTATGCGGCGATGTTGAACACGCTATTCCGGGGCGAGTCCCGAACAGACTGGAAGCATCCACGGCGATTCGGTGTCGCCGCTGCCTGTTTGGGCTGGCGACTCTGCGGTTTGCGCCTTGCTGCACCGTGATATGATCGCCGGCCGTTGCCGAACATCATGGCGGGTGGCGGTTTGTGCTTCGAACAGCTCACACCCCACCGGTTGATCGGTGGGGTGTGTCCGGTTGGATTAACCTGCGACTTCCGCTTCTTTACGCAGACGCGCCTTCAGTGCGCTGTATTCCTGAACGACATAGTTTTCCGCCCAGTTCTGATCGGCGATAGCCTCCAGTTTCACGGCACAGTGTTTGTACTCCGGTGTTTTGGAGATCGGATCCACTTCATCCAGCGTCAGCTCGTTACAGGCGCCGATCCACCACTGGTAGGTCATGTATACCGCCCCTTTGTTAATGCGTTCGCTGACCATGGCACGACTGATCACTTTGCCGCGGCGGGAAGCAACCCACACCAACTGCTGGTCGCGCACGCCGAGAGCGGCGGCGTCTTCCGGGTTCATCTGTACATAGCCGGGTTCATCGGCCAGCGTCTGCAATGCGGTACAGTTGCCGGTCATGGAGCGGCAGGAGTAGTGACCTACTTCACGCACGGTGGAGAGCACCAGCGGATATTCGGCGTCGGTCTGCTCCATCGGCGGGTGCCATTCGGTGGCGAACAACAGCCCTTTGCCGTTGGGGCGGTCGAACTTGTTGCCGGCATACAGCCACGGTGTTCCTGGGCTGTCTTCGGTCAGACACGGCCAAGGCACGTAGCCCAGCCCGGCCATCTTGTCGTAGGTCGCACCGTAGTACAGTGGGCACAAATGGCGCAGCTCATCCCAAATTTCCTGGGTGTTGTTGTAGTGCATCGGGTAGCCCATGGCGGTGGCCATCAGGCTGATGATTTCCCAATCCGGCTTGACGTTGCCCTGCGGTTCCACCGCTTTATAGAAGCGCTGGAAGCCACGGTCGGCTGCCGAGTAAACCCCTTCGTGCTCGCCCCAGGAGGTTGCCGGGAAGATCACATCCGCCATCGCGGCGGTTTTGGTCATGAAAATATCCTGAACGATCAGCAATTCCAGTTCGGCGAAGGTCTGCCGCACTACCGACAGATCCGGCTCGGTCTGCAACGGGTCTTCGCCCATCAGGTAGTTGGCCTTGATCTTGCCTTCCTTGATCATGTGCGGTACGTCGGTCAGCGAGTAACCGATACGGTCAGACAACGACGGCACGCCCCAGGCTTTGGCGAACTTCTCACGCACGTCCGCGTCGGTGACTTTCTGATAGCCGGGGAACTGGTTCGGCAACGCGCCCATATCGCAGGCGCCCTGTACGTTGTTCTGACCGCGCACTGGGCCAACGCCGACATTCGGGCGGCCGAGGTTGCCGGTCAGCAGCGCCAGGCCGGACAGGCCTTTCACCACGTCGACTCCTTGCGTCCATTGGGTCACGCCCATGCCCCACAGAATAGTGGCAGACGGCGCAGCGGCGTACAGACGGATGGCTTCACGGATCAGTTGCGGATCGAGGCCGGTGATGTCCGCCACATATTCCGGCGTGTATTTCGCCACGATTTCACGGTATTCGTTGAACCCTTCGGTGTGCGCAGACACAAAGTTCTGGTTGTACAACCCTTCGTTGATCAGCACGTTGGCGAAGGCGTTCACCAGTGCCATGTTGGAGCCGTTTTTCAGCGGCAACCATAGATCGGCGATGCGGGCGGTTTCAATGTGACGCGGGTCGCAGACGATGATCTTGGCGCCGCGTTCTTTCGCTTTGATGATGCGGCGCGCCACGATCGGGTGGGAGTCGGCGGCGTTGTAGCCGAACACCAGAATGCAGTCGGTTTTTTCGATTTCGCAAATCGAGTTACTCATTGCCCCGTTGCCCAGCGTGACCTGCAAACCGGATACCGACGGGCCGTGACATACGCGAGCACAGCAGTCGATATTGTTGGTGCCGGTGACGGCGCGGGCGAATTTCTGCATGACGAAATTGGTTTCGTTGCCCGGGCCACGCGAAGAGCCGGTGTGCATGATGGCGTCCGGGCCGTATTTTTCTTTGATGGCTTTCAAACGGGAACTGGCGAATTCGATGGCCTCGTCCCAGGACACTACTTCAAACGGCGCGCCTTTCTGACGGCGGATCATCGGCTGTTTCAGACGCGGGGTCAGTAACTTGGTGTCATTAAGGAAATCCCAGCCGTAATAGCCTTTCAGGCACAGCTCGCCTTCGTTGGTGAGGCCGTTGGCCCCTTCGGCGCCAACCACTTTGCCATTTTCCACCAACAGGTTAATTTTGCAGCCTGACCCGCAGTAGGGGCAGACGGTAATCACTTTCTGCATGACATTGCTCTCCTTCAGCGTACCTTGATGGCACGGTCAGAATTTCATTTCCGCGGCTTCGTCTAATGCTGCGCGCCGCTGTTTACGTTGGATCATTTCCTGAATGTCATCGCGGCTTATCAGGTGCAGGGCTTTGGTCGGACAGACTTCGACACAGGCCGGCCCACCGGCGCGGCCTTCGCACAGATCGCATTTATGGGCTTCGGCCTTGATGCAATTCCCCAGGGTTTGATAATGGCTGATACGCGCCACCGGTTTACTGATCACCGTCATGGCGCCGTAGGGACAAGCCACCACACAGGTCTTACAACCGATGCATTTTTCCTGCTGCACCTTGATATGATCGCCGGCATGCACAATCGCGCCGTTCGGGCAAACATTGGCGCAGGGGGCATCTTCACAGTGACGGCACTGGATAGTGGTACTGACGTTCAGGCCCTTCACCACTTTCAGTCGGGGGGTGAAATGCTCCGGCGACAACGACGAGGGATTACCATCGCTGTGGGCCAACACGCAGGCGACCTCACAGGTGCGGCAGCCGATACATTTCCTGGGGTCTGCTAAAACGAACCGGTTCATGACAAGGTCTCCTTCCGCGGCTCTGGTTGAATGTCGGGTTTGTCGACAGCCCGGGCCGCCGACACATCGCCACACATAAAGCAGGGTTTATGCCAGAATAAATGCTTATAGATTAATCAATTGATTTTTATGAAATTAAAATTTATTTTTGCCGGAATCTGGACGATTCCCTGTCACGGTGACGACGGCCAACGACGGCGTTCGGCAGATTTGACGACGGAATGATGTCGAGGCGCCGTCGGTGGAGAGTGTCCTTTGCCCGCGGCGCGCCGTCGACATGATTTATCGCGGTCAGTGTTGTATTGTCATGGGTTGGATGCCGCCGATGGCGGAATACGACGAAGAGCCTATTCCCATTAGGTTCCTCAGTGATGACGAACGGGAGACAACGTGAATTATCCGATTGCGTCGATTACTCGTACCGGGCTGAGCAACAGCGTTTATGCCACCTTGCGGGATGCGCTGATCACCGGGCGCTTTAAACCTAACGATCGCCTGCGGATCCGCGAGCTGGCGGCGCAACTGGGCACCAGCGTGACGCCGGTGCGGGATGCCATTTTGCAATTGGCGAAGGAACAGGCATTGGAGCTGCGTACCCCGCGGGATATCCGTGTGCCGGAACTGACGCTGGAGCAGTATCTGGAAATCCGTATGCTGCGCATTGCTATTGAAGGCATGGGGGCGGAAAACGCGGCACGTTGCGTGACGCCGGACGCACTGTCGCAGGTGGAAGTGAATATTGAGCAGAATGTCGAGGCGGTAAAACGTGGCGATCTGGCGGATGCGTTGCGCCTGAACAGCGAATTTCATCTGCTGCTGGCCCGCACGGCGCAAATGCCGTTGTTGTGCAGCTTTATCGACAGTTTATGGATGCGTACCGGGCCGTTGATCGCTCAGGCTTACAGCCATTTTTCCGAACGGATGGCGGTGGGGCATCACCGCGACGTGTTGGATGCCCTGAAGGCGGCGGATCCGGTGGCGGCGCGGCTGGCGATTCAGGCGGATATTCAGGATGGCCACAATAAGATGATCGAATTTATCACCGTCGCGCGGCAGGAAAGCGCGGCGGGCTAATCACGCGGGACTGGCCACGGCGCCGTTTCAAGGAACGATAGCCTGAATCCGCTGCCGTCTGCCGTTAAGTTGATTAAGCGGAGCGACGCGATGCAGCGGCCTGGCGGTACGCCGTATTCTTACGGTTGTCCTGTCGATATCAAGTGTGAACATACCGCGTCGGTGGCTTCCGCCGGGCCCGCTTAGGGCGCATCTATAACGCCGCCATCACCGTATCCAGGTTGTCGAGCAAGATATCGGCATGTTGCTGAGTGAACACCAGCGGCGGCCGGATTTTCAGGATATTTCCATGCGGGCCGGTGGCGCTGATCAATACGCCCGCCTGACGCATACCGTTTACCAGCCTGACGGCGTCATCGGTGGCGGGCTGTCGGCTTTGTCGGCTTGTCACCAGTTCCACGCCGATGAAAAAACCGTAGGCGCGAATGTCGCCTATCCGCTCATGGCGTTCGGCCAGCCGTCGCAGCCCGGCTTCAATATAGCTACCCACATGCGCCGCATTTTCCTGTAGCCGATCGCGACGAATGATGTTCAGTACCGTATGCGCTGCCTGGCAGGAAACCGGGTTGCCGCCAAAGGTATTGAAGTAGCGTTGAGCATGGCCGAAGGCATCGAACAATGCCGGTCTCCCCACTACCGCTGCCACCGGATGGCCGTTGCCCATCGGTTTGCCCATGCTGACCAGGTCGGGCGTCACGCCGTAACGGGCGAATCCCCAGCGATGCGAGCCGGTACGGCCGAAACCGGCCTGAACTTCGTCAGCGATATACAGGCCGCCTGCCGCGCGCACCTGCGCGACCACCTGTTGTATTTCTTTCGCGTCGGCGCCGAAGATGCCATCGCTGGAAAAAAGGGTATCGAACAACAACGCGGCGGGGCGGATGCCTTGCGTTGCCATGTCCTCCAGCGCCCGGTTTACGCTGGCCAGCATCTGGCCGGGGGCGTGGCGATAACCGTCCGGCGGATCAATCAACCAGACATGCTCGCCACGCGGCGTACCGCTGCCCAGCGAGGGCGACAGCCCCGCCAACAGGGACGTAACGCCATGATAAGCCCAGCGGGTCACTATGATGCCGCGGTTGCCGGTGGTCTGACGCGCGATGCGCAACGCCAGATCGTTGGATTCGCTGCCGGTGCAGGTCATGGTGATATTACCGAGTTCGTCAGGGAATTCCTGTAGAAAGTCCTCGGCGAAATCCAGAATGGCGTCGGTGATATAGCGGGTATGGGTGTTGAGCGTCGCGGCCTGACGAGCGATGGCCGCCACCACTTCCGGGTGACAGTGACCGACGGACACGACATTGTTGTAGACATCGAGGTAACGTTTGCCGTCGGCGTCGTACAGCCAGACGCCTTCGCCGCGCACGGCGTGTACCGGTTGTTGGTAAAACAAGCGATAACCGGCACCAAGCAGCCGGTGTCGACGATCCAGCATCGCGTTTGTCGATGATGTGATGGACGCAGTCATGATGCGGGTTCCTTATGGCAGGCCAGCAACAGTTGGTTGATGAATTCATCAAGCGGCAGGCGGCTGAGGTACTGCAAGCTAAGCCAGGCGGCATTGAGATGACGGCAGATATAATCGCGGTTTTCCGGATACAGGCCGCTACGCCACTGAGTAATGGAAATGGTGAGGATCAGACGAGCGGCGATCAGGCAAGGCAGTAGCCGGATTTCCTGCTCGGTCAGCGGTAACACCGCATGATAGGCGGCCACGAACGGCAGTATCCATGCCAGCGGCTGGGTAGTATCGCCGATCTGATACGCCAGCGCGGTCGCCAGCTCGTTAATCAACGGGGCGCAGAGTGCGTCGCCGAAATCGATAATGCCGCATACCCGCATATCCTGAGCCGGATCCGCCAATACGTTATGCGGGTTAAAATCGTTGTGGATCGTTTGTGTTCTCAGGCAGGACAACTGTGGCGCGACGGTGTGCTCCCAACGGTTCAGCCACACCTCAACCAGTTCCCTCTGCCGGGGATTGCTGATGCTATCCAGCCAGTCATAGGCTCGGTGCATACGGGTGATATCCCACAGCAACTCGCGTTCAGCGGCCGGGTGGGCGAAGCTGCGTAACGCGAGATCCAGACGCGCCAGTGTTGTGCCCAGGTTGGTAGCCAGCCGGGTATTTTTTTCGATGCGGTACAGCGGCAGCCCGTCGCTCCAGGAGATCAGTCGGGCGTGAAACGGGTGCGAGGCCGTATGCAAAACCGGTGAGACATCGCCCTGACAATCCGGCGCAACGCGCGGTATCGGTAGGGTCGGATCCTGTTGCGCCAGATGCAACAACAGTTGTGTCTGAAAATCCCGCACCTCGGCCGCTTCTGCCGGATTAATGAATTTCAGCATGTAGCAGCCGCGTTCGGCGGTGACAAGCTGGAAGTTGGCGTCACGCTCGCCCGGCAACGGCAGAATATCGCCGTCCAGCCCATAGCGGGAACGGGTGAAGTCTTGCGCCTGACCAGCGGTAATACGGGGAACATCAGTGGTGAACAACGCCATGGCGTCAGACATGCTGCCCTCCGTTAACATGGATTTCTGCGCCGTTGACGTAGGAGGCGCCGTGTGTGCAGAGGAAGTAAATCAGCGACGCGACTTCTTCCGGTTTACCGAGCCGTCTCATCGGCACGGTGTGATCCACAATGTCTTGGGTACCGGGTGACAGAATCGACGTGTCGATTTCGCCGGGGGCGATGGCGTTAACCCGGATGCCGAACTTACCGAAATCGTGCGCCATTTCCCGTGTGAGCGCCGACAACCCGGCTTTTGAGGTGGCATAGGCGACGCCGGCGAACGGATGCACGCGGGAGCCGGCTATCGAGGTCACATTGATGATGCTGCCCTGCGCAGTGCGCAGTTCGTCGAACAACCCGTTGGCCAGAATCGCGGTGGAAAACAGGTTGACGTTGAAGACTTTTAGCCAGGTGGCGTAGTCGGTTTCGCGGACGCCAAGCCGGGCGCCGTCATCGCCTTTAGGAGAGATGCCGGCGTTGTTGACCAGTGCATGCAGTTGTCCCCCTAACCGTTCCTTGATCATGGGCAGATTGTCCTGTAGCGCCTGGATATCTTCCAGATCGAGGTGAATGTGATTCAGCAGTCCTTCCGCCCAGGGGCAGTCCTCGACCCAGCTTTGCCGGGAGGCGGTGAAGATTTTCCAACCGGCGGCGTGAAAATGTTTCACCGTCGCGTGGCCGATTCCCCGGCTGGCGCCGGTCAATAATAGCGTTTTGTTGTCGGACATGATTCACCTCAATATATGATGCATCATAAAATAGCGCAATTCAGTGTGAAGGCAAACTGAATTTGTCGCATGCGCGACTACCTGGTGCTGGACGTAGCGAATCCGCCACCGGATCCTGCTACCTGCGCTCTGCGCTACATCGGTTTGGGGCGGATGTCGTCATTTTTGTCGTCGTGACGGGCACGGGGAAATGCGAACCCGTGCCGCCAATGATGAGTTTCCGGCGCTCCGGAAACTCAGCGAGGGGATTATTTGTCGGCCCAGACGTTGAAGCGCTGTTCCAGTTCTTCACCATGATCAATCCAAAATGCGGTATCGATATTGACCGACAGTTCCAGATTCTTCGGGTTGGTGGGCAGGTTTTCCGCCACTGCCGGGTCAAGCTTGAGCATCGCGCCTTTGTTGGTCGGGCCGTAAGGGATGGTTTCGGCGAACACGCGCTGGTTTTCCGGCTTATTGGCGAAGGCAATAAATTGTTCCGCCAGTGCCTTGTGTTTGGTGCCTTTCACAATGGCCCAGCTATCAAGGTCATAGAGGCTGTCCCGCCAGACGATATTGAAGGCATGGCCTTCTTTTTGGGCGGCGGTGACGCGACCGTTATAGGCGGAGGTCATCACGACATCACCCGACACCAGCCACTGTAACGGTTGCGCGCCGGACTCCCACCATTGAATGCTGGGTTTGATCTGATCGAGTTTTTTGAACGCCCGGTTAACGCCTTCCGGGGTCGACAGTACCTTATAAACGTCCTCACGCTTGACACCATCCGCCAGCAGCGCGATCTCCAGCGTGAATTTGGCGCTCTTGCGCAACGCACGTTTCCCGGGGAACTCGTTGATATTCCAGAAATCCGCCCAGTCTTTCGGGCCGTTTTTCAACTTATCGCTGTTGTAGGTCAACACGGTCGACCACAGGAAAATGCCGGCGCCGCACTCGGACGTCGCGCCTTTGACGAAGTCGGCTTCATTACCGAGCTTTTTCCAGTCCAGTGATTCGAATAACCCCTCGTTGCAGCCGCGCACCAGCTCCGGGCTTTCCACTTCTACCACGTCCCAACCTACCTGACCGGTCTGCACCATGGCTCGGATCTTGGCCATCTCACCATTGTATTCACTGGCTTCGACGCTGCCTAAACCCGCCTGTTTAAATGGCGCATAGAACGCTTTCTGTTGCGCTTCTTTATTCAGGCCGCCAAACGAAATAACGGTCACGCTTTCTGCCTGAGCGGCAAGCGAAGCGCCGAACAGGCTGACAACCAGTAGTGTTTTGTTGAGCATGCTGCTTTCCTCATGGTGTGTAGTTACGCTGTTTTTATATATGATGCATCATGTATGCCAAATTGGAAGCGATAGCATGAATATGAATCAACGCATTGTTTTTAAAATAATCGTGATGAATTTATCGCAAGGGATGGCCGTCAGTTGTCGCGTATTCTGCCGGTCTGGAGGGCGGTGTGCACCACGCGGGTGAAAAACGTGGCGGAACGCGACGTAAAGGGAAAACCCGCACGAGCATGGTCAATTGATGAGCACGGCAGTAAAAAAACGATGACATGAGCCTGATACCGAAATGGCTCAGCGCGCTTGTTAAGCGGCATAACGCTTAACAAAGATAAAACGCCAACCGGGATGCGGTGGATTGCGGCTGAGATCGGTTCCGGTAGCAGAAGGAGAGGGAAACGTCATGTGGCGTTTCCCCTGAAGCGCAGATAGCGCCGGCGCTGGCGACGTCACCTGGCCACATCGGTCATGATGTTGAAAGCATGTACGCACAGCATGACATTAAGAACGCGGAGATAACGCACGCTCGGCGTCAATGGCCCGATTTATTCCAGCGTCGCGAATCCGCCATGTCCTTCCCAGCCTTCAAGACGTTGATAAAGATGCTCCACCGCCTGGGTGACTTCCGCACCGATGGGAAAATAGAACGCCACCAATGCCGGCTGAATGCCGACGAAAATCACCTCGGGAATGTCTTCCTTCAGGCTATCGATCAGGTAGTTCAACGGCATATTGTGGGTATTCATCAACAGGTCGTCGGCGATTCTGTCCGGGTTGACGATGCGGATCTCGCCCGGCGCCAGCCCCATATCGGTGGCATCGACTACCAGCAGGCGTTGCGGTTTCAGCTCCCGCAGCGTATGGGCAGCATTTTCCGGGATGGCGCCGCCGTCAATGACCGACCAGCCGGGAACCGGTTCTCGAGTCATGCGCTCCGCCAGCAACGGCCCAGCGCCGTCGTCGGCCATCATGGTGTTGCCGACGGTCAACACCATATTCTCGGTACGTAACGGGTGTTCAGTCATCAATACGTTTCACCATGAGATAAAGCGCCGGTTCCCGTTGCATCGCTGCCAGATTATCCGTCAGCGTTTGGGTCCATTCCGGGTATTGATCTTGCCCGGCGAGCGTGGAAAAAGCGCCGCCCAGCAGGGCGGCATGTGTCTGGTCGATGGTGATTTCGCCAAAGCGCAGCAGGCCCAGCATTTTGCGCTTGGCATCACCGTCTTCCAGTTGACCCACCCAGCCTTCGTAGTCCGCCAGCGGGCACTCCAGTACCCGCTTCAGGCAGTCGATCACGCCAACGTGGTGGCCAATGGCCAGTGAGTAATACATCACCTGCTGGGCTTGCTCCGGCACCTTGTCACGGCTGTCCAGAAACTTCTGGTTCAGCGCATAGAACATGACTTTCGCGTTCATCGGACGATCGCTCCGCTCAGCATCGCGTGGTAGATCTGCAACAGCTGGCCGACGATCTCCGTCAGGCGCGGGTCGTTATGCTGCTGCAGCCAGCTGTCCACCCGTTGTTCAAACCCGGCCAGCGGCTGGTTTTCCAGTAGCCCCAGAAACCGATCGCTGATTTCGCGGCCCTGACGATAGCCCGCCATCCGCCGGGCTTCCCGCTCTAGCAGTACCCGCAGATCGGGCGGTACGTCGGGGTGGATCAGCGCGGCTTTTTCGTCCTCGCCCTGCTGGTGGCTTTGGCCGTGCAGCTTCTGCTCCAGCAGGCCCAGCGCCACGGCGAACCCGTAAATGGTCGCCGCCGGCGTCGGCGGACAGCCGGGGATATACACGTCGATCGGCACGATTTTATCGCTGCCGCCCCACACGCAGTACAGATCGTGGAAGATACCGCCGCCGCAACCGCACGCACCGTAGGAGATACAGATTTTCGGATCCGGCGCCGATTCGTAGGCGCGCAGCGCCGGGGTGCGCATAGCGCGTGTGACCGCGCCGGTGAACAACAGAATGTCGGCGTGGCGCGGTGACGCCACCACTTTGATGCCGAAACGCTCGGCGTCGAACAGTGGGGTGATGGCGGAGAAGATCTCGATCTCGCAGCCGTTACAACCGCCACAGTCTACGCGGTAGACATACGCGGAACGCTGGATGTCCTTCAGCAGCGTTTTTTTCAATTGTTGGGCTTGCTCGTCCAACGTGATCGGCGTGGTGCGGTAGTGGTCGGCGCCGTTGGGCAGCATACTCATGACGGATTCCCCTCTTTGTGGGCCGGGGTCGGCAGGTGGTGGCTCAGCATGACGTTGCCTTTGTTATCCATATTCTTTTTGCGTTTGCAGTCCGGGCAGGTTTCAAACTGGCTGCGGCGGGACTCCACCTCGCTTTCCGACAGCCCCGATTGCACCAGCAACGCCATGGTGTATTCCACCTCTTTGTGCGGCGCGAACGGCCGATGGCAAACACGGCACTCCAGCAGGCGGAAGGTCGCTCGCTGGTAAAGGTCGGCCTTGTTGGCGACCGCCATTTCAAACTCCTGCGACAACACGATGGCGCGAGTCGGGCAGACTTCTTCGCAGCGACCGCAGAAAATGCAGCGGCCGAGGAACAACTGCCAGATGCGCTCGCCGTTATTGAGGTCGTTGTCCATGGTCAGCGCATTGGCCGGGCAGGCCATGGTACAGGCGGCGCAGCCGATGCATTGGGCCGGGTCGTACTCCGGTTTGCCGCGGAACCCCGTCGGGACCTCCAGCGGAGCGAACGGGTATTTCACCGTGCTGTTGCCCGCTTTAAGGATGGTTTTAAACAGTTTCAGCATGATGCATCCCTCATTTCAGCGGCGAACGGGTACGTTCTAGTCCGTAGCGTTCCAGTTCTTTGTACGGCACGGTGGTGATCTTCTCTTTGCGTACATCCACCAGCGTGACACGGTCGGTACAGGAGTAGCACGGGTCGAGGCTGCCGATGATTAGCGGCGCGTCCGATACCGTGTTGCCGCGCAGCATAAAGCGCAGTACCGGCCAGTTGGCGTAAGTGGCGGCACGGCAGCGCCAGCGGAACAGCTTCTGGTTATCGCCGGTCATACTCCAGTGGATATCCTCGCCGCGCGGCGCTTCGGTAAAGCCCAGTGCGAACTTGTGCGGCCGGTAGTGAATATGCTCGTTGAGGATCGGCCCGCCGGGCATGTTGTCCAGCCCGAATTCGATCATCGCCAGTGAGGTAAAGACTTCGCGCACCCGCACCAACACGCGGGAGTACACGTCGCCGCCATCGAGGTGGTGCAACTCCATCGGCAGGTCGAGATAGCCGGCGAACGGATGGTCGACGCGCACGTCGCGGTTAAATCCGCTGGCGCGGATCATCGGCCCCACCGGGCTGTAATCGCGCGCCACCTGCCGATTCAGCACGCCGATGCCTTGGGTGCGTTGCGCCATATTGGCGGTGTTGAGCAACATATCGGTCAGTTGCGTGACCTCTTCGCGCATTTCGCGGATCAGCTTGATGGTCTT
Source organism: Musicola keenii (assembly GCF_014855505.1). NCBI lineage: Bacteria > Pseudomonadati > Pseudomonadota > Gammaproteobacteria > Enterobacterales > Pectobacteriaceae > Musicola > Musicola keenii. The sequence continues at coordinate 140,933 of NZ_JAAWVW010000009.1, read as the reverse complement.
CAGCCGGTCTTCTTTGAGGATGTCGCGGCGAATACCGCCGATCAGATTCAGCCCATAAGTCTTGCGTGCGCCGGTGAGCATCTCGGCAATTTGCATTGATTTTTCGCGCACCCGGAAGAACTGCATAAAGCCGGTATCGAAGCCGACAAAGTGGCTCGACAGCCCGATATTGAGCAGGTGGCTGTGCAGGCGCTCCACTTCCAGCAAAATGCTGCGGATGGTATGGGCGCGGGCCGGCACCACGACGCCGAGCGCGTTCTCGATTGACGAGGTGTAGGCCACGCTGTGGGTGAAACCGCAGATGCCGCACACCCGGTCGGACAGGAATGTCACTTCGTTGTAGCCCATGCGGGTTTCCGCCAGTTTTTCCATGCCGCGGTGGACGTAGAACAGGCGATAGTCGGCATCGATGATCTGCTCGCCGTCGACGAACAGCCGGAAGTGGCCCGGCTCGTCGGAGGTAATATGCATCGGGCCGATCGGCACCACGCGAGTATCGCCGGTAGCGTCGTTGACGAAGGTGTAGGACTCGTCGTCACGGGTGGGCGCGGGGCGCTGACGGTAATCCATCGCGTCCTTGCGCAGCGGGTAGAGTTCGTCCGGCCAGTCGTCCGGCAGCACCAGTCGACGCTCATCCGGCAGGCCGACCGGGATCAGCCCGTACATGTCGCGCACTTCGCGCTCGCCCCATACGGCGGCGGGCACGCGCGGCGTGACCGAGGGGAATTCCGGCACCGTCGGGTTAACCAGCGCCTTCACCACCACCCAGCACTTCTCGCCCTGTTCCATCGACAACACGTAGTAGACGGCAAAGTGGCCGTTAAGGGAGCGTTCGTCGTTGCCGAACAGCACCGACAACCAGCCGCCGTGCTGGTAATAGAGGTATTCCACCACTTCCGGCAGCGTATGCAGCTTCACGGTAATCGTCAGCTGATTGCTGGTCTGCCGCTCTTCCTCCAGGATCGCCGTGGGGAATTTCGCTCTTACCTGAGCAATATAGCTCGCGCCCAAGGCATCGGCGTTTTGCGCGGGGGTTTGATTAATCACGGTACATCTCCTGACGGGAAGGGGTTAACGATGAAACAGGCGCTTGCTCCTGAGGGGCAGCGCGCAGGCTCAGCGACGGCCAGCCGAGCGGGGCCGCCTGGCCGTCGGCGCCCGGCGCGGTGTTGAGCACGATGGCGGTGGCTCGCTCCAGCAGTTGCGTCACCGGCTGCGGGATGCGGGTGCCCATCACCAGCATCAGCACCAGCAGGATCAGCATGGGAGCGGTGGTCAGCCAGCCCAGTTCGCCGCGGCTGACGGCCTCCGGCTTGCTGCCGAGGACGGTCATCGCCACCATGCGCACCAGCCCGGCCAGCACCACGGTCAACAACGCCAGCAGCAGCAGTGTGAGCGGTAGCTGCCCGGCGTGGATCCCGGCGGTGACGGTCATGAACTCGCTGAGGAACACGTTGAACGGCGGCATGCCGCCCAGCGCCAGCGCGCCACCCGCCAGCAGTGCGCCGGTCAGCGGCGCCACGCGCAGAATACCTTTCACTGCATCCATATCGCGGGTGCCGTATTTCAGCAGCACGTTACCGGAACCGCAGAACAGCAGGGTTTTCGCCAGGCTGTGGTTGAGGGTGTGCAGCAGCGCCGCCAGAATGCCGAGCGGCCCGCCGATGCCGAGCGCCACGGCAATCAACCCCATGTTTTCCACGCTGGAATAGGCCAGCAGACGCTTCATATCCCGTTGTACCAGGATCAGGAGCGCGGCCACGGCCACCGACAGCAGGCCAAACACCAGCAACAACCGTTGCGGAAATTCCGGCCCGATGGCGGCGCTGATCAGAATGGTGTAACGCACGATCACCAGCAGCGCACAGTTGAGCAGCACGGCGGAAAGCATGGCGCTGGTGGGGCTGGGGGCTTCACTGTGGGCATCCGGCAACCAGGCATGCATTGGGAACAACCCGGTTTTGGTGCCGAAGCCGATGAGGATAAAGATAAACGCCAGATGCATCAGCGTACTGTCCAGCTCACCGGCGTGTTTCAGCACTTCCGTCCAGAATATAGCGTTGCCCGGATCGGTCATCACGTTGGCGGCGTTGGCGTACACCAGCACCGTACCGTACAGACCGAAGGCCACGCCGACGGTACAGATGATGATGTATTTCCAGGCCGCTTCCAGCGAGGAGCGCTGCCCGTACAGCCCGACCAGAAACGCGGAACTCAGCGTGGTGGCTTCAATCGCCGCCCACATCAGGATCAGGTTGTTGCTGGTGATCACCAGCAACATGGTGAACAGGAACAGGTGGAAGAAGCCGTAGTAGTAACACAGCGTCGGGAGGCTGATTTCGCCGCTCTCCAGTTCATGACGCATATAGCCCATGGAGTAGAGGCCGGTGATAAAGCCGATCACGCCGAGGATCGCCAGGAACAGCGCACTCAGGCTATCCAGATGTAGCCAGCGATTGGCCGCCAGCAGTTCGCCCTGCTGGTAAACGCTCCAAACGGTAAATAGCGTCACCGCCAGCAGCGCAACAATGCCGATCAGGTGAACAGCCGTCACCAGAGTGCGTGCGGCGCCGCCGGTAAAGCGGCTGACGAAGGCCAGCAGCGCCACCACCAGCGGGGTGGCGAGCAGGGTGATAAACAGATCCAGTGTAGCCATGACAGTCACCCTTTCAGTGCGGTCAGTTGCTGAACGTCCAGCGTGTTCAGCGTTCGGTGGATTTTGCGCGCCATCAGCGCCATGACGATCACGGCGAAGATGGCGTCGGTGGCGATGCCGATTTCCACCAGCTCAGGTGCGCGGTAGGCCAGCAGCGCCAGCGTCAGGTGCGCGCCGTTCTCCATCAGGCAGTAGCCGAACACCTGCTTGAGGATATTGCGCTGGCTGACGATGCACAGCAGGCCGATCAGGAAATGGCCCAGCGACACCGCCAGCACCGGCTTCAGGTTGCTGACTATCGGCAATTGCACCGGCGCTACCGCAAAGTAGCTCACCAGGACGATTAACGTGGCGATCAGGATCAGCGTGGCGGTGCTGAGCACGCCGCCGTCGGCGTTAGGATCCGAAAGCCGGCGGAAAGCGCGATACATGATGGCGGGCACCAGAATGACCTTGGTGACGAACGCGGTCAGCGACCACAAATAGAGCTCATGGGAGCCCAATAGCCCGCCCAGTGCGACGAAGATCAGCACCAGTACCAGTGACTGCAACGCATACAGCCAGGCGGAGACGGTAGGTTTTCTGGCGGCGATCACCAACAGCGAGGTGATGATCAACAGACCGGCCAGATTGTTGACAAGCAGTGATCCAGTCATAGTCGTTCCTTATTTCAGCCAGAGTGCGGCGATAACGCTCGAACACAGCGACATCACGATCAGCACCAGCAGTACGATATTCATGGACGCAGGCACCGGCGTGGCGCTGGCCACTTCCTCGGACGGCTCGCCCGGCACGGTACGACCAAACCAGTAGAGGAACCAGGCGAAGCTGGCGACCGATTCCACCAGAGCGATCACCAACAGCGGCAGCAGCCAGACCTGTTCGTGCGACAGGGCGAACCCGGCGGCGAACAGCGGAAATTTACTGAAGAAGCCGTTGAACGGCGGTACGCCGGTGATCGCCAATGCCGCGACACAGAAGCCGATGCCCAGCAACGGCAGCCGCTTCATCATCCCGCGCAATTGCGGCAGCATACGAGTGCCGCAGCTGTAGCTCAGCGCGCCTGCCACCAGGAAGAACAGGCTTTTGGCGTAGGCGTGGTTGAAGATGTAGGCCATGCCGGCGTCGAAAGCCATGCGCGATCCGAAGATGGACAGCGACAGCGCCAGAAAGATGTAGGAGAGCTGGGTGATGGTGGAGTAGGCCAGCAGCCGTTTCATGTCTTTCTGCGGCAGATACATCAGGAAACCGTACACCAGCGTGATGGTCGCCATGATGGCGCCGACCCAGCCGATAACGTGCGGCACATCGCCGGCGGAGAGGATCGCGCGGGCAAAGATATACACCCCCACTTTCACCATCGACGCGGCATGCAAGTAAGCACTCACCGGGGTAGGCGCTTCCATCGCGTCCGGCAGCCAGACGTGCAGCGGCAACTGGGCGGATTTCCCCCACGCGGCGAACAGCACGCCGCCGAACACCACAATCTTGCTGGTGTCATCCAGCTGTGCGATGGCGCTCAGCGCGAAGGTGCCGGTGGTGGCGAACAGCCAGGCGGCCGCCAGATACAGGCCGATGGACGCGACGTGAGTCACCAACAGCGCTTTCAGCGCCGAACGTAACGACTTGGGTTTCTGGTAATAACCGATCAGCGCCCAGGAGCAACCGCCGGTGACTTCGAAGAACAGCAGTTGTCCCAGAATGGTGGACGACAGCGTCAGCCCGGCCATCGCGCCGATAAACACCAGCAGAAACGCATAGTAGCGATTACTGCCGTCGTGCGGGTGCTCGCGGTTGCCCAGCGTCAGGTAGCCGCAGGAGTAGAGGCTGACCAGAAAGCCGAGCGAAACGACGGCGAAACCGATCAACAGACTGATGCGATCGAACACGAAGCCGAACAGATCGGTCTGGCCGTAGCGGTAAAGCGTGAACACCACGTCTGTTTTACCGTTATTGAAATAGGCGCAGGCCAGCGCCGCCATACCGAGCGTAGCCAGCAGTGCAAACAACGTACACAGGACTTTGGCCATTCGCTGCGGCATGAAGGCGATCAGCAGCGCGCCGAGAAACGGCAGCAGCAGGGTCGCAAGGGCAATATTCTCCATGATGGATGCCGACTCCTTATAGACCGGTGAGGTAGAAAACGAACGCCAGCGCCGCAACGCCGAAGCCCAGCCAGGTAACGCGCCCGGTTAGCAGGAAACGTCCGCGCGCCAGACTGTTTTCAATCAGCGCGGCGATGACGAACACCACCACCAGTTTGACGAACAGCAGTAGCGTTCCCCACAGCAGACCGGCGGCAGAAAAGGCGGCCGCCTTACCGAACGGGATGAAAATCGACAGAAACAGCGCGGCGACCACCACCTGCTTGAGGCTGATGCCCCATTTCACCAACGCCAGCCCGGCGCCGGCGTATTCGGTCAACGGCCCTTCCTGCAGTTCCTGTTCCGCTTCCGCCACATCGAACGGGATTTTCCCCATTTCGATGAAGGTGGCGAAGGCGCAGGCCAGCAGCGCCAGCCCGGTAGCGGTGGGCGACGCCCAGTTACCGCCGGCCAGATGCTGGCTGATGTTGCCGATGTTGGTCGAACCGGCGATCAACGCCACCACCAACAGGGCGAGCATCAGGATGGGCTCCACCAGAATACCCAGCGTCAGCTCGCGGCTGGCGCCGATGCCGGCGAAGGTGCTGCCGGAATCCAGCCCTGCCAGCGAAAAGAAGAAACGAAACACCGCGAACAGATACAGCAGGGTGATCACATCGCCGCCGGCGCCAAACGGCGAAGCATCGGTCACGGCCGGTAGCGTCATCGCCACCAGCAGCATGGTGCCCAACAGCACGAACGGCATCAGACGAAATACGCCACCGCTGTGTTGGGGGGCGACTTCCTGACGACGCAGCAATTTGAACAGGTCGCGGTAGTCTTGCAGAATGCCGGGGCCTTGACGGGAGTGCATTTTGGCGCGGATCACGCGGGACATACCGGACAGCAGCGGAGCTGCCGCCATCATGACCACTGCCTGCAACAGCGCGCAGGCGAGGGGAATCAACAAGGCGGTTTGTGTCATGGCTCTCTCTCCTTAAACCACAGTGACCAGCATCAGGATCACCAGCGCGGCGACCACATACAGGCAGTACACCCGAAAATCGCCATGCTGGATCCACTGTGCAGTACGGCTGAGACGCTGCACACCGCGCACAATCGGCATCACGATATGGTCGTCGAACACCGGTTCGGTGCTCGCGGCGGCCTGCGTGGTACGCTCCAGCGCACGTTGCATGGCGGGCGCCGGGTCGAGGGTTTTACGCATCTTGTAGAGCGGCGCGAACATCACCCGCAGCGGTTGGGTAAAGCTGCCGGCGGAGGCGGACATGGCGGATTCATAGCCGTAGCCGCAAGCCCAGGGGGTTCCTTTTTGGCGAAAACCCAGTCGTGGGCCGCGCAGCAGGCTGTAGATCGCCAGCGGCAGCAGCGGCAGTGCCAGCAGCAGGATGAAGATCAACGGGGTATCAAGCGTGGTCTGGCGGCTGTCGCCGGGGAAGACCTGGCTGCCTTGTGCTACCGCGACCGCGCTGGTGTGCGCCAGATCAGCAGCGATGCCGGTGATGATGGGGGAGACCAGACTGGCGCCGATGCCGAGCAGTACGCACAACAGCGCCAAAAGCAGCATAGCGACGGTCATCGGCCACGGTACTTCGCGCGCCTGAGCGGCTTTTTCGCTACGCGGCGCGCCGCAGAAGCTGATGCCATAAACCTTAACGAAACACATCGCCGCCAGTGCGCCGGTAATCGCCAGCATGACGATAGCGATGGGCGCCGCCAGTTTCATGCCGATGTCGCCGTCATGGCTGAGGGTGAACAGCGACTGATAGGTAAACCATTCGCTGACGAAGCCGTTGAGCGGCGGCAACGCGGAGATGGCCATACAACCGGTCAGAAACGCCAGCGCGGTACGCGGCATCAGACGCGCCAGACCGCCCATTTTTTCCATATCCTTGGTGTGAACACGGTAGATCACCGCGCCGGCGCCGAGGAACAGCAACCCTTTGAACACCGCATGGTTGAGCAGGTGGTACAGCCCGCCGAGCAGGCCGAGCAGCGCCAGCAGCGGATGGTGGGTGGCGATGCCGATCATGCCGACGCCGACGCCCATCAGGATGATGCCGATGTTTTCTACCGTGTGGTACGCCAGCAGCCGTTTGATGTCATGCTCCGCCAGAGCGTACAGCACGCCCAGCACCGAAGAAACGGCGCCGAAAGCCAGCACCACGACACCCCACCAGGCTTCGGTGGCGCCCAGCAGATCGATACCGACCTTGATGATGCCGAAGATGCCGATTTTTACCATCACGCCGGACATCAGTGCCGATGCATGCGACGGCGCAGCCGGGTGTGCGCGTGGTAGCCAACCGTGCAACGGCAACATCCCGGCTTTGGCGCCGAAACCGAAAAACGCCAGCAGGAAGACGACGGATGCCTGCGGTGCAGACAGCGAGGCTTGACGAAAGTCGGCGAAGTCGAGGCTGTTGCTGTGACGGTAGAGCAGGAAGAAGGCCATCATGATCAGCACCGAACCGGCGTGCGCAATCAGGAAATACAGCAGCCCGGCGCTGATGGCTTCCTCGTCCTGGTCGGAAATCACCAGGAAGTAAGAGCTCAGCGACATCACTTCAAACAGTACGATGAAGTAGAAGGCATTATCGACCACCACCAACGCCACCATCGATGCGATAAACAGGTTCATGAAGAACCCCATCGCCCAGGCGCCGCGCCCGCGGTATTCCTGCAGGTAAGCCAGCGAGTAGAGTGCGGTGACGATCACCAGCAGCGAAATCACCAGCACCATAAAGGCCGCCAGCGCATCCACACGCAGCGTCAGATGCGCGAAGGCATCGAACGGCCCGCTAAAGACGGCGGTAACGGCGGCGCCGCCGAGCAGAATCGGCAACGCCGCCGCTACGCCGGCGCAGCCGCCGATAAACGCGCACAGGCCGCTGGCGCGGATCGCCAGTGTTTCCTGACGGCACAGCAATAATGACAGCAGCGCGCCGGCCAGATAGAACGACAGCGACAGCCCCAGCCATTCCAGAGTGGTCATCATAGTTTCGGCTCCCGTTGATGGTTCGTTGTCGGGAAGGGGTCGTTGCCGGCCGGCCAGACCGCCGCCTGCATACGCTTGGCGGCGACGGCGTTGTCCAGTTCCGTATCGTCAATCAGGTAGAGCGCCTGGGTGGGACAAACGCGGACGCATTCCGGCCCTTGTTCGCTGAAATGACACAAATCGCATTTCACCGCGATGCTGCGTATCCCGGCGTTCCAGGACAGCATGGGATGAATGGACGAAACGCTGACCGGCACATCGGACAACAGCGACAACGGAATGTGCTGGTCGAAGGTTTCCGGCGTGGACAACGGCTTGCTGCCGGATGGCGTAATCGCGCCAAACGGACAGGCAATCGCACAGAGTTTGCAGCCAATACAGGCGTTCTCATCCAGCATTACTGCATGATCTTCATGCCTGATGGCATTGACCGGACACACTTTGGCGCAAGGCGCATCTTCGCAGTGACGGCACAACACCGGCGCGGTGCCGCCGGCATCGCGTTCCACCGTCAGTCGCGGATGGGTTTGCAGACCCTGCTGTCGGTGCACCTGTGTACAGGCGGCCATACAGGTGTTGCATCCGATACAACGTTTTGGCTCCGCAATGACGAAGCGGTTCATAGCCATACCCTCCGGGGTGATAATGAATGTTTTACCCCGGAAAGCATTTTTCATGCCATAAGAAAAATATTGGAATTATATTAAATAAATTCAATCGGTTAATTGTTTTTTGTTGTGAGTTTGACGTGTCTGCTCGGCGGTGACTCGACATTAGTGACGACGTTTTTTCCGGCATGCGTCGCGTTGCGTCGTCACTGTCGACAGTCGACGAGTTTTCATTGCCGAGCGGAATTCGGCCGTTTTCGTATCATGTCGACACTTTTGACGAGCCTGCGGCTAGCGGCAGCTGGCGGTGGGTGCAGAATGGTCGTCGCGTGGGAAAGGGGCGGAATGAAAGTCCTGACAAATCAGGCATCGACACCATTACCCTGTTGCGATCAACGTCGCTGGCACCGAATTTGCTTAGGCTGGCATATCATTTTGAATCAGCAATGCGATGAACAGGGAGCAACCGGCTATGTGCCTTGGTATACCGGGTCAGGTAGTGGAGTGGGCGTCAGAAGAGCAGCAACTGGCGTGGGTGGATGTCTGCGGCGTGCGGCGAGAAGTCAATGTAGCGTTGGTGGCGGGCGACGAGGCGCTGCTCGGCTGTTGGGTGTTGGTTCACGTTGGGTTCGCCATGAGCCGGTTGGATGAGCAAGAGGCGCGCGATACGCTGGACGCGCTCAGGCAGATGGAGGAGGTGGAGCAGGATGTTTCCGCATTTCTGTCTCAGTCGGCATAAATGGCGACCGACGCGCTGCCCTGCGCGTCGGAGGAGTGTGAGTGTCAGCATTCGCCGGTGCGGGCGTTTGGCGTCGGCTTTTCCGGCTGTTCCACCGGCTGCGGTTTGAGCCGCATGGCGTAAATCACGCCGACAATCAGACACAGGATGCCCGCCAGCGCCATCAACGGCGGCCATGCCTGGCGCAGCAGAAAGGTGTACGCCAGCGCCGACAGGGTTTCGAACACCAGCAATGGCCCCACCAGTACCGTCGGCAACCGCTGGCTGGCGGCATTCCAGCAGAGTGTGCCCAGCCAGGAGCTGAGTAACCCGATCGCGATCATCAGTGCGATGAACACCCACGGGTCAGGGCCAAACGGCAATGAAAACGCGGGTGCCGTCAGCGCCAGATAACCGTTGACCAGCACAAACCCCGCCAACGCCAGCGGTAGCGTCATGATGCCTTGCGCAGTGGCCCAGGTGGCGGGATGGGTGGCCGGATTTTGTTTCAACCAGCGAGCGTTGCGCAGCGGGTACCAGGTCCAGCAGGCGAGCGCCAGCAGCGCCAGCGCAATACCGGAGAGATAATGGCTGAGCGAGGTCGGGGCCGTCAGTTCACGTTCCGCGATGTTCACCAGCAACAGCCCGGCAGCGATGGCCAGCAGTGCCGGCGCCAGACGTTTCCATGACAATTTCCCTTCGTGACGGCTATAGAGCAGATTGGCGCTGACGGCCATCACTACCGGCAATGTACCGATGATCATGCTGGTGACAGGCGCGCCGGTGCGTTGAATGGCGCTGGCTAAAAACAGGTAATACAGCAGGTTGCCCACCGCCGCTAGCTTCAATGCCTCCAGCCAGTCGGCGCGCTGAAGTTGGCGCAGACGTGTTCTGTCGAGCCACGCCAGCGGCAGCGCCACCAGCCCGAATGCCAGATAACGCGCAGTGGACTGTAACGCGGCGGGATAATCCGCCACCAGTAACGGTGCAACAAATACCAGCCCCCACATCAACCCGGCGGAGAGCGCGAAAAAAATACCGCTTAACATAACTGACCCGGTTAGCCTGAATTCGTGTACATCAATGCCGCTCAGTATGCCTGAGTGCCGATAATAACGGGATTCGACGATTTAATTATGGTTAAAAGTTATAAATAGTAAGTTTTTTTTATTTGTGTGGAATAAGAATACTTCGTATCAATAGTGCTAACAGGCAGGATTGACAGGGACCTAGGACGTGAATTTTCAACAGTTGAAAATTATCCGTGAATCATCACGGTGCAATTACAACCTCACTGAGGTGGCGAATAGCTTATTCACCTCCCAGTCCGGCGTAAGCCGCCATATCCGGGAGCTGGAAGAGGAACTGGGGATTGAGATCTTTATCCGTCGCGGCAAGCGGCTGCTGGGGATGACTGAACCGGGTAAGGAGTTGCTGGTGATGGCGGAGCGTATTCTCAACGACGCCAACCATATCCGTCGGCTGGCGAATCTGTTCAGCGATAATGATAGCGGGCAGTTGGTGATCGCCACCACTCACACGCAGGCGCGCTATAGCCTGCCGACGGTGATCCGTGAATTCCGTGCGCTCTATCCGCAGGTACAACTGGTGTTGAATCAGGGCACGCCGGACGAGATCGTCAGCATGTTGGAATCCGGCGCCGCAGATATCGGCATCGCGACCGAGCAACTGATGAATACCGGTTCACTGGCGGCGTTTTCTTATTACCGCTGGAACCATGCCATTCTGGTGCCGGAGGGGCATCCGCTGGCCAGCGAGCCGGTGGTAACGCTGGACAAGCTCAGCGCGGTGCCGTTGATTACCTATCGGCAAGGGATTACCGGGCGTTCTCGCATCGATCGTGCGTTTTCCGCCGCCGGGCTGTCGCCGCATGTTGCCATCAGCGCTCAGGACTCCGACGTGATCAAAACCTATGTGGGGTTGGGTTTAGGCGTGGGGATCGTGGCGGATCAATCGTTTGATGCCGAACGCGATGTGGGTCTGATTAAACTGGACGGCCGTCATTTATTTGAGGCCAGTACCGTCTGGCTGGGGCTTAAGCGCGGTCAGTTACAGCGCAATTACACCTGGAAATTCATTCAGTTGTGCAACCCTGAGTTGACTCAAGAAGAGATCAAAGCGCGTGTCTTGAGTGATGACGGCGAAACGGCCATCGATTATCAGATCTGACTTGTATCACCCGCGTATATCGGATGGGCATCCCTGCGGATGCCCGTTTGGTTTATCTCACCGCAACGATTTTCTCCAAGCGCTGAAATGGCAAAACGTGCTGTTTTTGCTTAGGTTATCGCCGCCTCTACGCTGTCCTTCGACGACGGATATCCGCATAATTATGAATATCTGACGGTATGTTTTGCTTGATCTCATTCGGGGGGGATAGTAGCATAGCCCAGCTATAACAATAACTTATGATTATGGCTTTCTTTTTTGATACAAATAGTTGTGCGCTCCAGGTGAATAACTATGTTGCGGGAGACGCGGTGTCGTTGAGCGGGCGATTCTCACCCGGCAAGCGTCTGCGACATATCACGCCGAGGCCGATAACGTCGGCCGGGCAATAAAACAACCAGTACCTTGGCGGGCTGCGTTACATAACCGGCCTTGCCGATCTTCATACTTCCCCCTTTGTATCCAGCCGCCCGGCATCGCGCCGATGCGGTGGCGGCAAATGTTATGCCGTCGATGGGGTGCAGGGAGCACAGACAATGGATCCTATGATGAAAAAACAGAATGTCAGCCTCGCATGGCAAATTCTCATCGCGTTAATCCTCGGTATTGCCGTCGGGGCGTTTTTGCATGAATACCCTGCCGACAAGCAGTGGTTGATCAGCAATATCCTCAGCCCGGCCGGTGATATTTTTATCCGGTTGATCAAGATGATCGTCGTACCCATCGTGATTACCACGTTGGTGGTGGGGATTGCCGGGGTGGGCGATGCCAAGAAACTGGGCCGTATCGGCCTGAAAACCATTCTTTATTTTGAAATTATCACCACATTGGCGATTGTGCTGGGGGTGACGCTGGCGAATATTTTCCAGCCCGGTCACGGTATTGACATGTCGATGCTAACCCGCGTGGATATTTCCCAGTATGAAAAGACCACCGAACAGGTGCAGAGCGGCTCGCATAGTCTGGTGGCGACGATTATGTCGCTGATCCCGCCCAACATTTTCGCTGCATTGGCGAAAGGGGACATGCTGCCGGTGATTTTCTTCGCTGTGCTGTTCGGTCTGGGGCTGTCCTCATTGCCGCGTGAACAGCGCGATCCGTTGTTGAACGTGTTTCGCAGCGCGTCGGAAACCATGTTCCGCGTCACCAATATGATCATGCGCTACGCACCGGTTGGGGTATTTGCGCTGATTTCGGTGACTGTCGCCAACTTCGGTTTCGCCTCGCTGTGGCCGCTGGCGAAGCTGGTAGTGATGGTGTATGTGTCGATCCTGTTCTTTGCGCTGGTGGTGTTGGGCACGGTGGCGCGGATTTGTCGCCTGCGCATCATGACGCTGATTCGTATCCTGAAGGATGAACTGGTGCTGGCGTACTCCACCGCCAGCTCGGAAACCGTACTGCCGCGCATCATCGAGAAGATGGAGGCCTACGGCGCGCCGAAAGCCATCACCAGCTTCGTGGTGCCGACCGGTTACTCGTTCAACCTTGATGGTTCGACCCTGTATCAAAGCATTGCCGCCATCTTCATTGCCCAGCTCTATGGTATCGACCTAAGCCTGTGGCAGGAGCTGATGCTGGTGCTGACGCTGATGATCACCTCCAAAGGGATCGCCGGTGTACCGGGTGTTTCTTTCGTCGTACTGCTGGCGACGCTGGGCAGCGTCGGCATTCCGTTGGAGGGACTGGCGTTTATCGCGGGCGTCGACCGTATTCTGGACATGGCCCGTACTGCGCTGAACGTGGTGGGCAATGCGCTGGCGGTGCTGGTCATCGCCAAATGGGAAGGGCAGTTCGACACGGAAAAAGCGCGGGCATATGAACAGGCGATGGCGCGGCAGGTTGAACCGCGCCCCGCCCGCCAAGAATAGTGCCGCAACGCTTTAGGCAGACCGGGCTACAGGCCCGGTTTTGCTATGGCGCATCGCCCTGTACGCCACCCTGCGGGCCGACGCGGTGGCTTTCTATGATACTGCGGGGGGCGTCGGATTGTTGATCGATGGCTTTGCCGAGCGGTGGGCGGAACCGTACACCGCAGCGTTGTTGCAGCGTAAGGCTAACGTGATGGTTCAGCATGCCGATTCCACGGCAACGCAACCCGCAGACACGTCGTCGCAGGTGAAACATTAGCCAACACCGTAGTCGGTTAATGTGGGCTGCGGCTTCTCATCACGGCATTCGCTTAGGCCGATGTCCGTCGCGTGCTGAAGCCGGTTTGGCACCCTCGATGGACGTCTAACCGGATCAGGAGGGCGTTGCAGGCGTTGACACCCTCCCTGGCTACAATAATAACAATCCCGACGATATGACGGGGATATCCGTTAACGAGGACGCCATGCACTTATCCGACGCGATGATGACTGACCTGAATACGCTGGCAACCTGGCTGGCGCAAGACGACATGCCCGGTCTTACTCATATCAATCCTGATGGTCTTATTCTGGCCGGTCATGCGGTCTTGCCCAACATTTTGGGCGCATTGGCGTTGGCTCAATCCATCAACATCTCGGTGCTACTGAGCGGCGGCATCGGGCATTCGACAGCATTGTTGCAGACAGCGATGGCGAAAAACCCCTTGACCACAACTATCGATACTGCAGGCATGTGTGAAGCGGAGATGCTAAGCGCAATTGCCAGACGGGTGTTTGGTATGGAGGAAACGCAGATTCTGATGGAGCCCCGTTCCAGAAACTGTGGTGAGAATGCCGACTTCAGTAGTGAGTTGCTGCGTGATGGGCAGCGGACATGGCGCAACATTATTCTGGTGCAGGATCCGCTGATGCAGCGGCGAACGGTTGAAACCTTTCTGTTTCATTGGCGTAAAAAGGGAATGCCGTGCCGTTTCATCAGTTGGCCGGTGTTTGTTCCGCATTTGCTCAGGATTGGCGATGCACCGGTCATTATGGGGGGGCAACTGCCAGGTATATGGGACGTTGAGCGCTATATCGCCATGATGCTGGGCGAGCTTCGCCGTCTTAACGATGATCGCGATGGGTATGGCCCATCAGGCGCCGGTTTTATCGGGCATGTCGATTTTCCCGCTACGGTTATGCAGGCCTGGAAGCGGCTGACGGCGTATAGCGGGTGGGTAACGACGGGCCGCTGAGCCCGTGATCGGGTTATTTTGAATAGAGGTTCCGGCATCTGTCGTTTTTTTTCTTTTATGTTTCTTATGGTGCTGGCAAGCGCCCGTTGCGTCGTCTGATCTATTTAAATCAATCTGGCAGATATTTTGCTTGCCCATACCCCAATGTTCTTCGTGTTGCAGGGCCGCTATCGTCGGCCTTTTCAGGTTGCCGGGCCGCATGCGCGCGTGATGTGTAGCGGCTGCAACGGGGCAAGGGCATGGATACTCATGGCGCTGACATTGCCATAACGCGAAGACGTATGACGGTGATATCACCTGACCAGAATGGGCCTCAGAGGGAAACAGGTATGCACAATAACATGTTGATTGACGGGAAATTGGTGGCTGGGCTCGGTGAGCCTTACACCGTATTTAACCCCGCGACCGGAGAGGCGATCGCGGCGATCGCTCAGGCGGATTTGGCGCAGGTGGATGCTGCCGTCAACGCCGCCGACGCGGCGTTTGCCCATTGGGGGCAAACCACGCCGAAGACCCGCGCGGCACTGTTGCTGAAACTGGCGGACGCCATCGAAGCGCACGCACAGGCGCTGGCGAAACTGGAGTCGCTCAACTGCGGTAAGCCGTTTCATGCTGCGCTGAATGACGAAATTCCCGCCGTGGCGGACGTATTCCGCTTTTTTGCCGGCGCTGCGCGTTGCCTGAACGGTTCGGCGGCGGGGGAGTATCTGGAAGGTCACACCTCGATGATCCGCCGCGACCCCATCGGGGTGGTGGCATCCATCGCACCCTGGAACTACCCGCTGATGATGGCGGCCTGGAAACTGGCGCCGGCGCTGGCGGCAGGGAACTGTGTGGTGCTGAAGCCGGCGGAACAAACACCGCTGACCACCTTTTATCTCGCCAGTCTGTTGGCGGATCTGTTCCCGCCGGGGGTGGTTAATATCCTGTTCGGGCGTGGCAAAGACATCGGCGATGCGCTGACCGGGCATGACAAGGTTCGTATGGTCTCGCTGACCGGTTCGATCGCCACCGGCGCGCATATCATCGGTAATGCCGCACCCACGTTGAAGCGCACGCATATGGAGCTAGGCGGCAAGGCGCCGGTCATCGTGTTTGACGATGCGGATTTGCAGCAGGTGGTGGATGGCATCCGCAGTTTCGGCTTCTACAATGCCGGACAGGACTGCACCGCCGCCTGCCGACTTTACGTCCAGCGGTCGGTGTATGAACCATTGGTGCAGGCGCTGGGCCAGGCGGTATCCACGTTGAAAATTGGTGATCCGAATGATCCCGATACCGAACTGGGGCCGTTGATTACCGCAGAGCAACTGGAGCGGGTAGCCGGAGCCGTTGAACGGGCGAAAGCGTTGCCGCATATCCGGGTGATTACCGGTGGTGAGCGTGTTCCCGGCGGCGGTTACTATTTCCAGCCGACCGTGCTGGCGGATGCGCGTCAGGAGGACGAGATCGTTCAGCGCGAGGTCTTCGGGCCGGTGATTTCCCTGACCCCGTTCGACGACGAAGCGCAGGTAGTGGCCTGGGCTAATGACTCGCGTTATGGTCTGGCGTCATCGGTTTGGACCGGCGACGTCGGCCGAGCGCATCGGGTCGCGGCCTGTCTGGAATACGGCTGCACCTGGGTGAACACCCATTTTATGCTGGTGAGCGAGATGCCGCACGGCGGCCAGAAGCTTTCCGGTTATGGCAAAGATATGTCGATTTACGGGTTGGAGGATTACACCGTAGTGCGGCATATCATGATTCGTCATTAATTAACGGCGCCCGGCAATGCGTCCGTCGTGAGGGGCGCCGTGTTGCCGGGGGCGGCTTCTGGGGGATGATGAATGCACCCAACCGTTGCTTTTTTGTGGAGCAAACTGCCCGCAAACGGTGCATGTTGCGGGCCATCGCAGCGGATTGAACCCGATGTCCAGGTGACTATTTCACATAATGATTAGTTTTGTTTACTTAATGTTATGAAGGACTTTTCTGAAACCCTGGCTGATACGGCGGTGTACGGTCAGCAAGTGGCTCGATATGTGCATAAACTTGATTGGTATCTTGTGATACCTGTTAAACAAGGAGCACATTTTGTCCAGTTCAACCCCACATTTCACCCCGCTAGAGTCTTCTCAGCAGGCACTTGAATGGATTATGAGCGATACATTGTCGCCAGAAGCCATGAACGCGCTCAGTCTTGACACCCTCCACGCCTTCCGCGATTACGTCAATCCTGGTTTTCTTGAATACCGTAAGTCGGTGACTGCCGGCGGGGGCTATGGCGCCGTCGAATGGCGCGCCAGCGGCCCGAATACCTTGCTGGATGTACAGGGCAACGAATACCTCGATTGCCTGGGCGGCTACGGCATCTTTAACGTTGGACACCGTAACCCCACTGTGGTGGCCGCAGTGGAAAAACAGTTATCCAAACAACCGTTGCACAGTCAGGAACTGCTGGATCCGCTGCGTGCCCTGCTGGCGAAAACGCTGGCGGCGCTCACGCCCGGCAACTTGAAGTACAGTTTTTTCAGCAATAGCGGCACCGAATCGGTGGAAGCGGCGCTAAAACTGGCGAAAGCTTACCAGTCGCCGCGCGGGCGGTTCAGCTTTATCGCTACACATGGCGCTTTCCACGGCAAATCGTTGGGCGCGCTTTCCGCCACCGCCAAGCCGATGTTCCGTCGTCCATTTATGCCGCTGGTGCCGGGATTTCACCACGTCCCGTTCGGCGATATCGATGCGATGAAGCAACAGATTGTGCAGTGTCAACGCAATGGCGAAGGCATCGCCGCCGTGATCCTGGAACCGATTCAGGGCGAAGGCGGTGTTAACCTGCCGCCACAACACTATCTGCCGGCGGTGCGGGCATTGTGTGATGAGACTGGCGCGCTGTTGATTCTGGATGAAGTACAGACCGGCATGGGGCGCACCGGCAAGATGTTTGCCTGTGAACACTATGGCGTCGAACCGGATATTCTGTGTCTGGCAAAAGCGCTGGGCGGCGGCGTGATGCCGATCGGCGCCACCGTGGCGACGGAAGAGGTCTTCTCGGTGCTGTTCGACAACCCGTTTCTGCACACCACCACCTTCGGCGGTAATCCGATGGCATGTGCGGCGGCGCTGGCGACCATCAACGTGTTGTTGCGCGACAAGCTGCCTGAACAGGCTGCTCGTCAGGGAGCGTTCCTGCTTTCCGGCCTGCAACGGCTGGCGGCGGTGTACCCGGACTTGATTGTAGAAGCACGCGGACTGGGGCTGTTGCAGGCCATTGAGTTCCGTGAAAACGAAATTGGCTATGCGTTTGCCAGCGAGCTGTTCCAACGCCGTGTGCTGGTGGCCGGCACGTTGAATAACGCGAAGTCAATCCGTATCGAACCTCCATTAACCATCACCCACGAACAGTGCTGTCGCGTATTGCAGGAAGCGGATCGCGCACTGGCAAAGCTGAGGGCGGTGCAGGTGGAGGATGCCAAGCCTAAACCCATCAACATGGAATTTGCGCTACAGTGAACATTCCGTCATATGCGTTCAGCCCGGTGCTGAGCCGATACGCCAAGCCAGTCTGATTATTCGACTGGCTTTTTTTGGTAAGTTTTTCGGGTATCGGCGCAATAATGAAATATTATATTCGCTGAGTTTGGTTGCTTTTACTGATTTTTTTGTATTTCAGTCTGAATTCATTCCGCCATATCTTTCCCGGTTAAGATATTTAACGACCTGCCATTGAATTTCCCGTTGACCTCATTGAGGTTGCGTGCGGCCCATATATTCAGAATAGTATTGTTATTCATCTGTGTTGTTTTATTTTTGTTCGGGTTGGTAGGGTTTTTATATCTTTTGTGTTTATATTAATCAATAAGGTAGATGCTTTATGCCTCTCTATAAATAATGTGGGTGATGGCAGATTTGGTATTTATCGATATTTTCATTTACTGTTTCGCTCTGTTTTTTTAAATGTGAGTGTATGCGTTTTATCTATGCTTAATCTACGAATTAGGCGTAAAACTGGTGTTTTATATCTGTAAATGTTAATATATAAAGATTAATTTTCCGGGTTGGGATAAGAATAAATGAAAATTGTCGGGGTGAAAGTTATCGCTGATAGCTGCCAAGATGAAAGTGATTATGATGATGCTTATTTTGAATTATTTATGGCGCCAGTGAGGAAATGTAAGGATTATAAACCTAAATTTGGGATTAATGATGTTAATGGGGTGGATCTTAGTGGGTTTAAAAGCCTTTATGGAAGTGACCCCTTTTATTCCTGGATTGGTATTGATAGTGACCTTATGTATTCAGCCCATAAAGCGGCCGGAGGAATGACATCTGTTTACAGACAGATTGGTCTCGGTTGTGAAAAGCTATTTAGACGAATTATTATGGATAGTTGTCTTTATGGCGATGCTAAATATTCTAATTGGTCCTATGAGACCCGTGCAGGTAGCGGGAAAAGTAAAACCCTTTATCTGGATGGTCGTCTTGAATTAGACGAAATAAAAAATTTATTCGTAAAAAAACGAGTGAAAGAATGGATGACGGAATATTGCCAACGGATTGATGTGACTCCGCCATTACATGGGGTTGTTTTTGAAGTCAGGCAGGGTTACAAAAGTAAGGATAGCAAAAGACAAAATGGCGATATAGATAATGCCACTGTCGCCTGGGCGAGTGGGTACCTTCCTATATTTGCGATTTTTTCATCTCAAATTGATAAAGATCTTGTCTATCGTTATGTTAATAATCGGTGTGGTATTCTGACGGGGGTGCATGAAAGCGAAGCCGATGAGTATCTATCGCTGTTTTCTTTTATAAAAAATGTATTAGGTTATGATTTGTCAGGCTTTTTCTTGAGAAACTCCGACAGAATAAAAAATGAAATGAACAGTATTTTATCAACATTGTTGAGCGCACGATGAACAGCGAAAAAGTATCAAAATGTAGTCAATATACTTTTAAATATAATAAAAACCAGGGTCGACATGGATGGTTGCGGCTTACTCCTGCGTATTCTGTAAAACTGGTTGAAGAATTAATTTTAAATACCGAAAAAGGTAAGAGAATATTAGATCCATTTTCGGGAACCGCAACGACGGGGTTATGTTCTCTTGAGCAAGGGTATGATGCTTTGCTTTGCGATATAAATCCGTTTTTAATTTGGTTTGGTAATACTAAACTGGCTACTTTTGAACAGTCATTTTTGGATGAAGCGTATCAATGTGCTCAGGAAATTATTAGTAAATCAAATGATTTTTTGGGTGAAAAAAATTGGACTCCCGATATTCATAATATTAACCGATGGTGGAATGAGGATACATTAGCCAGTTTGGCTGCATTACGCTCAGCAATGGTTCATGAAATCGGTGAGCCGAATGCATTGAATCAATATCATAGTCTGATTTGGATCGGTTTTTGTCGATTGATCATTGAAACGTCTTCAGCAGCATTTAATCATGTATCGATGTCTTTTAATATCGACACGGTTCATCATGATCATCAAGAGGTTGTGGGTCTTTTCCAGATGATCATAAAGAGTCTATTCTCTGCGACTAACACCATGACTCACTGTCAAGCCAGGGTCATTCGTTGTGACGCGAGAGAGATTGATCAAAATGGTCAAAACATGCTGTTTGATCATGTTATAACCTCGCCTCCTTACCCTAACCGAATGAGTTATATCCGGGAACTCCGTCCATATATGTATTGGACAAAGTTCCTGAATGAGTCGAAAGAAGCTGCTGAATTAGATTGGAAAGCTATTGGCGGAACGTGGGGAAGTGCAACCTCTAAATTAAAAGATTGGGCACCGTCAGATATATCACTACCCGATATACTTATTGATGTCTGTGAAGATATCAATAATAAAGATGATAAGCATGCAAACCTGATGAGCAGATATGTGCATAAATATTTCTTTGATATGCATCGGCATTTTAGTTCACTGCGGAATATTTTATCAAAAGGTGCAAAATTGGATTATGTTGTCGGGAATTCAAGCTTTTATGGCGTGAAGGTGGATTCTGACAAACTTTTTGAGCAATCACTGCGCATTTTAGGTTATGACAATGTAAGTTCGAAAATAGTCAGGAAGAGAAATTCAAAAAAAGAGTTGTATGAATTTTGTGTTTCTGCCGAATGGAATAGGCCTGAATTACTATAATTCATACCCCCATCATGCGAGTGGCAGAAAGGTACCCGATGAATTTACTCCGGTGAGGGATTCGGGTGAAAAAAACCTCTGCCGGGAGCCGATGTGAATGCAGTTTGCGGCGGCGCTGCCTGCTTTTATTGGCGCTGATCCGATGAATATCATGCACAGGCTTATTACCTACAGATCACCTCGGTCGTGGCGATCAACAGTAGCGCGGACAGTGAAATTCAGACAACCAGCGTTCAAGCGCTCAACTACGGTGACGAACTCATGTCGTACTTCCACGAGGGGCACGTTGCATTTTCTATCAGAAAACGGCCACATTCCCTGCCGGGTTTCTCTGGGGAGCGTACCACGTCGAAGGGCGTGGGATGAGGATAGAACAGGGCCTTCCGTCGTTGACATGCTTAGTCATTCGCACGGAACGGCAGATTTTCGTATTGCCAGCGATCACTATCATCGGTTTGAAAAGGATGTTGCACTGATGGCTGAAATGGGGCTGAAAGCGTATCGCTTTTCTCTCTCCTGGTCTCGGGTGATCCCGGACGGTAATGGAGAGATAAACCCGGCCTGATTACGTTTCTTCATGCTCATATTGAGCTAATGCGGCTGGCTGGCTATTGCCGTCGGCGTAGAACTCATGGGCTACTTCCCTGGGCTGAGATTGATGGGGTCAGCACACACCAGGGATACAGCAAGCGATACGGCTTTATTTATGTTGATGATTTCCACGGCACTGCCATTGCGGACATCCTGTCTAAACGCTATCTCGTGCTGTTGGCATGCCGAATACCTGTCTGGTCTTTTTTTATTCATCTCTCCGCCATCCTGTCTTCACTGCGTTGTCATATTTCTCCGTCACCATAAACACCGTTAACTCCTCGTTTTTTATCGATAAACGTGAAACCCCTGACGCCGTTGTCGCTCGCCGGTGAAGATATAGGGTTGTCGCGATACGGGGGGTAATCGTCCTTTGCCACGCTTTCCTGCGCCTTGTTCGTCCGGTGGAGCAGGTTTCCCTGTTATCAGGAGTTTTTTTTATGGACGTGTTGTCTAGACATCCGACCACGCTATACGAAGCGATCGCCCGCCAGCTGGAAGAAGAACTGCACAGCCATTATCGCGGCGGCGACTATCTGCCGTCGGAGCAACAACTGGCGGCACGTTATGACGTTAACCGCCACACGCTGAGGCGGGCGGTGGATGAACTGGTGAACAAAGGGTTGGTACAGCGGCGGCGCGGCGTCGGCACTCTGGTACTGATGCGCCCGTATGATTATCCGCTGCACGCGCAGGCCCGCTTCAGCCAGAACTTGCTGGAACAGGGCAGCCATCCCACCAGTGAACGTCTGTCGGCGCAGTGTGTGTTGGCCGAGGCGGCGATTGCCGCTGCGCTGGGGTGTCGGGATGGCGAGGAGATTATCCATTTGCGCACGTTGCGCCGGGTCAATGGCTCGCCGGTATGCGTGATTGACCACTATCTGCCGGAACTGCGCTGGTGGCCCGTATTACAGCATTTCCGCAGCGGCTCGCTGCACGATTTCCTCGCGCGTGAATTACACCAACCGTTGACCCGGCGTCAAACCCGCATCAGCGCCCGTCAGGCGCAAGCACGGGAACGGCAACTGTTGGAAATCCCCCCGCAGACGCCGGTGATGTGCATTCGCACGTTGAATACCTGCACCGGCAGCGATCGGGTGGCGGAATATTCCATCAGCCTGACGCGCGCCGACATGATTGAACTGACCATGGAGCACTGAATGACGATGCAAACCGCAAGACAACGCTGGCTCTCGGTGCTGGCGCATAGCGACCCGGCGCAATTACGCCATCGATGGCGGCAACTGGGGCTCCATCCCGCTTGGCAAACCGTGCGGGCGCCGGAAATCGGCCTGGCCAGACTGCAAGGTCGCATGGGCGGTACCGGCTCACGTTTTGTGCTGGGCGATATGACTATCACCCGGGCGGTCATTCGATTGGATGACGGCACCTGCGGTTACAGCTACGTCATGGGGCGCGACAAACCGCACGCCGAGCTGTGCGCGCTGATTGATGGGCTACTGTTGCAGCAGGGTGAGAGCGGGGCGCTCCACCAGCAATTGATTGCGCCGCTGGCCGCCGATCGGGCCGAACGTTTGCAACAACGTGCGCGGGAAGTCGCCGCCAGCCGGGTGGACTTTTTTACGCTGGTACGAGGGGATAACGCATGACCGTAGCGCAATCAGACGCCATACAGGCGGGGTTCGCCGATGCACATCGCGACGCCCAGCAGGTTTTTCGCCGCCTGCTCAAAGCGATGAGCGAACCGGGAGAAACGGTGACGCTGCATCATCACATCGGTTGGGGCGCACTGTCGCCGGCGGCGACGGCGGTACTGCTGACGCTGGTGGATCATGAAACGCCGCTGTGGCTGGAGCCGCGTCTGGCGCAGGACGACGTCGTTACCAGCCTGCGTTTTTACACCGGCGTCCAACTGACATCGCCGGCGCAGGCGCAGTTCGCCGTGCTTGGCGTGAATAGCCAGCAACCGCTGGCAAGTTTCAATCCCGGCGATGAGCTGTCGCCGGAACGGAGTACCACGCTGGTGCTGGAAGTCGATGATCTGGCGGGGGGGCTACCGTTGCGCTTGACCGGGCCGGGGCTGGCGCAAGCAAGGATGATAGCGCCGCAGTTGCCGGTAGCCGTATTGGATTACTGGTGTTCTCGCCCGCATGCTTTTCCCGCCGGGCTGGACGTTATCCTGACTTGCGGCGCGTCGCTGTTGGCGTTGCCCCGCACTACGCAAGTGGAGGTGTGCTGATGTATGTCGCGGTGAAAGGCGGTGAAAAGGCTATTGAGGCCGCGCACCGGTTGCAGGCGCGACTGCGCCGGGGCGATGACAATCTGCCGGCATTACAAACGGCGCAGATAGACCAACAGCTGGGGTTGGCGGTGGATCGGGTGATGACCGAAGGCGGTATTTACGACCGGTCGCTGGCGGCGTTGGCGATCAAACAGGCGGGCGGCGATCTGGTCGAGGCGATTTTCCTGCTGCGCGCTTATCGCACCACACTGCCGCGTCTGGCGGACAGCCTACCGCTCGATACCCGTAAACAACGCATCGAGCGGCGTATCTCGGCGGTTTACAAGGATCTGCCCGGCGGGCAGGTGCTGGGGCCGACTTACGACTATACCCATCGGCTGCTGGATTTCGCTCTGCTGGCGGAAGGCGAAACACCGTCGGTCGAGCTGGCGGAACAACCGCTGCCGGAGCCGTGTCCGCATCTGTTTTCGTTGCTGACGGCGGAGGGGCTGGCGGCGGTGGAGGAGGACGACGGCCGTGAGCCGGTGGATGTCACGCGCGAACCGCCCGCCTATCCGGCGCCGCGTTGCGCCCGATTGCAACAGCTGGCGCGCGGCGACGAGGGTTTTTTGCTGGCGCTGGGCTATTCCACCCAGCGCGGCTACGGCCGCAACCATCCGTTTGCCGGTGAAATCCGCACCGGGTACGTCACGGTGGAGGTGGCGCCGGAAGAGCTGGGGTTCCCGCTGGAGATCGGCGAAATCCTGCTGACCGAGTGTGAAATGGTGAACGGCTTTGTTCAGCCTGATGATGCGCCGGCGCACTTTACCCGGGGGTACGGGCTGGTGTTCGGCCGTGCGGAGCGCAAGGCGATGGCGATGGCGCTGGTGGATCGGGCATTGCAGGCGGCGGAGTATCAGGAAGCGGTGCAAGGCCCGGCGCAGGATGACGAATTCGTGCTGTCTCATGCGGATAATGTGGAAGCGGCGGGGTTTGTGTCGCACCTCAAGTTGCCGCACTACGTCGATTTTCAGGCGGAGCTGGCGCTGTTGCGCCGACTGCGCCAGCAACATCAGGAGGGTGACGATGGCGCAGCTTGATGGTTACAACCCCGGCTATCTGGATGAACAAACCAAACGCAGCATCCGCCGGGCCATGCTCAAGGCGGTGGCGATCCCCGGTTATCAGGTACCGTTCGGCGGGCGGGAAATGCCGATGCCTTACGGCTGGGGTACCGGCGGCATCCAACTGACCGCCAGCCTGATCGGCGAGCAGGATGTGCTGAAAGTCATCGATCAGGGCGCCGACGACACCACCAACGCGGTGTCGATCCGGCGCTTTTTCCAGCGGGTCAGCGGTGCGGCCACGACGTTGAGCACCACGGCGGCGACGCTGATCCAGACCCGCCATCGCATTCCGGAAACGCCATTGCGTGAGGATCAGATTCTGATATATCAAGTGCCGATCCCGGAACCGCTGCGCTTTATCGAGCCGCGGGAAACCGAAACCCGCAAAATGCATGCGCTGGAAGAATACGGCGTGATGCAGGTGAAACTGTACGAAGATATCGCCCGCTTCGGCCACATCGCCACCACTTACGCCTACCCGGTACGGGTCAACGATCGCTACATCATGGATCCGTCGCCGATCCCCAAATTCGATAACCCGAAGATGCATATGATGCCCGCGCTGCAACTGTTCGGCGCCGGGCGCGAGAAGCGTATTTACGCGCTGCCGCCCTACACCCGCGTCGAAAGTCTGGATTTCGATGATCATCCGTTCAGCGTCCAGCACTGGGATCAGCCCTGTGCGCTGTGCGGCTCGCGCGACAGCTACCTCGACGAGGTGGTGATGGACGATCAAGGCCATCGCATGTACGTCTGTTCCGATACCGATTATTGCCGTCAACGCCAGGAGGAGACGCGCCATGAACATTGATACTGTCCTGCCGGACAGGCTGGACGAAACGTCGCTGTTGCAGGTGGATAACCTGACGCATTTCTATGCGCCCGGCAAAGGGTTCGGTGCAGTGTCGTTCGATCTCTACCCCGGCGAGGTGCTGGGGATCGTCGGCGAATCCGGTTCCGGCAAAACCACGTTGCTCAGAGCGCTGTCCGCCCGGTTGACGCCGCAGCAGGGAAGCGTGCGTTATCTGGGCCGCGATGTGTACGCCATGGGCGAGAGCGAGCGTCGCCGGTTGCTGCGTACCGAATGGGGCGTGGTGCATCAGTATCCGCTCGACGGGCTGCGGCCGCAGGTGTCGGCCGGCGGCAATATCGGCGAGCGCCTGATGGCGGTGGGGGCAAGACATTATGGGGAGATTCGTCGTCAGGCCGGGGCGTGGCTGCAGGAGGTGGAGATCCCGCTATCCCGGCTCGACGACCTGCCGACCACGTTTTCCGGCGGCATGCAGCAGCGGCTGCAGATCGCCCGCAATCTGGTGACGCACCCGAAGCTGGTGTTTATGGACGAGCCCACCGGCGGGCTGGATGTGTCGGTACAGGCGCGGCTGCTGGATCTGCTGCGCAATCTGGTGCGCGATCTGGGGCTGGCGGTGGTGATTGTCACCCACGACCTCGGCGTGGCGCGATTGCTGGCGCACCGGCTGTTGGTGATGCGCGGGGGCGTCGTCGTGGAAAGCGGCCTGACCGACCGGGTGCTGGACGACCCCCACCACCCGTATACGCAACTGCTGGTGTCGTCCGTGTTGGGCTGAATAAGGAGCAACGGAACCCATGACTACGCAACTGCGCGTTGAAAATCTGAGTAAAACCTTTGTATTGCACAACCAACACGGTGTTCATCTGCCGGTGTTGCACCAAACCAGCCTGACGGTCAACGCGGGCGAGTGTGTGGTGTTGCACGGCCATTCCGGCAGCGGTAAGTCCACCCTGTTGCGTGCGTTGTACGCCAACTACCAGCCGGACAGCGGGCATGTCTGGGTGCGTCATCGCGGCGGGTGGGTGGATCTGGTCGCGGCGCCGGCGCGGCAGGTGCTGGCGGTACGGCGCGACACCATCGGTTGGGTCAGCCAGTTTTTGCGGGTGATCCCGCGGATTCCTACGCTGGAGGTGGTGATGCAGCCGTTGTTGGAACGCGGCGTGCCGCGTGCGGAATGCGAAGCACGGGCAGCCGAGCTGTTGACCCGGCTTAACGTGCCGTCCCGATTGTGGGGGCTGGCGCCGTCCACTTTTTCCGGCGGTGAGCAGCAGCGGGTCAACATCGCCCGCGGGTTTATCGCCGACGCTGCACTGCTGCTGCTAGATGAGCCCACCGCCTCTCTTGATGCCGCCAACCGCGATGCGGTGGTGGCGTTGATCGAAGAGGCCTGTGGCCGTGGCGCGGCGGTGGTGGGGATCTTCCACGACGACGCGGTGCGGCAGCGGGTGGCGAACCGGCTCCATGTGATGGCCCCCGTAACACAGGAATCGAAAGCATGATCATTAACAACGTTCGGCTGGTGCTGGACAACGAAGTCGTCACCGGCTCGCTGGAGTGTCATCAGGGCATGATTCGCACGCTGGCCGATACCCCCAGCCGGTTGCCGCAGGCGCTGGACGGCGAAGGCGGTTGGCTGCTGCCGGGGCTGGTGGAACTGCATACCGATAATCTGGATAAATTTTTTATGCCGCGCCCGAAGGTGGACTGGCCGGCGCATTCGGCAATGAGCAGCCACGATGCGCTGATTGTCGCCAGCGGCATCACCACCGTGCTGGATGCGGTGGCGGTGGGGGATGTGCGCGACGGCGGCCATCGGCTGGAAAACCTGCGTCGGATGCTGGATGCCATCGTGCACAGCCAGCAGCAGGGGCTAAACCGGGCGCAGCATCTGATCCATCTGCGTTGCGAACTGCCGCACGAATCCACGCTGCCGCTGTTCGAGAACCTGATGGATCTGCCGGAACTCCGGCTGGTGTCGCTGATGGATCACTCGCCGGGGCAGCGCCAGTTCGCCACGCCGGAAAAGTATCGTGAGTATTATCAGGGCAAGTACCACCTGAACGACGCGCAAATGGATGCGTTCGAAGCGGAGCAGTGCGCATTATCGGCACGTTGGTCGCAGCCCAACCGGCAGGCGATCGCCGCCCATTGTCGGGCGCGCGGCGTCGCGCTGGCCAGCCATGACGACGCCACCCAGGCGCATGTGCGCGAGTCGCTGGCGCTGGGCTCGGCGATCGCCGAGTTTCCCACCACCGAGGAAGCGGCCTGTCTGTCGCATCAACATGCCATGCAGGTCTTGATGGGGGCGCCGAACATCGTGCGCGGCGGCTCCCATTCCGGCAACGTGGCGGCGTCCCGGCTGGCGGCGCTGGGGGCGCTGGATATCCTGTCGTCGGATTACTACCCCGCCAGCCTGCTGGATGCGGTGTTTCGGCTGGCGGAAGACGAGAGCAATGCCTTTACGTTGCCGCAGGCGGCGGCGATGGTCAGCGCCAACCCGGCGCGGGCGATCGGGCTTGGCGATCGGGGGCGTATCGCCGAAGGGTTGCGGGCGGATCTGGTGCTGGCGCACGCGCCGCACGGCCAGATACGGGTGCGTCATGTCTGGGCGCAGGGCAGGCAGGTGTTCTGATGGCGCGGCTGATCTGGCTGACGGGCGCCTCCGGCGCCGGCAAAGATGCTTTGCTGGAAGCTTTGCGGCGGACGAACCCGACGCACCTGCTGGTGGCGCACCGTTACATCACCCGGTCTGCATCGGCGGGCGGCGAAAACCATGTCGCCCTGAGCGAAGCGGAGTTTGCGTATCGCCGCGAGTGCGGCCTGTTCGCGCTGCACTGGCAGGCGCACCAGTACCATTACGCCATCGGCATTGAGATTGATGCGTGGCTGTCCGCCGGGCTGGATGTGGTGGTCAACGGCTCCCGTTTTCATCATCAGCAGGCGCAAGCGCGCTACGGCGAGCGTTTATTGCCGGTATGCCTACAGGTATCGCCGGAGGTACTGGCGCAGCGTTTGCGTGCACGCGGGCGGGAAAGCGAAGAGCAGATGGCGCGGCGTTTAGCGCGATCGGGTGCCATGCCTATCCCGACGGCGTACCGCCGGTTGAATAATGATGGCGCGCTGGCGCAAACGTTGCTGGCGTTTCACACCCTGTTGGCGGCTGAGGCTGAAAAGTCAGATTGCTGACCAACGCCCTCCTTAAGCGAGGGAGGGGGGTTTTTCCCGGCGTCACGGCGATTGGTCAATCGTCTTAACAGTGGAGCTACGGCTATGGAACTGATGTTTATGGGGACCGGCGACGCGCAGCAGGTGCCGCTGACCGGTTGCGACTGCATGGCTTGCGAACGCGCGCGGCGGGATCCGCGCTTTCGGCGCGGGCCGAGCAGCCTGTTGATTCGGTGTGGCGGTGAGGTGACGTTGCTGGATGCCGGCGTCACGCAATTGGAGCAGCGCTTTGGCGTCAACGAGATTCGGCGCATTTTGCTGACGCACTACCACGTTGACCATGTGCAAGGGCTGTTTTCGCTGCGCTGGGGCATCGGCGATCGTATCCCGGTGTTCGGCCCACCGGATGAACACGGGTGCGATGACTTGTACAAACATCCGCGGCGGCTGGATTTTCAGCCGGCGATGACGCCGTTTCAAACTGTAGCGATGGGCGCATTACGAGTAACCGCATTACCGCTTCATCATTCCAGACCCACCTTTGGCTATTTGCTGGAAGCGGACAATCACGCGGTAGCTTACCTGACCGACACCGGCGGCCTGCCGGATGACACGTTGGATTTTCTGCGCGGCACACGGCTCGACCACATGGTGATGGATTGCACCCAGCCGCCGTGCGACAAACCGCCGCTTAACCACAGCGACCTGAATACGGTGTTGCAAGTGCGTGAGTGGTTGCAACCGAGACATACCTGGTTGACCCACATCAGCCACGACACCGACGCCTGGCTGATGCAAAACGACTTGCCAGACGGGGTGGGTGCGGCGGCCGATGGCGCGTGGATCAACCCGTAGCGACGAAAACCGCAACTGAATACGCCGAGACGGGAGGATGACGTCGGTTCCTGCTCAGACGTCAGTCGAGCGGATATCTAGCCTGAATCGGTTGCGGAATAGGCGTGTCGCGGTATTGCGGCGGCGTCATCTGCCGGAAACCGCGACGTCACTGCGTTGAGCATTCTTCAACGCCGCGCTCAGCGTCTCTTTGGTCATCCGTACGCAATAAGCCGGCGTGCCCCGCTCAAAGCGCCATCCTTCGGCGAGAGCGCCTGCGTCAACGACATCGAAACCAAAAGCGTCATAGAGTTCGGCGACCCGCCGTTTACCTGTCGCATCATCTCCGGCAAGCGGTAGTGCCCGGCGCGTCGGTGCGCCAGAGGGGAGGCCGTCGCTTTCGAGTTGTGTCATGGGGATGGCGTTAAATGCTTTTGTTATCAGCGCACTGGGCAAATAGCCGGCCAGAAGTTCACTGGTGGTGATTTCCAGTCTGTCCAGTGCCTCAACCTGCCCATCGCGTTCGGGATAGTAGTTAACGGCATCCACCACCGTTTTTCCCCGGAGTTCCGCCACGGGAAGCTGGCCTATCGCCGAGAGGGGAACCGCGATAACGACGATATCGCCAAAAATGGCGGCTTCGGCGGCGGTGCCAACGTCGCAGCCAACCATCGGCCGGAGACTGAACAGCGTCTGTGGGCCGCGTGAATTGCTGAGCATCACCTGATGGCCGTTTTTAATGGCGAGTGTTGCTATTGCCCGTCCGACGAAACCTGCGCCGATAATGCCGATTTTCATCTTTTTTTCCTTTTTCGTGTTGAGATAACCATAAAATAGTTCCCTACTAATTGGAGATAAATCGCAATATAAGAGATAGATAAACAACAAAATGGAGGGAATGGTGGATAGGCTGACCAGCATGAACGTTTTTGTGAAGGCGGCGGAGCTGGGCTCTTTTGCCGCGGCGGCCGAGGTGTTGAATCTCTCTGCGCAAATGGTCGCGAAACATGTGGCCTGGCTGGAAGCGCGGCTCGGCGTCAGATTGCTCAATCGCACCACGCGCCGCCAGAGCCTGACCGATATTGGCCGCAATTATTATGAACGGTGTCGGATAGTGCTGGCTGAAGCAGAAGCCGCCGATGCTATTGTGCTGGACATGAAGACCACGCCTTCCGGTGTTATTCGGATAAACGCGCCGGTGACATTTGGCTCGTATACTCTGGCCCCTTTTCTTACGCATTATCTCGGAAATTATCCGGATACGCAGGTGGAACTGACGTTGAGTGATCGCCTGGTTGACCCGATTGAAGAGGGTTTTGAAGTCATCATTCGCTTGGGTGAACTGGCCGACAGTTCAATGCTAGCGTGGCCGTTGCGGCCTTACCGTTTAATCGCCTGCGCCTCGCCGGGCTATGTTGCGCGCGCAGGTTTACCGTCGGTACCGGCTGATCTCGCACGTCACGCTTGCCTCGTTTACGGAATATGGTCGCCCGCCGCCCCTTGCCGCTGGGTGTTCCATCGCGCGGGCAAGACCGAAGAAGTCAGACCGCAAGGCCGATTCCGCTCAAATGACTGGAAGGCATTGCTACATGCCGCGATAGAGGGATATGGCGTCACGTTAGGCCCTGAAGATGTGCTGCGCGAAGAGATGCGGCAAGGGCGTCTTGTTCAGGTGTTGCCGGAGTATGAAGGACCTGCTCGCCCTATGCATGTGCTGGTGCCGGCCGGGCGGCGGCAGACCGTTAAAATTAAAAGCGTTGTCGACGCGCTCAGAATGCGTTTCGGGGAGCCGGCGTAAACGCCCTCATCGCGTGGCGGCAGCAACGGCTGACATGTTCGTGAGTTCATTTTTTAATCATAAACCCGTCATCAAATTTTCATCTGCGGTGCTCTTAATAACAGCCATTGTTGGGTTATCGAGAGCACGCAAATGGCACACGCACTGTTGGAACCTGAAGTCAGCCCGCAGTTTGAACATCGGGTGTTCGCGCCGAACAAAGTCCTGTCGGTGCGTCAGTTAGGTAAGACTTACGCGGGACAGCGCAACCCGGTGTTGGATGACATCAGTTTTGATCTGTGTGCCGGGGAAATGGTGGCGGTGATTGGCCGTTCCGGCGCCGGGAAATCCACCCTGCTGCATGTGATGAACGGTACCCTGCCGGCCAACGCCGGGCAGATCCTGCGTTATCGCGATGCGCACGACGAGCAGGACATTCTGCAACTTGGCGGACGCGACATGCGCCAGTGGCGCAGCGAGTGCGGCATGATTTTCCAGGATTTTTGTCTGGTGCCGCGTCTGGATGTGCTGACCAACGTGCTGCTGGGCCGCCTGAGCCAAACCTCCACGATCAAATCCTTTTTCAAGCTGTTTTCCGACGAAGACCGCGCCCACGCCATCGGGCTGTTGCAGTGGATGAACCTACTGCCGCAGGCGTTGCAGCGCGCGGAGCATCTCTCCGGCGGCCAGATGCAGCGCGTCGCCATTTGCCGTGCGCTGATGCAGAACCCGCGCATCCTGCTGGCGGATGAGCCGGTCGCCTCTCTCGATCCGAAAAACACCCGCCGCATTATGGATGTATTGCGTCAGGTCAGCGACAACGGCATTACCGTGGTCGTCAATCTGCATTCGGTCGAGCTGGTCAAAAGCTATTGCACTCGCGCTATCGGTATTGCGCAAGGGCGCATCGTTTTTGACGGCGCACCATCCGAACTGACCGACGGTCTGCTGCAAACGCTGTACGGCGACGAGATCCATCAGGTTCACTGATTTTTTACACCCCCTTGTCATTTAATGACTCGTTAAACACTCCATAACAACAGGCAGAACCCATGAAGAAAAATATCGTGATGACTACGCTGCTGGCAGGTGCGGTACTGACCGCCGGTTCTTTTGCCCAGGCTGCGCCGCGGGAGCTGAACCTGGGAATTCTGGGCGGCCAGAATGCGACCCAGCAGATCGGCGATAACCAGTGTGTGAAACAGTTTCTGGACAAAGAACTGAAGGTGGATACCCAGCTGCGCAATGCTTCCGATTACGCTGGGGTGATCCAGGGGCTGCTGGGCAAGAAGATCGATCTGGTATTGAGCATGTCGCCGTCCTCGTTCGCCTCGGTCTACATCAAGGATCCGAACGCGGTGGACGTGATGGGTATCGTGGTGGATGACGCCGACCAGTCGCGCGGTTATCACTCGGTGGTGGTGGTCAAGGCGGACAGCCCGTACCAGAAGCTGGAAGATCTGAAAGGCAAAGCGTTCGGTTTTGCCGACCCGGATTCCACCTCCGGCTACCTGATCCCCAACCATGCGTTTAAAGAAAAATTCGGCGGCTCGCCGGACAATAAATACAACAACTTCTTTTCCAGCGTGACCTTCTCCGGCGGCCATGAGCAGGACATTCTCGGGGTACTGAACGGCCAGTTCGATGGCGCAGTGACGTGGGCATCAATGATCGGCGATTACAACAGCGGTTACACCAGCGGCGCATTCGGCCGGCTGATTCGCATGGATCATCCTGATTTGATGAAGCAAATCCGTATCATCTGGCAATCGCCGTTGATCCCGAACGGCCCGGTGTTGGTGAGCAATGCGTTGCCGGCGGATCTGAAAACGAAGCTTATCGCGGCGGTGCAAAAACTGGATAAGGAAGACCACGCCTGCTTCGTGAAGGCGGTGGGTGGTAAGCAACACATCGGCCCAGCCACGGTCGATGATTACAAAACCATCATCGAGATGAAGCGTGAGCTGACCAAAGGCAACCGCTAGTACGGCAAAGGGGTCGGCTATGCTCAGCCCGACCCAGAGCGCCAGACGAGGCGGCGGGGCACGACAAATCCGCCGCCTGAGAAACGCAAGGGAAGCGCTTTTCCCGCCCCCACTCACACGGCCCGCTTATGCACAATCCCGATTTTGAGCACTATTACCAGCAAATTCGCACCCGTCAGAAACGCGACACGCTGCTCTGGTCTTTGACGCTGGCGCTGTTGTATCTCGGCGCGGGTAAGCTGTCCGAATTTAATGTCTATACGCTGTGGAGTTCGTTTCCGCATTTCTTGGATTATCTGGCGGAAACCTTGCCGATCCTGCACTGGCAATTGTTGTTCGCCGACGGGCATACCGAAGGATCGCTGGCGTACTGGGGGTATCGCCTGAATATTCAGTTACCGTTGATTTGGGAGACGCTTAACCTGGCGCTGGCGTCGACACTGGTCTCCGTCGGCGTATCGATGGTGCTGGCGTTTCTGGCTGCCGGGAATACTCAGGTTCCGCAAGGGGTGCAGATCAGTTTGCGCGCACTGGTGGCATTCTTGCGCACCATGCCGGAACTGGCCTGGGCGGTGATGTTTGTGATGGCGTTCGGCATCGGCGTCATTCCCGGATTTCTGGCGCTGACGCTGCATACCATCGGCAGCCTGACCAAGTTGTTTTATGAAGCGATTGAAAGCACCTCCGACAAACCGGTGCGCGGCCTGGCCGCCTGCGGCGCCGGCGTGATGCAGCGGATGCGTTTCGGCCAGTGGCCGCAGGTGAAACCGGCGTTTCTGTCCTACAGCTTTATGCGGCTGGAAATCAATTTTCGTCAATCCACCATCCTCGGATTGGTGGGCGCCGGCGGCATCGGCCAGGAGCTGATGACTAACATTAAACTGGATCGTTACGATCAGGTCAGCATGACTATACTGCTGATTATCGTGGTGGTCTCGGTGCTGGATGCGCTATCCGGCCGGATTCGGCAGCGAATCGTCGAGGGAAAAAAATGACCATGAGGCCTATGTTCTCTGCGGGTAATGATACGGCGGTGCTGCGCAAGCAACACGTTGAACTGTTTTCCATGCAGCGGCGCTATCTGTGGCGCATTGGCATGATGGCGTTGGCGATGGTTGTCTACTACCTGTGGTTTTTGTCGACGTTCGGCATCACGCTGACGCAGTGGGGGCACGGCGTGGGCGAACTGGGCCGCTATTTTCTGCGGATGTTCGTCTGGCACGATTTCCTCGACTGGCCGTTCGGCTACTACCTGTCGCAGGTATTTATCACCATCGCCATCGTCTTCGCCGGGACGCTGACGGCGACGTTCGTCGCGCTGCCGCTGTCGTTTCTGGCGGCGCGTAATGTGATGCACGAACCGTGGCAGCGCCCGGTGGCGTTGCTGGTGCGACGGCTGCTGGATGTGCTACGCGGCATCGATATGGCGATCTGGGGGCTGATTTTCGTGCGGGCGGTGGGCATGGGGCCGTTGTCCGGTGCGCTGGCGATCCTGATGCAGGATACCGGCCTGCTCGGCAAGCTGTACGCCGAAGGGCACGAGGCGGTGGAGCGCGCGCCCAGTCGCGGGTTGGGTGCGGTCGGCGCCAACAGCTTGCAGAAGCACCGTTTCGGCATTTTCACCCAATCGTTCCCGGCGTTTCTGGCACTTAGCCTGTACCAGATGGAATCGAACGTGCGTTCGGCGGCGGTGTTGGGGTTTGTCGGCGCGGGCGGCGTCGGCCTGGTCTATGCCGAAAACATGCGATTGTGGAATTGGGATGTGGTGATGTTCATCACCCTGATTCTGGTGGGGGTGGTGATGGCGATGGATGTGCTCTCCGCCCGCCTGCGCCAACGCTATATCACCGGCAAACCGGTGCCGTTGTTTGAATCACCATCATCGCCACGTTGAGCCGTTCATCTTTGTTGAGGCATTCGCCGATAGCGGGGCATCATGCTATTGCCGCCATGCTCCCCTGAACAGTGTTTCTGTTTATGCCTGACACGGGTGCCGCCGGAGAATATTCGTCGGCACCCGCCTGTTGACGACCTGTAAGGACGATTTTCCCGTTCTCTTTGCCCGGCCTCAGTCATATGCCCCCTCGCAGTGTTCACGTTTGGTCATCAAATCGTTATCAATCGCAATGAATTCGCTATCGTCCCGTCATGAAATAGACATTGAATGTTATCATTAGTAATGATAATTATTGTCATTATCACTATGGGTGTTAACAAGGCGCTGGCGTGATACGTGCTCGGTGGGGGCTTTTTCCTGTAACGAAGGAGAATGTGAACATCAGCATATACTGCGTTCTGGCCCGGTTATTCCGAGTGAATTTGATTTTAATGCTTTGATTATTAATACGATATGGATGAACACCCTGAGTGCTCTGGGAAATAAAACAACGAGGTTGAATGAATGAAGGTTAAGGCATGGCAGGCGTTGACGCCGCTGTTTTTAGTGACATCGGTGTATGCGGCAGACACCGTAAACAGGAGTGACAACGAAATGGTGGTGACGGCATCCCGAACGGATACCGAGAAAAAAGATTCACCTCAGGTCGTGACGATTATTACTAAAGAACAGATCGAACAGCAGCGACAAATCACCAGTGATTCTTCCCAGATATTAAGCAACCTATTGCCGTCAATGGCGCCAAGCCGTCAGAAAATGAGCGGCAGCGGCGAGACCTTCCGCGGCCGCGCGCCGTTGATTTTGGTGGATGGCATTCCGCAATCCAACCCGCTGCGCCCCACCGGGCGTGAAATGCACACCATCGATTTCGCCATGGTGGATCACATTGAAGTGATTCACGGCGCCAGCGCCAGCAACGGCATCGGCGCGACCGGCGGGGTGATTAATATTATTACCCGCCGCCCGGAGCCAGGCTCGTTCAACCAGCACTTCAGTGTGGAAACCACCTCGCCGACAAAAGTCAGTTCGGATGCCATGAGTTACAAAACCACCTACGGGTTCAGTGGCCGTGAAGAGTATCTGGATTACCTGTTTTCAGTCAGTTATGAAGATCAGGGGTTATTCCTGGATGGAAAAGATCGCCCTATCGGGGTGGATAACACCCAGGGCGATCTGATGGATTCGCGTGCTTATGATGTGATGGCGAAGGTCGGCTACTGGCTGGATAACGACCAGCGGATACAGTTCAGCCTTAACCGCTATCAGATCAAGGGCAAGATGAACTATGTAGGTGTCACCGGCGACCGGAATAACGGCATCGCAACGACCTCGGTATCCGGGCGTCCGGTCGGCGATGCGCCGATGAACAGCGTCTGGACTACCAGCGCCACCTATGACAACTACAATCTGGCGGGCATGAATTTGAACTCGCTGGTGTATTACCAAAACTATGAATCACTGTTCGGCGCGGACAATTCATCGTCTTTTCAGGATATAAGTATCGCCCCGATCGGGCGATTGTATGACCAGTCGCGGGTGACGTCTAAGCGGTACGGTAGCAAAGTGGCGTTGACGAAAGACGACATCTGGGACGATTACCTGAAAGCGACGGTTGGGTTCGATACCCTGTTCGATACCGGTAAACAGGATTTCTGGCTGACCAAACGCCTGTATGCGCCGCAGATGGAATACACCGATCTGTCGCCGTTTATGCAGTTTGATATCCAGCCGATCGATTCGCTGAAAATCACCACTGGGGTGCGTTACGAGTATGCGCGTCTGGATATCGACAGCTTTCGCACGGTGGCGGCCAGCACCGCGCGTGCGCCCAATAACAGCGTGGATGTCCAGGGCGGGCGCCTGAGTTTCAACAAGACGCTGTACAACGTCGGCGCGGTGTGGACAACGCCTTACCAACCGTTGAGTTTGTTCGCCAATTATTCGCAGGGCTTCGGTATTCCGGACGTGGGCCGTACATTGCGCGGCATTAAAACCGCCGGTCAATCGGTCAGCATGCTGCCGCTGGAACCGATTGTGACTGACAACGTTGAAACCGGCTTTCGGATCCAGAAAGACCCGGTGGAGTTTGAGCTGAGCTACTACCGCTCGACATCCAAGCTGGGTGAGCGCGTGGTGGATGTGAGCGGCACCTTCCAGAGCGAGCGTCAGAAAACCCGTATTGACGGTATCGAAACGTCGCTCGGTTACAAAGTGAATGACGATCACCGGCTGAAATTTGGCTATTCACACATTCAAGGCTGGTATGACAGCGACGGCGACGGCAGCCTGGACGGCAAGCTGGATGGCCTGAATATTCCGCCCGATCGTCTGACCGCCAGTTGGTCCGCCACCTGGACGCCGCAGTGGTCCACCTTCATTCAGGCAAACTATGCCTTTGATCGCATTATGGATAACCGTCAGCAGGATTTTAACGGCTATCTGCTGGTGGATGCTGCCGTCGGTTATCGTTTACCCAAAGGCAGAATCAATCTGGCGGTCTCTAATCTGCTGGATAAGGAATACATCACGTATTACTCGCAAAGTGCGATTGTGAACTCTCTGCGCTATTTCTCCGGCCGGGGTAGAACCGTGACATTAGGGTACAGCGTTGATTTTTGATGCATTTCCCTCTGGCGACGGTATGCCGATAGACCGCAAAGCATGCTGTCAGAAGGGCGTCGGTGGAGAGTAAACACGATGGAATATGGATAACGTGAGGATGTATTCGCTTTCGCGCCGCAGGTTGCTGCGGTGGTCGTTAAGCCTGTTGCCACTGGGACTGGGCCGGCCTGCGCTGGCCCAGTCGTTATTGATGCCGCAACGGGTGATCACGCTGTTTCAGGGGGCTACGGATACCGCGGTGGCGTTGGGCGTCACCCCCGCCGGGGTGGTGGACTCATGGAGTGAGAAGCCCATGTATCGCTACCTGCGTCAGGCGCTGGTCGGGGTACCGCATGTGGGGTTGGAAACCCAGCCCAGTCTGGAAGACATCGTGTTACTGAGGCCCGACGCCATCGTCGCGTCGCGCTTTCGCCATCAGCGGCTAGAGCCGCTGTTGTCGCAGATTGCGCCAGTGGTGATGCTGGATGAAATCTATCAGTTCAAAACAACGGTACAGGTGATGGGGCAGGCGTTGGGGCGTCAGGCGGTAGCCGAACGGTTGTTGCAGGACTGGCAACAGCGGGTGAGCGGGCTGCGTGGGCAGTTGCAACGCAAATTCGGCGGCGACTGGCCGCCGACCGTGTCGATACTGGATATTCGCGAAGACCATATCCGCAGCTATTTGGCCGGCAGTTTTCCCGGCTCGGTGCTGAGCGAACTGGGGTTTGGCTGGAGCGACGCCAGCCGCGCTCAGCCGGGCGTCTCGCTCAAATTGACCAGTAAAGAGAGCATCCCCGTGGTGGATGCCGACATCTTTTTCATTTTCCTGCGATCCGAGAGCCCGTCGGTGCAACGCAACTATGAATCGCTGATTCGTCACCCGCTGTGGCAGCAGTTGCGCGCCCCGCGGCGTAATCAGGTGTGGGTGGTGAATGGCGTCACCTGGAGCCTTTCCGGCGGCATTCAGGGCGCCAACATGATGCTGGACGACATCGCTCGCGTCACCGGTATCGCCGGGGGCGCGTCATGAGTCATACCGTGATACCGGCCGGGAGGCGGGTAACACCCGGTCAGGTGCTGGCGGGCGGCGGCGTGTGCCTGCTGGCGTTGGCCGCCCTCAGTCTGATGGTCGGGCCGATGTGGATTGCGCCGTCGCAGGTGCTGGGTGCGTTGTGGCACCCGGATCCGCTCAATGTCAGCCATATTCTGGTGACGTCTACTCGCTGGTCGCGCACGCTGATCGCCGTCGTGGTGGGGGGGAGTTTGGCGGTGGCGGGTGCATTGATGCAGGTGCTGACCCGTAACCCGCTGGCCTCGCCGGGGCTGTTCGGCATCAACGCCGGGGCGATGTTTTTGCTGATTGCCTGTGTGTCGCTGTTTCCCAAGGTGGCGATGTCGGTGTGGTTGTGGTCGGCATTTGCCGGCGCGGCGGCGGCTGGGTGCCTGGTGTGGTTGATCGGCACCATGGGTAAAGGCAGCCTGAACCCGTTGCGCATGGTGCTGGCGGGCGCGGCCATCACCGCCATGTTCGCCGCGTTCAGTCAGGCGATGCTGGTAGTGAATCAGGAAGGGCTGGATACGGTACTGTTCTGGTTGGCGGGTTCGGTGGCCGATCGCGAATTGGCGACGGTGCTGCCGCTGATGGGCTACTGTTTGGCGGCGCTGATCGGCGCGCTGCTGTTGTCGGGACAGGTCAACGTACTGAACGCCGGGGAAGCCATCGCGCGTGGGCTGGGACAGCGTACCGGGCGCATCCGGCTGCTGATGAGTCTGCTGGTGATTGTGCTGGCCGGTGGTGCGGTAGCCATGGCCGGCAGCATTGGTTTTATCGGCTTGATAGTGCCGCACATGGCGCGGAAGCTGTTGCCCGCCGACCACCGCTGGCTGCTGCCGGGCTGTGCGCTGCTGGGGGCCGCGTTGCTATTGCTGGCGGATATTCTGGCGCGGGTGGTGATTGTGCCGCAGGAGGTGCCGGTTGGTGTGATGACGGCGCTGTTCGGCGCGCCGTTCTTTATTGTGCTGCTGCGACGCGGAGGTCGGCATGGATAAGCGTGGGAGCATAGAGCCCGTGCTGGTGTGGCGGCAGGGGCGTTTTTCCCGCCAGATCAATCTGACCACCGTTGGCCGTGTGCTATTGGCGTTGTTGCTGGTGCTGGCCGTGATGGTGGTATCGCTTGGCGTTGGCAAGCTGATGTTGTCGCCGTGGGAGGTGGTGCGGGCGCTGTGGTCGTCGCCGTCAGAAGGCGCAACATTGATCGTCCAGCAGTTGCGGTTGCCGCGAGTGGTGCTGGCGGCGCTGGTGGGCGGCGCGCTGGCGGTGTCCGGGTTGATTTTACAGGCGATGATCCGTAACCCGCTGGCCTCGCCGGATATTTTGGGCATTACCAGTGGTGCCAGCGCGGCGGCGGTGTTCTACCTGTCGTTTCTCACCGGCACGTTGGGAGCGCACTACCTGCCGCTGGCGGCGATGATTGGCGCGGCGACGGCAGCGCTGGCGGTGTATCTATTGGCATGGCAATCCGGCGTATCGCCGCAGCGGCTGGTGCTGACTGGCGTCGGTGTATCGGCGTTGCTGGTGGCCGCCACCACCTTCATGCTGGTGTTCAGCCCGCTGACCACCACGCTGTCGGCTTACGTCTGGCTGACTGGCAGCGTCTACGGCGCCAGCTGGCGCGAAACCCGTGAGCTGGGCGGCTGGCTGTTGCTGATTGCGCCCTGGCTGGTGTGGCTGGCTCGTCAGGTACAGGTGCAGCAACTGGATGATGGGCTGGCGCAAGGCATCGGCGTGCGGGTGCAGGGGCTGCGTCTGGCGCTGCTGTTGCTCAGTGTGGCGCTGGCAGGCACGGCGATTGCCTGGGGCGGCGCGATGGCGTTCGTCGGACTGATCGCGCCGCACATCGCCAAACGGCTGGTGGCGCCGGGGTTTGCCGGACAGGCGGCGATGGCGTTTGTTTGCGGCGCCGCGCTGGTGATGGTGGCGGACTTGTGCGGGCGAACGCTGTTTTTGCCGCTGGATTTGCCCGCCGGGATTTTCGTTTCGGCGCTGGGCGCGCCGTTCTTTCTGTATTTATTGATCAAACAACGTCATTGAGGAAACGGATGATGACCGCCATTACCAGCCGGGAACTGACCCTCGGCTATGCCAGCCAGACCATTATCGACAATCTGGATATTCAGTTGCCGAAGGGCAAGGTATCGGTGCTGATTGGCAGCAACGGCTGCGGCAAAAGTACGTTGCTCAAATCCTTCGCCCGGTTGCTTAAACCACTGAGTGGCTCGGTCATCCTCAACGGCGCGGATATCCACCGCCAGTCCACCGCCGAGGTGGCGCGTGCACTGGCGATTTTGCCGCAGATGCCGGACGCGCCGGAAGGCATTACCGTGAAGCAGTTGGTTAGCCTGGGACGCTATCCCTACCAGAACTGGCTACAGCAGTGGTCACAGGAAGACGAGCGGATGGTGAACCTGGCGCTGATACAAACCGGCACCGACGGACTGGCGAACCGACCGGTGGATGCGTTGTCCGGCGGCCAGCGCCAGCGGGTGTGGATCGCCATGACGCTGGCGCAGGACACCGAGGTGGTGTTGCTGGATGAACCCACCACCTTCCTCGATCTGGCGCACCAGATCGAGGTGCTGGATTTGCTGCGTGAGTTGAATCGTCAGCACGGCAAAACCATCATCATGGTGCTGCACGACCTCAATCTGGCCTGCCGTTACGCCGACCATATGGTGGCGGTGCATAACCGTACCGCGTTCGCGCAGGGCGCGCCGGCCGAGATTCTGGACGAAGCACTGGTGAAAACGGTATTCAATCTGGACTGTCGGATCATTCCCGACCCGTTTTTCCACACGCCGCTGTGTATTCCGTTCGGGCGTGAGAAACCATGGGAAGACGCGCCGGTGGCGTGCTGACGATGGAGACCTATGATGAGGAAGCGTGCGCCTGTTGTTCAGTCGGGTATGCCAATGTTCGACAAAGGCGCCGGCACCACCCGCATGTTAGGAACGGCCTATGCAGCGGATGTGAGACAAAAACCTGCCGAAGCAGGTTTTAGAGACGGTTAGCGCATGGATGAAATTCGCTCTAGCGCTGCCTGGGCAAGAAATCCTGAGCGGCTTTTAAATTCCGGGTTACTCGCTACGCAACGGTCTATACGGTCAATTAGCGACTTAGGCAACGTGACGTTGATTTTTTCCGCTCCCCCCATCAGCCGGGTTATATCGATATCAACAACAGCCCAAGTGTAACCGGTGTACTCCGGTGTTTTCGCCAGCGTTCCGACGGATGACACCGCAGGAATATCCTGGCCCATCTCGATCAGCAGCTCGATATGGCCGGTGATCGCGTCTTTGGCATTGGCGATGGCTTCATCAAGCGTATCACCTGCGGAGAAACAGCCCGGCAGATCCGGCACTGTCACGCCGTAGGCATGAGTATCGTCGCCGGCTTCAATTGCAATGGGATAAAACATAATTCAGCCTCTTTGAGTAAGCAGGGATCATATCCCTGCCTGTTTCCTGATGCTTTTTACCGTGCCTATCGGTAAATCCTTCTTCGGGTGTGGGATGGTGACTAATCCCGGTTTGGTTGAGGGAGTGAAATCGGCGATACTCGTTTGCTGTTCTTCATCCCCACTCTCAGTTATTCCGCATCCTGTACCGCGTTTCTGGCGATAGGCTGTGACGGCAGGGCATCAATGTTTTTCTCCCACCACATCGGCGTGGTTGTGGATGTCCCCAGCGTGACGATTTCCCCCAGCATCGGCATGATGATCGGTAATTGCCGCTCTCGCGCCAGTTGGCTGCTGGTACGCACCGGCTCGTCCCACGGATGGAACGAGAGGGTGAACATCCCCCAATGAATCGGCATGAAGCGCCGGGCCTGCACATCCAACGCCGCCTGCACTGTTTGCTCCGGGTGCATGTGGGAATCCGGCCAGCGTGCGTTGTATTGGCCGTTCTCCATAAAGGCTAAATCAAACGGCCCGAAGCGTTCACCGATCTCCCGAAAATGGCTGCCATAGCCGGAATCGCCACTGAAAAAAATCCGTTCGGTTTTGCCCTGAATCACCCAGGAGGCCCACAGCGTTTGGTTGCGCCCGCTCAGGCTGCGGCCGGAAAAGTGGTGCGACGGTGTGGCGGTGAAGGTGATATCGCCGTCGTGCAGCGAATGGTACCAGTCCAGCTCCCGGATACGGTTTGCCTCAATGCCCCATTTACGCAAATGCTGGCCGACTTTCAACGGCGCAATAAAGCGAGTTGCGGTGTGGCGGAAAAAGCGAATAGTGCGTTCATCCAGATGGTCGTAGTGGTCATGCGACAGCAGGATGATGTCGATCGGCGGCAGTGCTTCCAGCGCCAGTGCCGGCGGTTGGAAACGACGAAACATAAAGCTGAACGGCGACACGCTGGCGGAGAACACCGGGT
The DNA here is from genome assembly GCF_014855505.1 of Musicola keenii. Classification (NCBI taxonomy): domain Bacteria; kingdom Pseudomonadati; phylum Pseudomonadota; class Gammaproteobacteria; order Enterobacterales; family Pectobacteriaceae; genus Musicola; species Musicola keenii. The sequence continues at coordinate 98,013 of NZ_JAAWVW010000009.1, read as the reverse complement.
CGATCAGAATGCGGGTGTCATCCAGATTCAACAGCAGGCTCGAATGCCCGAACCAGATGAACTTCAGGTGCGTATCCGGCGTCAGAAAAGCGGCCATGTCCGGTGTGATGTCCGGCAGTCGCGATGCGGGAATACGGCCTGCGGTGCGAAATCCCAACCGGTAGATCAGCGATAGGCTTTGCCAGAACGACAGGCGCGGCGCCGAGGCGGGTTGCGTATTGAAGAAACGTCCGGTTTGCGCGGAATAATGCTGCCGAGTCTGATCCTGCATGGAGCCTCCAGCATGGTGAATAGGGAAGTCTGGCCGTGAATAAGCATAGCGCCGTAATCGGTCATTTTATGTTTTTTTGTGTCATCGCCGGACATCGGACGGTAAAGATGTGAAGAGATTGACGGCTCCGAATTATTGAGGGTTCCGAAAATACCGCATGGCAATTGCCGGGCATGCTATAAACGCGAGCGATAGGGAAACCGATCGCGTGCTCAAACAGCCAGCATGTCCCGCGCCGCCGTGACCAACTGATGCGCCGCATTATCGCTGATGGGGCCGAGCAGGCCATGGATGCCCAGCGAGTGCCCCAGCCCCTGGTAAACCTGGGTGGTCCAGTTTGGTAAGGCAGATCGGTACTGCTGCAGTATGGCCAGTTGGGCGCGGTAGTCTAGTTGGGTATCGACGTCGCCGAAAAAGCAGCTCACCGGGCCGGCGTAGCCGAGAAAATGGCTGACGATCGGCGCGCCGTGCGCAAAAAATTGTTTCCACCAGGCATGCGAGGCGTGAACGGCATGCGCGTTGGGCCAGGGCATATCATCCGGCAATGTCGCCAGTCGGTCAGCCTCTTGCTCGAACGCCGCCAGGCTTTGCGCTCTGGCCTGCTGCAAGTCGTCCTGTGTCCAGGCACCGTGGTAGGGGAGCCAGGTACTGATCGGATACAGTGACGACAGCGGGCTGTGCCCGAAGCCGTTTTTAAGTTCCTCCAGCGTGATGGTCTCGCCGTTGTGCGGGATGTCGTTCAGCCACTGCGTACAGCGCTCCGCCATTTGCCAGCGCATGGTGTCTCGCAACGGCGTCAACGGCGGCGACATCAGCAGGACTCCTCGCGGCGACAGCTGATAGCGGTCAAGCATCCGGCCGATATTGACGGCGCCTTCTGAATGCCCCAGCAGCAGAATATTGTCGGTATCCACCGTGTCCAGCGCGGCGGCGAAGCGATAGAGCGCGGCAGCATCTTCATATTGGGTCTGCGGCGTGACGCTCAGGCGTGCCGGCGTATCGACAAACCGCTGGTGAAATGCCTGCTGGCGGTTGTAGCGGTATTCCGGTCGGTCAAGCTCCGCCGAACGGTGATTGCCGCCGACGCCGCGACAGTCCGCGCGCATGACGGCAAACCCCGCCTCGAGAAAATAGTGCGCCAGCGTATGAAACAGGTAGTCGCTTGCGGTATTGCTTTCGCCAAGCAGCGCATGGCGATCGTGCAGCCCTGAGCCGGGGTACAGAATCACCAGCGGGGGGCGGGAAACGGATGCCGGAGGCGTGTTTATCTGCCCGTTCAGATGTGCGGCGTTGTCTGAGGTGGCTATGCTAAATGGTTGGCAGGCGTAGCACCGGTTCAGCGCGTCAATATCCAGAATGGTTTTCATCTGTTGCAGGAGTCCTTTTTACTGCCGCGTTAGCGTGTAAGCATACCGACGGCGGGTTGCCTTGGCAGGGCGGAGGCAGCGTGGTTGCGGTGTTATACCGCACTTTGCGCGCGGTTTCCTTCGGTGTCTTGTGGTTTCTTGATATGTTGACGGGAGACTGCGGCGGAGTAGACGCTGGGTGAACCTATACTGGCTGTGGTTCGTAATAATTCGCACGACTGGGCTATGGCATCGGTGGTGCGTGATGTGGCGCACCCTAAAACTTCATAAGGATACTGCTCGATGATGTCATTTTATGGATTATCCGCTTTTCCTCTGACGCCGGCCGATGAACAAGGCCGGGTGGATACCGATGCGTTCGCCATGCTATTGCGCCGATTGGTTGATGCTGGCGTCGACAGTATTGGCGTGCTGGGCAGCACCGGCATTTATGCTTATCTTTCACGCGAGGAACGGCGGCGTGCGGTGGAAACCGCCGTCGATGTGACGCAAGGGGCCGCGCCGATTGTGGTCGGTATCGGCGCGCTGCGCACCGATGAGGCCATCACACTGGCGCAAGACGCCGCCGACGCGGGGGCGAATGGGCTGTTGTTGGCGCCGGTATCCTATACGCCGCTGACCGACGAGGAAGTCTTCCGGCATTTTGCCGCGGTAGCGCGCGCGACGCCGCTGCCGTTGTGTATTTATCACAACCCTTCTACCACCCGCTTTATCTTCAGCCATGATCTGATTGCCCGGCTGGCGGACGAGCCGAGCATCGTGGCGCTCAAACAACCGGGCGGCGATGCGGTATCGGACGATTTATCGTTGCTGCGTTCACGGTTGCCGCCGCGATTTTCCATCGGTTTTAGCGGTGACTGGTATGCGGCAGATGCCTTGCTGGCGGGCGCCGATAGCTGGTACAGCGTGGCGGCGGGGCTGTTTCCCCATCAGGCGCGCAAATTGTTGCAGGCGGCGCGAGAAGGCAACGCGCATGAGGCGGCCCGTATCAATGCGGCGTTCGAACCGTTATGGCAACTGTTCCGCCAACAGGGCAGCCTGCGCTGGATGTACGCCGCCGCGCATCATCTGGGGCTGATCGACAGCCTTCCGCCGTTGCCGCTGTTGCCGCCGAGCCAGCAGGAATTGCCGGCGTTGGTGTTTGCGCTGGAACGGTTGCAGGCGATATAGCGTGATCGCGTTTTTATCCGCCGGGATGATGCCACCTGGCGCAGCTTTTCAGTGACATCGTTGCCTGTGGGCAATGTGTTTCGCGGAATGTGCGGTGAAAGACAACGATTCCCGTGTCGCCACGGGAATCGTCTTTGGCGGGATTACTGCTTACGGTTTTTTTCGATGATGTCGCGCGCCCAGCGCGGGTGGTGTTTCAACGCCCACTTCTCGGACACCTTGCCTTCGATCATCCCCTTAATCGAGCCGCGAACCCAGAACGCCATATACATGTGGATCAGAATAGCGTGGATCAGCACGATAGCCGCGGTGGCGTGGATCAGAATGGCGTAGCGCACCATGTCGATCGGGAACAGATGGGCGAAATACGGCCGCCACATGATGACGCCGGTAATCAGCAACACCAGAGTTAACCCCATGATGCTCCAGAACATCAGTTTCTGACCGGGGTTGTATTTACCCACATCCGACACCTCATGCTCATTGCCTTTCAGCACCTCAATGATGTTGAGGAACCACGGCAGGTCGCGCAGTTTCGGGATGTTGTGCCCGACAAAGCGGAAGAACATCGGTATCAGGCAGACGACGATCAGAATGCCGAAGAACGGGTGCATGATGCGCCCCATCTGCGGCGTACCGAAGGTTTCCGTCAACCATTGCAGCGTCGGGAAAAACAGCGCGATGCCGGACAGCGCCACCAGGAAGAAGCTGATCACCACAATCCAGTGACAGACGCGGTCGATGAATTTGGTACGCACAATCATTTTCGGGTTACTCATGGTTATCTTCTCCTTCGTGCGGTTGCCCTTCATCCGGGTGCGCTATCTCTTCCGTGTTCGGGCCGATACCGATGTAGTGGAACATCAGCCCGGCGAACGTGGCGACGAAGCCCAACGTCGAGAGCGGCTTGAGGATGCCTTTCCACAGGTTGACCGGCGTCGAAATCTGCGGGTTGTCCGGCAGGTTGTGATACAGCGACGGTTTGTCGGCATGATGCAGCACGTACATGACGTGGGTACCACCGACGCCCTGCGGGTCGTACAAACCGGCGTGCGGGTAGCCGCGTTTTTTCAGCTGCGCGATGCGCTCCTGCGCCACGTTCTTCATCTCTTCCTTGGTGCCGAAATGAATCGCGCCGGTGGGGCAGGTTTTCACGCAGGCCGGCTCCTGGCCGGTGCTGACGCGGTCTACGCACAGCGTGCATTTGTAGACGCGGTTATCCTGTTTGTTTAAGCGCGGAATATTGAACGGACAGCCAGCGATGCAGTAGCCGCAACCGATGCAGTGCTCGGACTGAAAATCGACGATGCCGTTGGCGTACTGGATGATGGCGCCCGCAGACGGGCAGGCCTTCAGGCAGCCCGGCTCGGCGCAGTGCATGCAGCCGTCCTTGCGGATCAGCCACTCCAGTTTGTCTTCACTTTCCACTTCGGAGAAGCGCATCACCGTCCAGGACTTGGCGCTCAGATCGACGGGGTTGTCGTACACCCCGACGTTGTGGCTGACGTCGTCGCGGATATCGTTCCACTCGGAGCAGGCCGTCTGGCAGGCTTTGCAGCCGATACAGGTGGTGACGTCGATCAGCTTGGCGACTTCGCTTTTGTCATCCCGCACCTGCGGGGGCGGTGTCAGGCTGCTGGTGGCCGAACGTTGAATAATATCTTGAGATTGCATTGACATGACTGGCTACCCTTACACCTTTTCCACATTGACCAGAAACGCTTTGTATTCAGGCGTTTGCGCATTAGCGTCACCGACGCTGGGGGTGAGCGTATTGGCCAGGAAGCCCTTGCGGGTTGTGCCCTCAAATCCCCAGTGGCAAGGAATGCCGACGGTTTCGATGGTTTTACCCGCCACGTTCAGCGTTTTGATGCGCTTGGTCACGACCGCTTTGGCTTTGATGTAGCCGCGCTGGCAGGACACTTTCACCATATCGCCCGCCTGGATGCCCTTGCTTTTCGCCAGGTTTTCGCCGATTTCGACAAACTGCTCCGGCTGGACGATGGCGTTCAACCGTGCGTGTTTAGTCCAATGGCGGAACAGCTCGGTGATGGAGTAGGTGGTCGCGACATAGGGGAAATCGCTGGCCTTGCCCATGGTTTTGGCATCGCGCGGGAACAGACGCGCCGCCGGGTTGGATACCACCGCCGGGTGCAGCGGGTTGGTATCGAGTGGTGTTTCGATGGGTTCGTAGTGTTCCGGGAACGGGCCATCCGCCAGCTTGTCCAGTGAGAACAGGCGCGCCACGCCTTCCGGCAGCATGATGAACGGCATAGTGTCTTTGCCCGGCGCTACGGTGGCGGCAAAGTCCGGCACGTCGATGCCTTTCCATTGCTGGCCGTTCCACTCGATCAGCTTGCGTTTGCTGTCCCAGGGTTTGCCCTGTAGATCGGCGGAGGCGCGGTTATACAGGATGCGGCGGTTCTGCGGCCAGCACCAGGCCCAGCCCGGCGTGCTACCCAGACCGACGTCGGTGTTGTCGCGTCGGGCCATTTGGTTGCCGGCTTCCGTCCAGCTACCGGTGTAGATCCAGCAGAAGCTGGAGGTGGTGCCGTCGTCGCGCAATTGTGAGAAATCCGCCAGTTGCTGGCCTTTCTTCAGCACCAGATTCCCTTTGTCGTCGTAGATGTCTGCCAGCGCCATGCCGTTGGCTTCGCGGGCGATCTCTTCCGGCATTGGGTCTTCCGGATCCTGATAGTTCCAGTTGATGTTCAGCACCGGTTCCGGGCAGACGCCGCCTTCTTCGCGGTACAGTTCACGCAGGCGCGACATCAGACGGCCGAGAATTTTGGCGTCGTGCAGCGCCTCTCCCGGCGGCTCGGCCGCGGCCCAATGCCATTGCAGCCAGCGGCCGGAGTTGGCGATGGAACCGTTCTCTTCGGCGAAACAGCTGGAGGGCAGGCGGAACACTTCGGTCTGAATGTCCGCTGAATTCACGTCGTTGAACTCGCCGTGGTTCTGCCAGAAGGTGGAGGTTTCAGTGGCGAGTGGGTCGATCACCACCATGTATTTCAGTTTCGACAGCGCGGCGGTGGCCTTGTTCTTGTTGGCGAACGCCGCCAGGGGGTTGAAGCCCTGCACAATGTAGCCGTTCATCTTGCCGTCCATCATCAGCTCGGTCTGAACCATGATGTCGTAGCTGCGGTCCCACTTCGGCAGCCAATCATAGCCCCAGTTATTGGCGGCCTGCGCGTTGTCGCCCCAGAAGCTTTTCATCATGCTGATGAAGAACTTCGGTGTGTTTTTCCAGTAATTGACCTGATCCGGCAACATCGCGTCCGGCGTGATTTGGCTGAGATAGGTTTTCAGGTCGCCCTGTTTCTCCGACGGCAGCGGCATATAGCCCGGCAGGTTGACGGTGAGCAGACCGAGGTCGGTATAGCCTTGAATGTTGGAGTGTCCGCGCAGGGCGTTGACGCCGCCGCCGGCCATGCCGATGTTGCCCAACAGCAGCTGGATAGTGGCCGCCGCACGGATGATCTGTGCGCCGTTGGTATGGTGCGTCCAGCCCAGTGCGTACATGAAGGTGGCGGTCTTGTTCGGTACGCAGGTCTCCGCCAGCGACCGGCAGATCTCTTCATACGCTTTCGCCGGGGTGCCGCACAGCGACGTCACCATTTCCGGGGTATAGCGGGCGACGTGTTTTTTCAGCAGATTCCATACGCAGCGCGGATGGGTCAGCATCTGGTCGCGTTTAGCGAAGCCGTCGGCGCCCCGTTCATACTGCCAGCTGCTCTTGTCGTATTGACGGGTCTGTGGGTTGTAGCCGCTGAACAGGCCTTCGTCAAAGCTGAAGTCGTCACGCACGATCAGGCTGGCGCTGGTGTAAGCCTTCACATACTCGTGGTGAATCTTGTCGTGGGTAATCAGATAGTTGACGATGCCCAGCAGGAACGCGGCGTCGGAGCCGGCGCGGATCGGCGCGTAGAGATCCGCCACTGCGGCGGAACGGTTGAAACGCGGGTCGACCACGATCAGTTTGGCGTCGTTGTGGGTTTTGGCTTCCACCGCCCACTTGAAGCCGACTGGATGCGCTTCCGCCGCGTTGCCGCCCATCACGATAACTACATTGGCGTTTTTAATGTCCACCCAGTTGTTGGTCATGGCGCCGCGGCCGAAGGTCGGCGCCAGCGCCGCGACAGTCGGGCCGTGACACAGGCGTGCCTGACAATCGATGGCGACCATCCCCAGCGAACGAGTGAATTTTTGATCGAGAATGCCGGTTTCGTTGCTGGCGGCGGAGGAGCACAGCATGCCGGTGGTCAGCCAGCGGTTGACCACGGTGCCTTTGGCATTGACGCGCTCGAAGTTAGCGTCGCGGTCTTGTTTCATCAACCGCGCGATGCGGTCGATGGCATCATCCCAGCTGATGCGTTGCCATTTGTCCGAGCCAGGGGCACGGTATTCCGGGTATTTCAGCCGACCTTCACTGTGGATGTAATCGACCAGACCGGCGCCTTTCGGGCACAGCGACCCTCTGCTGACCGGGTGATCCGGATCCCCTTCGATGTGGAAGATGGCAGGTTTGGCGTTTTTGGCCCCGTCTCCCAGGCTGTACATCAGCAGCCCGCAGCCGACGGAACAATAGGTGCAGTTGTTGCGTGTTTCTTTGGCTCGCAGCAGTTTGTACTGTCGAACCGACGCCATTGCCTCCGTGGGCGCAAACCCTAATACGGCGAGCGTGGTACCGGCCATGCCCCCCGCACAGACTTTAAAGAAGCCTCTTCGATTGATTTGCATTGGTTTCCCTATGTGTTTTATGTGTATTTTTTGTTGCGGGAAATCTAACAACACAGAAATTGTGGGTTTTGCGCGAAATCAAAATTTAAGTTTTTAAAGGCCTTTCCCCCCCCTTAGTAGGTAGAATTATTCGTCGTTATGTTTTCATTTATATAACGATAGGTTGCCGTTCTGTGAGCAAAGTGTTTATTCATTGCACGGTTCGGGCAGATAAAAAGGGTTCTTTGGAGTGCAAAAAATAAACAAAAGAGGAACAAATCTGAAACAGCCTGACCGAAAGAACCACACATGTCCGCCGATGCTGTCCGCGGACATGCGCCATTTCAGCCCTGTACGGCGTTAATGACCCAGAAGTCGTTGGCGAGACGCTTATCCAGCAGGTAGTCATACGGCATCCAGAAGTATCCCTCTTCACCGACGTCTTTGCCCCAGGAGTTACGGATGTGGAACTGTTTACGGCGGTTGCTGTAACCGACGCACAGGACGGCATGTCCACCCACGGCGTTATCTTGGTGGGTGGGTAACGGAATGAGGGTCGGAGGGGACGGGTTATCGACCCAGCTGTCGAATACGGTGAAGCCGAAAACGAACGGGAAACCGCTCGCCAGGCAGCATTGTAGGTGAGCAAGATCCTGTTGTACCCGCTGGTAGTGGGTGATGGCGTGCGGCAATGCGTCCTGATAACACAAGGGCGGCGGTCGGGTGGCTGCCGCTGCGCCAGGCGGGAATTCATTGCTCTCACCGTCGGCGGGCGTCACCACATAAGGCCACTCGCTTTCCGGACAAACGCCCTGTTTGTGCAGGCTTTTGATGCCGTCGCGCAGCATGGCGCCGGAATCGTATTTCACGCTGCCTTCAATGGTGCGCTCGTTGTAATAGATAAAGAGCCGCGATGGCACGAAGTCCGGTATTTCGCCAGCGCGACGACGATCAAATTGGATGGCGCCCGCCAGCGCGTTGGCGGTACAGGAGCCCATCTCCCCTTGATCGTAAACCGGGAAGTCAGGCATCAGGTCGATGGCCGCAGGCAGTGATTGCAAGCGGTCTGGTTCCGGGGCGAAGTGATAGTCGCGGATATCCGGCAGATCGGGCAGGTAGCCGAGCCGGGCTTTACGTCGTTGCATTGGCGCGTTAATGGGCATAGTGCGATCTCCTAGGGTCAGGTTCTCCTTGATTGTCGGGGAGTCGCTGGGTTTCGCCATCGGAATGGGTTGAGAGAGTATGAATACGAATCGACATAATGTTGCCGGATATCACCCCGGTCACATTTCATCGCGTACAATGCTTTGTCCGGGCGGGCCCCGGCCATCGATAACCGTTTAACGAGAGCTGCATGATGACGACATTACGCACTATCACCCTGGCGGATGCCCAAAGCGGCTTGGCGCTCACCCGACAGATGGGGTGGCCGCACCGCCTTGAGGACTGGCAGCAAGCGCTGCAACTCGGCGACGGGGTGATTGCGGAACAGGATGGACGAGCTGTGGGCACCGCGCTGCGCTGGCGCTGGGGGGCGGAGCGGGCCACCGTCGGTCTGGTGCTGGTGGATACTGGCTGGCAAGGGCGCGGGGTAGGACGCCGACTGATGGATAGCGTGTTGTCTGGGTTGGAAGGATGTCACGTTCGGTTACATGCGACGCCGGCGGGGCAGAAACTCTATGCTCGGTTAGGTTTCACCGCCGTTGGGGAAATCCGCCAGTACCAGTGCCTGTGCTTGCCGCCGGTGCGGACGGCTGTCACCGCGACGGATTGGTGTTTGCGTCAGGCGGTGGACGCGGACGCCGCCGTGCTGAGTGAGTTGGATCGGCAGGCGCACGGCCTGTGGCGCCCGGCGCTGATTCACGAATTGCTGCGGCAGGCTTTGCGGTTGACCGTGCTGGAGCGACAGGGCCGTGTCGCCGGTTTTGTCGCCTTGCGCCGTTTCGGGCGCGGCTATGCGATCGGGCCGGTGATCGCGGGCGACGGCACTGATGCCCGCATGCTGATCGCAACGTTACTGGCTGGGTTGCACGGCGAGTTCGTTCGTATCGACAGCGATGCGACGCTCGGCCTGGATGAGTGGTTGTTCGAGCGGGGGCTGCGTCAGGTCGACGCGCCGGTAATGATGATCCGCGGGGTGCCGTGGCAACCTGTTGCAGGCGGCATGCGCTGCTACGGACTGATGACGCAGGCGATGGGATAAGCGCTTATTGCACCGTCTGATTACGGCCCTGCCGCTTGGCGGCGTAAAGGTTCTTGTCCGCCTGGATGCATAGCCGGTGTACGGTATTCAGCAGATCGCCGTTTGGCGACGACGCATGAGCAAGACCAATGCTGATGGCGACAGGAACGGAGTTTTGATTAAACGTAAAAGTGGCTTCGTAAATACGTCGACGCAATTTATCAGCCAGACAATAAAAAGCATCCGGGGAATAATCGAAGCATACGACAGCAAACTCTTCGCCGCCGGTTCGACTGACCAGACCCTGTTCATTAATGGTGTCTTTGATAACCGCCGCCACCTGTTTGAGTACCTCATCACCGCAGGCATGACCAAAACTGTCATTAATATGTTTGAAATGATCAATATCAATTAACATGATATTTACGGAAGCGTTACGATATCTTTCTTCTTTCCCGTAATTCATCAGGGCTTCATTAAACCCGTAGCGAGATAGGGTATTAGTCAGAAAATCATAGCTGGCTTGTAATAATAATCGCTTATTCAACAAGCGTATGGTTTTGGCATTCATCGCCATGAACAGCGGGCTGAAAATAATGGCTGCAATACTAATTCGGGTAATAACCACCTGATTGGTGAACTCATCATGCAGGCTGCTGTAAATAGCATATACATGTTCGGCAGAAACGATCAGCTCCAGGGTGCCGGTACACAAGGTGATCAGCCGGGTAAGCCACAGCGGATAGACGATAGCGCACCAGGTCAGCGCCGGAAGCGGGAACGCCAGAATGGCCAATGGGCCGATCATCGCCCCGACGCTCAGCGAAGCGGCCAGAAACAATATGGGTAAAATATCATTAAAATTCAATGCTGGAATCCGCAAACGAATGTTGCTGCGCACCGTCAGCAACAGCGGAAGAAACAGCACAGAGGTATAGAATTGATCGCTGAACCAGTTGAGAAAGTTCTCCCGCCACTGATCCTGTGAAAACACCGACAGCGATTGCGCCAGTGAGCCCACCACCGCGCAGCAAAACGCGGCCAGCATGCAGGCGATGAAGGTGTAAAGCGACGAGGCGATATCCTGCTCGTGCCGGGGATATACTGCAGACCGGGTTAACAGTTGGGTCAGCGTGAAAATAAAAATAATATTAGCGGAGTTAATGGTAAATGCACTGACCCCCCAGCCGTAAAAAAAAGTATCCTGAATAATCATCGCTACATAAACGATGAAATAATATCCGATGGTATTTAAATAGCGGCAACGATAGAACAGAGCGGCAATAATAATATTCACCGGCCAGAATACGGACATATCTATCGCTGACAATCGGGCATGCGCACCAATAATGCAACCCACAAGCGTCAATATGAAAAGATTAACGCTATTAAAAAAAATCTTGCCATTCTTGAATAGGGATAGATTCAGAAACATGCCGTAATATCCGGTAATCGAAATCCACAGAGTTGAATATGAGCACTAATATTACACAGTCAGGCCGGGCAGAACATTTATTTGTTGTATAGCGAGGAAATAAATTGGGTTCGCCTACCGGAGATATTGAGCAGTTTATATTCGCCATACTGCACGTTGCAGGTGGCGTGTTTTTATGGCTTGCCCCTCGCTGGGCCTCGGCCCTTCGGGTGTGTCGCCCGCTGTTTTTACGTCGGCTTCCGGCGGATTCGTCGCCCACCCGAATCACTGACCGAGCCAGTGATTCGGGTGCCTTCCTGCAACGTGAATTATTTAAGGGATATCGCGACGAGGATTACAGGTAGGAATCGTCGTCATTGTCGCTGCCGAATGCATCAAAACCGCTGTCCTGCGAGTCGTAACCGGCGTTGAGAAAATCGCTGCCGTTGTCCGAACCGAAGGCGTCGAGCCTTTCCATGCCGGTGTTCTGTAAACCGTCGCTGAGGTTTTGCGGTGTTTCCTCAATAATGTTGACGATTTCCTGCGGTTTGGAACTGTGGAACATGCTGGTCAGCATATCCGCCAGTACCACGCCGCCGGCAACGCCTGCCGCAGTTTGCAACGCGCCGCCCAGGAAACCGCCGGCCCGGCTCGGTGCCGGTTGGGCGTATCCCGGTTGAGCGCCATATCCTGGCTGCGCGCCGTATCCCGGTACGGGTTGGTTGCCCCAGCCGTTGTTGACCGGTTGCTGATACTGCTGCGGGGCCGGTGCGGCGGTACGACCGCCGCCGAACAGCCCGGCAAGAAAACCGCCGCTGCTTTGTTGCGGGCGGGTGGCTTCCTGCCTTAGCCGATTGACTTCGTTTTCCAGCTCTCTGACCCGCTGATCTAACTGCTTCAGTGCCGCTTCCTGAATAATCATCGCCTGCGCCATGTAATAAGGTGCGGCGGGCTGTTGGCGGATGTGGTCGCTAATTTGCTGTTCTGCCTTGAGATCCCGCGGCCCCGTTTTGGTCTCGGCGTCTTTCAGGCGGCTAAACAGACCATCAATAAGGCGTTGTTCTTCAGATTGCATAGGATTACCTCAAGAGGATTGGAATAAACATACCGTGCGGGGGCGTCGGGCGGGGTGCCCACCACGCGACCCGCTCTGGGTATTTTAGGGGGCTGTTGTGCGCCCTTCGACGCCATCCTACTGGGTTCTGATGTCACGATAAATAGCTGTCAAGTAAACCTATCTGCAAATTTGTTACCCATTATGGCAACACCTGCGCAACTTTTTATCTTAGTTATACCGGTATTGATATTTCACCTGCCTGACAAAATGGTGGTTAATACAATCAGAGGGTGAGGCGTCGGAACGATCGCTGCTTGCCGGTTGCGCAGGGTGAATGTCGACGTTTTTTCCTGAGCGTTTTCCCATTCTGTTGATGATAAGGAATCACCATGTCCCGTTTTCGTTGTTGTGGCCGCTCCATGTTGACCGTTTCTTCTGTTATCGACAATGCACCTGGAGCCAGCCGCCATGAGTCACGCTATTTCTCTGCCCATCCTCGATTTTTCTCTGCTTAATGGTCGCGCGGAACAGCGCGCCGCCTTTCTTCATGACCTGAGTTATGCCGCCCGCGAAGTGGGTTTTTTCTACCTGATTAATCACGGTGTCGACCCTGCGTTACAACAGCGTGTCCAGCAGATATCCAGGGCGTTTTTCGCGCTGCCGGAGGCCGACAAGCTGCGGGTGTCGATGCTTAATTCTCCGCACTTTCGCGGCTATACCCGTTCGGGAAGCGAATTAACGCGCGGCGAGCCGGACTGGCGCGAACAGTTTGATATCGGCGCCGAGCGCCCGCCGCTGCGATTGTTATCCGGCGATCCCGCCTGGCGTCGTCTGCAGGGCCCGAACCAGTGGCCTGCCACGTTACCGGCGTTGAAACCGGCGTTGCTGGAATGGCAACAAACCATGACGTGGACGTCGCTGCGCCTGCTGCGGGCATTCGCCGAACTGCTCGGTTTGCCGATCACGGCATTCGACGATTTGTACGGTAATAAGCCGAATGAACACATCAAACTTATCCGCTACCCAGGGCGACCGACGCAGGAAAGCCATCAAGGCGTCGGCGCGCACAAGGACTCCGGTTTCCTGACCTTGCTGTTGCAGGATAGCCAAGGTGGATTGCAGGTGGAGGTCGAGCCCGAACGCTGGGTGGACGCCGTTCCGCTGGCAGGGGCGTTCGTGGTGAATATCGGTGAACTGCTGGAGCTGGCGAGTAACGGTTATCTGCGCGCCACGGTGCATCGGGTGGTCTCGCCGTCGGCCGGGTATGAACGCCTGTCGGTGGCGTTTTTTCTCGGCGCCCGGCTGGATGCCGAAGTCCCGGTGTTTCCGCTGCCCGCCGAATTGGCGAGGTTGGCCCACGGCCCGGCGAGCGATCCGCTCAATCCGCTGCTGCGGGAGGTGGGCTGGAATTACCTGAAAGGGCGGTTACGTTCCCATCCCGAAGTGGCCCGTCGCTATTACGGCGATGTGCTGGCGCAGCAGCGGTCGCAGGCAGCCTGATGCCCAGTCATAAAAACCACCATGTACACACACGATAAGGAATAACAACATGAAGACCCGTTTCACTCTTTCGTTGACCGCTGTGATGTTGTCCGCTGGGCTGGCCCTTTCCGCCCAGGCTGCGGAAACCTTGCGTGTCGCCGCCGACCCGGTGCCGCACGCGGAAATTCTGGCTCAGGTGCAAAAGCAGGATCCGGCGCTGAAACTGAAAGTGGTCGAGCTCAGCGGTAACGTCAATGCCAACGAACTGCTGGCCCATGGCGATGTCGACGCCAACTATTTCCAGCATGTGCCTTATCTGCGCGATCAGGAAAAGGCGCTGGGCCGGAAGTTCGTGGTAGCGGCCACTGTGCATATTGAACCGCTGGGTATTTACTCAAGAAAGATTAAATCGTTGAAGGATGTAAAAGACAACGCCACCGTGGCGGTGCCGAATAATGTGACCAACCTGAGCCGAGCGCTTTACCTGTTGCAGGAACAGGGATTGATCACACTAAAAGCCGGCTATAACGACCCCTCGAAAGCTCAGGCCACGCCGAAGGATATTGCAGAAAACCCGCGGCATCTGAAGATCAAGGAAATTGAGGCGCCGCAACTGCCGCGTTCGCTGGATGATGTGGATCTAGCGATTATCAACGGTAACTACGCGCTGGAAGCCGGTTTGGTGCCATCGAAGGATGCGCTGGGGTTGGAGAGCGCCACCCATAATCCGTACGCCAACATCCTGGTGACAACGCCGGAATTGCAAAACGATCCGCGTATCAAGCAGTTGGCCAAAGATTTGGAATCTAAGGCGACGGCCGATTTCATCCGTAACAAGTACCAAGGATCGGTGATCCCGGTGGCAGGACAGAAATAATGATCGTCATCGAGCGGTTGGGTAAACGGTACGACTCCAGCGTTGCTCCGGCGCTGGAAGACGTATCGCTAACCATTCCCCAAGGCGCAGTCTACGGCATTCTTGGGCGCAGCGGCGCAGGCAAGAGCACGCTGATTCGTTGTCTTAACCTGCTGGAGCGGCCTTCATCGGGCCGCATTCTGATGGACGGGGTGGATATCACCACGCTGTCGCCACCGGCGCTGCGCCGGCACCGACAGCGTACCGGTATGATCTTTCAACATTTCAACCTGCTGCATGCCCGCAACGTGCAGGACAATGTGGCTGTGCCGTTGGAGATAGCCGGTGTCGGCAGAACGGCGCGTCGCGAGCGTGTGGCGCAGTTGCTGGCCCTGGTCGGGTTGACCGACCGGGCGCACGCCTACCCGTCGCAGCTATCCGGCGGGCAACAGCAACGGGTGGGGATCGCCCGTGCGCTGGCCGCCGGGCCACAATATCTGTTGTGCGATGAAGCCACCAGCGCGCTGGATCCGGAAACGACAGCGTCGGTTCTGGCGTTGCTGGCGGATATCAACCGACAATTGGGGCTGACGATCGTATTGATTACCCACGAACTGGAGGTGGTGAAAGCCATTTGTGACCATGCCGCACTGCTGGAGCAGGGAAAGGTGGTGGAAAGCGGTGCGCTGCGCACGCTACTGGCGGATGAAGGATCGCGGCTGCGGCAGGCGCTGTTGCCGGACTATGCGGCGGAGCGCGCCTTTTTGCTGCGTCATGGCGTTGAAGGGGGTGGGCTATGCCGGGTCGCATAAGCGGGGAAGACACCTTTCCGCTCATCGTGGATGCCACGCTGGAGACGCTCTACATGGTGGGGCTGGCGGCGTTGTTCACCGTATTGTTGGGGTTGCCGACGGGCGTGGTGCTGTTCATCAGCCGTCGCGCCGGCGTGCTGCCGATGCCGGCGGTGAATGCGGTGTTGGGCGGCATCATCAATGTGGGGCGTTCGTTGCCGTTCGTGGTGCTGCTGATAGCCCTGATCCCCTTTACCCGCTGGGTGGTGGGAACCACGCTCGGCAGTACGGCGGCGGTGGTGCCGATCACCATCGGCGCGTTCCCGTTTTTCGCCCGTATCGTGGAAAACGCGCTGGACGATGTGGATCGCGGTCGGATTGAGGCGGTGTTGTCGATGGGCGGCACTGTCTGGCACATCATCGGCAAAGCGCTGCTGCCGGAAGCCTTGCCGGCCATTGTGGCAGGTATCACTTTGACGATAGTCATGCTGATCGGCTTTTCGTCGATGGCGGGGGTCATCGGCGGTGGTGGGCTGGGTGATCTGGCTATCCGTTATGGATATCAGCGTTTTAATCACCAGATCATGGCCGGCACGGTGATCGTACTGGTATTACTGGTGCAATTGGTGCAATCGCTGGGGGAATGGGGGGTGCGCTCGCTGGCCTACCGGCGCTGAAGCCGATCGGGCAACACAGGGAAAGTAGGGTACTGAGGTTTCCCGGCGAGCGTTCCACCCGCTTAAACGTGTGGTCGGGCGCGTCGCTCTGCCCGGCGGCAATGTGGTTCATGGTTAATACTGGCTGAGCGCCAATACGGCGGCGCCGAAGGCGGCGCTGTGTTGCGTCGGCAACACCGAGATATGGATCGGCGGTAGCGTCAGCGGGGCATCGTCATCCGGCGGCGGCGTCAGGGTAGCGACGATGGCCTGCGCCATCGGTTGCAGATTGATTTGCGGCGGGCCACGTCTCCCTTGTGCTCGGTCACTCTCTTCCAACAATCCACGGTTCAGCATATCCCGCGTCATCATGCTGACGGTGTCGATGGCGACCCTGCCGTATTACAACAACCGTCATGACATCACCTCCTATCACACCGCCATCAGCCATGCCCAGCAGGACATGCCGCAGTACACCGACAACTGAGCGCTGAGGTGCGCCGCTGTTGGGTGGATACCGATAATCAGGGCTCCGATCACCATCCTCTGTGGGTAGAATTGACGTAGGCGGTAGTGGACAGAGAACGGCAGCGATGACCGGCCGGGGATCCTTCCCCGCGTTCAGCGACTTTGCCCGACCTCTTTTCTCCGCTTTATCTTTCGGCCTGCGTCGCCAGCCAGCGCCGCAGTTGCGCGGCGGACTGCGCGCCGGTCAGCCGTGCCTGTTCCTGCCCGTTGTTGAGCCACAACAGCGTCGGCAGCGACTTGACGCCCAACAGCGCCGTCAGCGCGACATGACTGTCGGCATCCAGATAATGCCCGCTCAAGGTGCTGAATGCCGGATCGTCGATCACCTGTTCCAACTGGCGGTACAGCCCTTTGCAGTGCACGCAACGTTCAGCGCCCACTAGCAGCAACCGGCTGCCCGGCAGCGCGGGTAAACCGTTGTCAGCCGAGACCGCCAGCGGAGCGAAACGTTCCCGGTCGACGGCGAACAGTTTCGGGTTGCGTTTGAGCGACTCGTTGTCGGTGGCGACGCACAGCGCATCGCCGCCGCGTTTGAACGGCCGGACGCCGTCGACCTTCACTACGCTGGCAAAACCGGGCTGGCCCGCGCCAGGCTGGCGAAAGCGCGTATTGTCCGGTGCCTGAATGGCGGTTTCCTGCGGGCGCGGCAATTGCGGCACCCAGTCGTAGGGAACCCGGTAGGCGCGGTAGAGCATATTGGTGTTGACGGTTTTTCCCCAGTACGGCGAGATAAATTCCCACACGATTTCATGGTCCGGCGTCACTTCAAAAATCCGCCCGTTGGCGCCTTCATTGATTAACGTATTGCCGTTCGGCAGGCGCTGGATATTACTGATATAGGGGCTGTAGAAACGGAATGCATCGGTGGGATGCGGAATACCGGCTTCGTAGGGCGAGTAGCGCCAGACCACATCCAGTGTGACCGGGTTGATTTCCAGTATGCGGGAGTAGTCGCGCCAGGCGTTCTTGACGCCGTCCGCCGAGGCGGGATTGGGCGCGCCGTAGCCCGCCCAGCCACCGTTGTCGAACACCAGAATATTGCCGGCGCCCGGCAGGCCGGCCGGGATCATATGGGCATGATGCTGGCCGATGATCCAGCCCAGATGCTTCAGTTCCGGTGTCCGGTAGTCCGGGCCGATCTTCCAGACGATATTGCCGGTCTGCTTATCGATGATGGCGATGATGTTGGATTCGCGGGCGTCCCAGATGATGTTGTCCGGATGGAAGCGGGTATCCCCTTGATCGAACCAGGGGTTCGGGCCGAGCGCAGACATGGAATTGATATGCATCCAGTCGCCCATACCGCCGCCGCTGTTGCGCATATTCGGGTTGTGATACAACGCGGTTTTGGCGTCGTCGTCAAAGCCCAGCTCGTCGAAATGGTCGCTGCAGCGCCACTCCCAGAGCAGGTTGCCCTGCCAGTCCACCTCGATGATGGTGTCGTCCAGCAGCAGTTTGTCGCTGATTTTCGGATTGTGAAGATTCTTGTGCGCCAGGATCAAGGTGTTGCCGCCGAGCGCCTGTGGTTCCAGGCCAGGCGCATAGTAACCGACCGGGTTGCCGCTGCGTTGGTAGTCGTGATGGGCGCGGGCCATCCATTCCGGCGGCAGTTCCGGGTCGCTGATGTATTCATAGCGGTTGAATTGCCAAACTTTGTTGCCATCCCAGTCCAACTGGATCAGGTCCACCATATCCTGCATGCCGTAACGGGAATCGCGCTGGCCGCTATGGCCGAGGATATAACCGCCCGGCAGAATTTTATTGGGAAAACCGTGCAGCCCCTCCCACAGGCGCAGTTCGTTGCCGTTCATATCGATCAGCGCCGCGCCGGTTTCCAGCGCCTGAAAAACCGTATAGCCGCCCCAGGCTTTGTCTGGGTTATAGAGAGTGGTTCCGGTGGGATAAACGGAAGGATGTCCCATGTGTCGCTCCATTCAGAAAGTATTGTCGATGCAATGCCGTGCGGCGCGAACGCGGTGGTTTCGGCCGCGCCGGCGGCATCAGATAGCGGACGCGGATTGCGTTTCCTGCTGTGTCAGCAGCGCCAGCAGTTCGCTGCACTGTTGATGAAAAACCTGGCTGTCGCGCCGGCGCGGGTGCGGTAGATCGACGGCGGCGATATGACGCAGCCGTCCAGGTCGCGGCGCCAGCACCAGAATGCGGTCGGCCAGATAGACGGCTTCTTCCACGTCATGAGTCACCAACAAGGTGGTGGTGCCTTCCTGCTGGTGGATGCGCCGCAGTTCCTGTTGCATTTGCTGTCGGGTCAGCGCGTCGAGGGCGCCGAATGGTTCGTCCAGCATCAGGATGCGCGGGTTGGCCACCAGCCCGCGGGCGATCGCCACCCGTTGGGCCATACCGCCGGAGAGTTGGGCGGGCAGGGCGTCGGCGAAGGCTTCCAGTCCAACCAGTTTCAGAAAACGCTCCACCCGGGCGTCAAGTTCGCTGCGGCGTAGTCTTTCGCTGGCTAATCCCAGGGCGATGTTGTGTCGTACCGTTAGCCAGGGAAACAGCCGTGGTTCCTGAAAGACCATGCCCCGATCGCCGCCGATGCCGCGTACCGGCATGCCGTCCACCAGAATGCGGCCTTGAAACTGGTTGTCGAGCCCCGCCAGCAGGCGCAGCAGGGTGGATTTGCCGCAGCCGCTGCTACCGACAATCGCCACCAACTCGCCGCCGTAGATGCTGAGCGACAGATCGTCGATCACGGTCAGCGGCTCGCCGCCGACGCTGAACTGTTTTTTTAGGTGGTTGAATTCCACCACCGGGCAGGATGAGATCGCCGTCATTGTGAGCCTCCTGTGTGACGCCAGCGAGTCATGTGCGTTTCCAGCCGTTGCCCGGCATGGTCGATAAGCACGCCGATTAGGCCGATCAATAGCATGCCGCTGAGAATGATGGGCATATCCATCAGTTGTTGAGCATTGATCATCAGGCTGCCGATACCGGCGCCGGACGACATGAAGTATTCGGCGCCGACGGTGCCGAGCCAGGCGTGAATCATCGACAGACGCAGACCCGTGAACATGGAGGGCGCCGCACCGGGCAGAATCAAGACGCGCAGCCGAGTCGACAGCGGCAGACGCAGCACCTGCGCCACCTCCTGCAATGCCGACGAACGCTGACGTACGCCGCGGTGGCTGGCGACCAGCATTGGGAAAAAAGCGGCGAGGGCGACGAACGTGACCTTGCCGCCTTCATCGTTACCGGCCCAGGCGGTGATGAGCGGCAACCAGGCAAACAGCGCTACCTGGCGCAACAACGACAGGCTGGGCGCGAACAGGGCTTCCGCCCGTGTGCTCAGACCCAGCGCGATACCCGCTAGCCATCCCATTGACACGCCGATGACACCACCGGTCAGCGCCCGGAACAGGCTGTGCAGCATGGCGTCCGGCAGCGCGCCGTCCAGCGCACCGCGCCACAGCGCTTGGGCCACCAGAGCGGGCGCGGGCAATAGCGTGGCGTCAACCCAATTGCGAGTGCCGGACAAGTGCCACAGCGCCAGCAGCAGCAAGGGCAGTATCATCCCGGCGGCCGGACGGCCTGGCGTGTAAGGCAGTCGGCCGACCGGCGCATGCGGCCAGCGGATCAGACGGTGATCGAGCCGGTTGATTCCCCATTCCATCAGCAACCCGGCGGTGCCGATCGCCGCGATGCAGACGAACACGATATCCAGTTGGAACAGCTGTCGTCCCCACACCATCAGATAGCCGATGCCTTGCGACGATGCCAGCAACTCCACCACAATCAGCGAAACCCAGGCTTGCGACAGCGCCAGCCGTAAGCCGGTGAACCAAACCGGCAGCGCCGCGGGCAGCGTCAACCGTAATAACCGAATCGGCGGCGGCAGGCGCAGCACCGCCGCCGCTTCGCGCAGCGTCGTCGGGACGTCGCGCACGCCGCGCTGGCTGTGTAGCGTCACCGGTACGATCACCGCTTTGATCAGTACCGCCAGTTTCAGCCCGTCATCAATACCGAACAACACCATGAAAAAAGGGATCCAACCCAGCGTCGGGATTTGCGCCAGCGTATACACCGTCGGGTAAAGAAGCTGTTCGGCGCACCGCGATGCGCCCATCAGTGCACCGAGTAGCGTACCGGCCAGTACGCCCGCCAGCAGGCCGCCGCCAAGCCGTTGCAGGCTGATCAGCAGATGTGACGGCAGGTCGCCCTGCAGCAGGGAAACGGCGGTAGCGATCACCTGCTGTGGCGCAGGCAGGATCTGCGGCGGCATCCAGCCGCGCAGGCTGGCGAGGCTCCATAACAGCAACAGGATCAGCGGCAGTACCAGCGGCATCAGCGATCGCGCCGGAAGATGAAACCCGATCGGCGGAGGCATTTTCAGGGGAATGGCTTTATTCATTTTTATTCGCAAAACGAAATTGAGAGCATGAATAAGGCATAAGAAAGCGGATTTTGGCGTGATACGCCAATGCAATAAACCGATAGGTCGCGTGCAGCAAATGCATATGGTCTGCAATGCCGCCCTGGGTCTGGTTTATGTTTTTTTTTGCTTAATAAACAGATAATTGTTATTTATCTCCCGCCAGCAACCTTCGCTAGTTTCTGCCCATAAACAACATGATAAAACGCGGAGAAATTTATGCAGCGGATAGGATATGGTCGGGGATGGCGCGGCGTGCTGGCGGCAATGACATGGGCGCTCGCCGTTTGGGGCGCTCCGGCGCAGGCGGAGGAGGCGAAGCCGACGGAGATTCGTATCGGTCTGCCGGATCAGAGCGCCGGCAGCAAACCCTTCATTGGCGGGCCGCTGGGGCTGGCGTATATCCGACACAGCCTGGAACAGACGTTTGAACCGCAGGGCATCAAGGTTAAGTGGTCATTTTTCAAAGGCGCGGGGCCGGCGGTGAACGAAGCGTTGGCCAATCGCCAGTTGGATGTGGTGTATCTGGGAGACTTGGCGGCGATCATCGGCCGCTCCGGCGGGTTGCCGACCCGGTTGCTACTGGGCTCGCGTGGTTCCAGCGCCTACCTGGCGGCGACGCCGGAATCCGGCATTCAGCGCCTCGACGACCTGCGCGGCAAACGTGTGGCGGTATACAAAGGCACCGCAGACCAATTGTCGTTCGAGCGCGCGCTGAAGAGCACCGGGTTGAACGAACGCGACATCAAGGTGATCAATTTGGACTGGAGCGCGGGCCGGGCGGCGCTGTCAGCTCGTAAAGTGGATGCGGTGTGGGGAGGGGTTTCGCTGCTGACGTTGCGTACGCAGGGGATTCGCATAGTGACCTCCAGCCAGGCGCTGGGGTGGGCCAATACCACGCAGGCGGCGGTACTGGCGTCGCAGGAGTTTATTCAGCGTTATCCGCAGACAACGCAGCAACTGGTGGATGTGCTGGTGCGCGAGGCGCAGTGGAGCGGCGACCCGGCGCACCTCGGCGAATATATTGCATTGATGACCGAGCAGAGCCAGATCCCGGCGGCGCTGTTTGAAGAGCAATTTACGCCGCAAACCCTGAGCCTGAAAACCTCGCCGCGCATTGATCCTTTTCTGCGTGACAACTTGCGTGACAGTGTTCAACGCGCCAAAGACGCCGGTCTTATCCGCAGCGATTTCTCCGTGGATGAATGGATTGAGCCGCGTTTTGTGGATAATGCGCTGAAAACTTTGGCGTTGGCCTCAGCCTGGCCGACATATGACGTCGACGGCAATGCTAAACCCTGACCTGACTCCCGTCCCGCGGCTATACGGGACGGGTTCGTAGCCGGTCCTGTTCCAGAATGGTTTCTGCCATCAGTTGAGCCAACGGCGGCATCGGTTTCTGACGGTTGGAGATGATGCCGAAACGAGTCTGCATCTGTTCCCACTCCGGCGGCTGTTCCGCAAGAGGGATCTCCACCAGTTGATGGCTATGCCGCCCCAGCAAGAAGCCTTCCTCGCTACAGAAGCTGATGGCCTGGGTGTGGCGTAGGATGCTGAACACCGAATAAATGTGGTCACACTGGATGTGCGGCCGGTAGTCCGGCTGATTGGTGAGTGCGGCCAGCACCCGGCGCATGCCCACCGGCAGATACGGGGATGCCAGCGGGTAGCGGCACAGATCCTGCGGCGCGATATGTTGCTGCCGGGTCAGCGGATGGTCTTGGTGACAGATGAAAAAGCAGCGACGCGGGCCGAGTGGCTGCACCCGCAACTGCGGCTCCAGCTCCGCCTGCCAGGTATCGGCGATGAAAAACGGCCATTCGTCCGCCAGCAGCCGCTGGTGCAGCGAATGCCAGTTATCGACGCAGTAGGTGACTCGTACCTGCGGACGTAGCAGATGGAATGCGGCCACCGCGCGCGGGATTAGCGCCATCGACGGCGCCGGGCCGCAGCCGAACGCCAGTTCACCCGCGCCATCGTCGCCCAACTGGTGCATATCGTTGATCAATTCCCAGGAAAGCGCCTGCATACGCTGGGCGAAAGGCAGCAGCTTTTTTCCCTGCCAGGTTAGCGTGAACTGTCTATTTTGCCGATCCACCAGCGGATGGCCGATAGTGTGCTCCAACGCCTGAATACTGCGACTGAAGGCCGATTGGGACAGGCAGACGGCGTCCGCGGCCTGAACAAAACTGCGGTGTTCCACCAATGCCAGAAAATTGCGCAACTGCCTCAAATCTAAATGCATAAGCCCCCCCTAGAATCAGTGCTACAGGTGTAGGGGAAGCCGGTGCAGGAATGCAATGAACGAATACTTATAAGTTATACCCCAGGCGGTATTCCGCCATGATGCACGACGGCCATTGACGATCGCTACACGGTGAGGCACGGCGCGCAGCGTATATCCCGCAACGGCACCCGTAGCGCCGCCGACCTGCCTTATGTCGGGAGATATCGGTCAGGTGTGTTTATTGCGCCAGCGCGCAACCCACGTCCAGAATTTCCTCCGCCGACCCCCGGTTCATTAACCCGAGAAAGCCGCGATGTACCGCCAGCAGCACCCGTTCGCCTGACGGCAAGGCGGCCAGCGCCAATCCGTAATTCTCCATGTTGTCGTTGGTCGATTGGGCATATTGCGCCAGCAGCCGGAACGGATCCTGGCGGATGAGGTCGTTGTCGGACAGTTTCTTTGCCAGATAGGTGTGGCCTTCCAGCGGCTGCGGCAGCGCCCGCCAGTCGGTGGTGATGGCAGACGTGTGATCCTGCAAGGTGCGGTATACGTCCGGTTTCAGGCAGGAGATATGAATGTGCAGTTGATTCTGCGTGCGGCCGAACAGTGAGTTGATCGCCAGGCCGATATAGGCATCGTTGATCGGTTTGCCCATCTGACGGGAGAGCCTGTCACGGTAGTTCCAGGCAGCGGCGAAATAGGCGGGTGTGCCGGTTTCAAGTAGCGCCGGGCTTTCGATACCGCTGATGCGATCGGTCGGGATCAACAGATTGTGGTACGGGCCGCGCCTGTCTTTAAACAGGGCGTAGCGGTGCGGCAGGTCGACGTCCAGACAGGGCGCGGGAGCGGCGTGCTGCTGCTGGTTGGGCACGCACTGTTCGCTGACGAAAGTCCACAGCGCATTGCCGTTGCCGCGAGGTGAATACTCGCGCCACAGGTAGAGCGCAACGGCAAGCAGCGGCAATACCAGCAGAATGACAAGATAAATAAAAGCGTTATTGTGTCTCATACTTCAACCTGTGAATGGGGAAAATACCGCGTTATATCGACATTGCCTTCTGAGGGGCAGGGAGCCGACGTTATACCCGACTCATCCATGAGCCTTGTCCTTATTGCACATCACGTATTGCATTTAAAACGTTTTTTGCAGGTCGGCATCGGTACGCTGCCTTACTGCAACGGGGGTTAATTTGGGTATAGAGCGGAATTATGTTGTCAGTATGACAAAGGAAAAGTACAGAACGAAAAAAATATAAATAAGCGTTACGTGCTGTAAGTCGGTTTTTCTCTGATGTCCGTCATGATATACCCACCCTACTTCAAACGGCAGGTGTATTGCGGCGTAATTATTTTTTCATTCCATACGTGATGTATTCCAGCGGCGGTTATCGCCATGCAATACATGAATTATTTATCAACTTATTATGTGCGGAGAAATAAATAATGAAAAATATCATTATATCGTTTGACGGTACCTGGAACATTCCGGATATCAAATCCAATATGGAAGATTCAACCAGCACCAACGTATTCAAACTTCATCAGGCAATAGAAACCGCAGCGGCTACCACCATCGCACAGGTGAAGTGGTATGACACGGGGGTCGGCACACAATGGTATGATCGTTTTAGCGGCGGTATATTCGGTGTTGGGTTGTCGGCAAATATTATTCAGGGATATACCGCATTGATGGATAATTATGAATCCGGCGATCGGCTATTTATTCTGGGGTTTAGCCGCGGCGCCTATAGCGCACGCAGTCTGGTGGGGTTGATTCGTAATTCAGGGTTGCTAAAAAAAGAAAATAAAAATCGAGTTAACGAAGCGTATCAACTTTATCGCAATCGTGATAAAGGCGCGGATACCGAATATGCTCAGCTGTTTCGCAATACTTATTCCACGGAAGTGGATATTCATTTCCTCGGCGTTTGGGATACCGTCGGGGCACTAGGTATTCCGCTGGAGTCGTTTGGCTGGTTTAACCGGGAGTTTTATCATTTTCATGATACGGAGCTGAGCGGTATTGTCAGACATGCCTATCACGCCATTGCTATTGACGAGCATCGGGAAAATTATGATTGCACCCTGTGGGATCCCAAACAAAAACCGAATCAGACGGTTGAGCAGGTGTGGT
This sequence comes from Musicola keenii, assembly GCF_014855505.1. Taxonomy (NCBI): domain Bacteria; kingdom Pseudomonadati; phylum Pseudomonadota; class Gammaproteobacteria; order Enterobacterales; family Pectobacteriaceae; genus Musicola; species Musicola keenii. Next base: position 72,775 of record NZ_JAAWVW010000009.1, on the reverse strand, counting down.
TTCCTGGGGCGCATGCCAATATCGGCGGTGGTTATGCGGACAACAACCTGTCTGACATCACGTTGCTGTGGATGGCGAGCAAAGCCAGTGCATGCGGGCTGGTGTTAGATATGTCGTTATTGCCGTCGTTGCCGCAGCACTTTAGCCGGCCGGTGGATTCCTACAAAGCGTTTCTTGACGGCGCCTATAGCAAACTGAAAGCGCCGTATTACCGGAAAATCGGTTATACGGAGTACGGTGAGGAAGCCATTAACGCGAGTGTGCAAGAGATGCTGCGCCAGCAAAGCGATTACCATCCGAAGAATTCCCTCGGCGATTATCTGAACGGCGGTTATACACCGACGGGCCGTATTTACTGAGTGCCGGCTGATTCTGGTTTGAGGATGCCAGGACGATGATGGGCATCCTTTCATGCCGTACATCCCTGTACGCTCCTGACGATTGATTGACGCCAGTCATGCCGATTAGGGCAGGCTGCGCGCTGTCGGCAGCAATTGGGTGATATCCGCCGCAGACTGCGGGCGGGAAAACAGAAAACCTTGGGCATAATCGCAGCCGATGCGCTTGAGCATGGCGCTCTGCTGGAGGGTTTCCACCCCTTCTGCCACCACCTGTAACCCCAGGCTGTGCGCCATGGCGACAATGGCGACGCACAGCTCATGGCCGACGCCGTCCATATCCTCAATGAAGGAACGGTCGATTTTTAGATAATCGATATTGAATCTCCTCAGGTAGGCCAGCGACGAATAGCCGGTGCCGAAATCATCAATGGCGATCTGGATGCCGGCGTCGCGGAACATGCGCAGGTTGCGATTGACCCGGGATTCAGCATTCAGCAGCAATCCTTCCGTGATTTCGATAGTGATCGCATCGCCGCTCAGCCCATGACGATCCAGCTCGCGCAACCAGTCCATGTCGGCGAAGTCCTGGCTGCGCAGCTGGATCGGCGACAGGTTGATGGTCATCTGGAACCTGGGATCGCAGAACTGACGCCAGCGCGCCAACTGGGCGATAGCTTGCCGGGCCACCCAATTGCCTAAAGGAATAATGAGCCCGGTTTCTTCCGCCAGCGGGATGAATTCCGCCGGGCTGACCAGCCCGTGCGTGGGATGATGCCAACGCACCAGCGCCTCCGCCTTGAGGATATGGCCGGTGTCCAGCGCAACAATCGGCTGATAATAGACCTCGAACTGCTCTTCCCGGATCGCTTTACGCAGATCATTGGTCATGCGTAGCCGGGTGCGCGCCGCGTCATTTAGCGCGGAGCTGTAGTAACTGAAGCCGTTGCGACCGGCGTTCTTGGCGGCGTACATTGCCTGATCGGCATTTTTGAACAGCGCTTCGAGATTGTCGCTATCGATCGGGAAGCAGGCAACGCCGATGCTTGCCGATACGAACATATTCTCACCGTCGATATTGAAGGGGTGGGAGAGATTCTCCAGCAGCGCTTTGGCGAGCGCGTCGCAATCATGGGGTTGGAACAGATCGGAAATGATGACGGCAAATTCGTCGCCGCCGAGCCGGGCGATGATGGTATCGGCATGCTGCGCGCTGTCGATGAGTCGTTGCGATACACGGGTCAACAGCATATCGCCCGCCCGATGCCCCATGCTGTCGTTGACGGCTTTGAAGTGGTCGAGGTCAATCAACATCAGAGCCATGAGATTGCCGGTGCGTCGGGCGTGTTGCGCCGCCTGTTCCAGTTTGCTTTGAAACAGATGCCGATTCGGCAGGTCGGTGATGGCGTCGTAGTTGGCCTGTCGCCAGATCAGTTCTTCCTGTTTCTTGCGCAGGGTGATATCGGAAAACATGCCGACATGGTTAATGATATGACCGGCGGCATCCCGGATGACCGTGATGGTCAACTCTTTGAGGTAATCGTGACCGTTTTTATGCCGATCCCAGACCTCGCCGATCCACAACCCTTTCTCATGCAGCGCGTGCCACATATCGGCGTAGAAAGACGGCGGATGGCGGCTGGATTTGAAAATCCGCGGGTTTTTGCCCTTCACGTCGCCAAAGTGATAGCCGGTCAGACGGGAGAAGGCCGGATTGACGGAGATGATACTGTTATCGGCATCAGTGACGAAAATGGCTTCATGGCTGACGTCGTAGACGGCGGCGGCAATCTGTTGTTGTTCCTGTGTTTTTTTGCGCTCGCTGATGTCGAGCACGTACACCAGCCTGTCGGCTTTGTGCCCGGTCTGTGCGAAAGGCACCGATTCAGACCAGACGGTCAGCAATGTGCCGTCCCGGCGTGTCACTGTCCATTCACCGCCCAGTTTGCCGCCTTCGTCCAAAAAACGCTGATGGCGTTCCAACACTGAACTCTGTGCATCTGGGGGAAATACCATCGTGAAGCTGTGATGGAGCATCTCCTGTTGCGTATAACCATAAATATTGCAATAGGCCGGGTTGACCGTCAGGTAGTGACCACTGTAGTCAATAACGGCAATGCCGACGGGACAGCGGTCAAGGATTGCCTGAAACAGGCTATCCGAACGCCATTCTGGGGGTTGCATCGTTCGCCTTGCTATCAAGATATCTCTCCATCGAACAGAGTATGGTTGAGGTACATGTGCACAGAGTGATTATTGAAACCATAGAACAGTTTTCTCAACAACGAATCTTTTATACGTCACTCACGGTGAAGTTGGCGTGTTATTTAAGGTTATCGACGGTGCGGAGAAATCTCTGAGGTTTTCATGGTATGCCGGGTGGAACAAGGTATGTTTTGGTGAATGTCAGGTCTGAACTCACGCGCCGGTCGTGCGTGGCGTTGACGATAATGGCTTTATCAGCGATGACATGCAGGATGGAGTTCGGCGACGAGAGGGATCGTCGCCGGTGACTTTAGTGTTTGACCAGCGTGGCGAAGTAATACACCAGCGGGATCGCAAGAACCCACAGGCCAATGGGAATTTCGCGCCATTTACCGGCGACGGCCTTGATCGCGATGAAGAACAGCAAACCGCCTGCGATGCCGGTTCCGAAGCTGTTGGAAATCAGTGTCACCATCACCATCATCAGTACCGGCAAACCATCGGTCAGGTTCGCCAGATCGACTTTACGCAGGCCGCCGAACATGTTCAGGCCGATCAGGATCAGTGCCGGCGCAGTGGCTTCTTTCGGGATCATCAGCGCAACGGGGATGAAAAACAGCATCAGCAGGAACATCACCGCCGCCGCCAGCGCCGTCAGGCCGGTTTTGCCGCCCGCTTCGGCCGCCGCAGACGATTCAATCAGCGCCGTGGCTGCCGGAATGCCGACCCACGGGCCCAGCGCGGCGGCAATGGAGTCCACCACAAACGGGCGGTTGATGTGAGCCATATTGCCATGTTCGTCCAGCAGGCCGGCTTCGCCGCCGACTGCCAGCGTCGTACCCATGGTGGAGAAAAACTCCGAGGCGAAGAACACAAACAGGAAAGGCAGATAAGCGATATTCAGCGCACCGAGCATGTCCACCTGTCCCAGCACCGGGCTTAGCGAGTGCGGCAGCGACATCAGGCTTTCCGGTACGCGCGTCACGCCGAACGGGATGCCCAGCAGCGTCGCCGACAAAATAGCCCATAAAATGGCACCCGGTATGCGACGCGCTTGCAATGCGATGGCGATCAGCAGCCCGCACAACGCTACCAGCGCGCCGGGCGCCAGAAAGTTCCCCAACATCAGCGAGCTGGTTTTGGCGTTGGCCAGTACCAGCCCGGCGTTGCGAAAACCCAGTACGGCGACGAACAGGCCGATAGAGGCGGTCAGGCCGAGCTTGATGGATTGCGGCACTGAGCGTGTCACCACTTCCCGCAGCCCCAGCAACGTCAGCACGAAAAACAGAATGCCCGACCAACTGGCGATGCCCAACCCGGCCTGCCAGCCGATACCGGCGCTGCCGGCAAGCGTCACGCCGACCAGCACCGAGCCGCCGATGCCCGGCCCGACGATAAACGGCAGATTGCCGTAAAACGCCATCAGCAGGGTACTGACCACAAACACCAGAATGGTGCCGGTGGTGGCCGCCCCCTTGTCCATCCCGCCGGCAGCCAGCAGGCCGGGAATGACGATCAGCAGATAAGCGGCGGCGAGGAAGCCGGTAATACCGGCGAGGCATTCTACTTTGACACTGCTGCGGCGTGTCGATAACCCGAAACGGCGTTCCACCCAGCTTCCTGCTGCGGGCGCGTCTACGGAATTTTCAGCCATTGATTTCTTCTCCCTTGACCAGTTTTGCGTTGATTATGAAGTGATGTTGATAGTTGAGGTGTCGCGATACTCAATAATAGGGTCGACAATCTGGCGCGTCGAACCGTCGGTCAGCCCGAGATCAGTCAGATGCGGCCCGGCGTTGCAGGCCAGGCATGTGCCTTCAATCGCTTTGAACACCAGATACGGCGGCTGCCAGTCGACAATCTCGCCGCTGCGTTCACGCAACGTGCGGAACGCCGCAGCCAGCTCGACGGGTGGCAGGTCGGACAACATGCCGGCGATCGGCATGGCGACGTGGGACAACACCTGCCCATCCTGCGCCAGTGCCATGCCGCCGCCGCTGGCGATAACGGTATTGGCGGCCAGTTGCATATCGAGGGGGTCGCGCCCCAACACCACCAGATTGTGGGCATCGTGGGAATAGCTGGTGGCGATGGCGCCGCGCAATTCACCCCAACCTTCCAGCAGCGCCAGCCGGGGCACCGCCTCATGGCGGCCGTGGCGATGCTGAACCCAAATCAGACTGAACCCCGGCGGCAGGATAACCTGCCCGTCGCGTACCTCGACGTCGACTTCGCCCCACTGGGTGAAACGGGCGCCGCGGATATGTCGCAGCGTGGCGCGGCCCTGCGTGGCGCCGGGGAGGGTCATGATGAAATCACCCGCGTCGCGCGGCGTGAGGCGCAGGGTGTCCCGTGGTGGTGTTACATCGGCTGGGGCTGCGATCGGCGTGAGCAGGCGGCCGTCCTGGGCCGTCAATCGACCGGCGACGTATACCCGGCGGGCGTGCAACCGTTCCAGTGAGTCGAACACCACCAGATCGGCCTGACGACCGGCGGCGATGAGCCCCAGGTCGTTGCGCTGCAAGCGGATGGCGGCGTTCAGCGTAGCAAACCGCAACACATCCGTTGCGGGCAACCCGTGTTCGATCAGCCGATTGAGCAGGGCGATGATGCCGCCGTTTTCCAGCAACATATCGGGAGGCACGTCGTCGGTACAGACCGTAATCTGCGAAGACAGATGCGGCAAGGTCTTGAGCGCGGCGACAATCTCCGGCAGCAGGTAGGGATGAGAACCGCGAATTTCCAGCGTCAGCCCGGCGCGCAGTTTTTCCAGCGCGTCGGCGGCGGAAGTGAGCTCGTGATCAGAGGTGACGCCGGCGGCAAGATAGGCTTGCAATGCAGCGCCACTCAGCCCACGGGCGTGCCCCTCGATCAGTTTTCCGCTGGCGAGCCCGGCGTTGAGGATTGCCTGCATACGCTCGCTGCCGTTCAGGACGCCGTGCATATCCATCACTTCCGCCACGCCGGCGATTTCCGGCCAGCCCAACATGGTGGTCATCTCATCGCCGGCAAAGTCGGCGCCGGACATCTCCAGCCCGGGGGTTGAGGGGACGCTCGATGGTGCGGCGCAGATCACGCGCAGCGGTAGATTGCGGCTGGCTTGTACTGCGTAGCGGACGCCCTCGACACCCAGCACGTTCGCCAGTTCATGGGGATCCCAGAAGAGGGTGGTAGTGCCCTGGGCCACGACGATTTCCGCGTAGCGCGCGGGCGGCAGGTGGGAGCTTTCCACATGAACGTGCGTATCCATCAGCCCTGGGCTGATAAATAAACCGGCAAGATTGTGGATTTCAGTAGCCTGTTGCCAGGTACCGCAAGGATGTACGCTGGCGATGAGCGATCCGACGATGCCGATATCGGCATCGCGAATCTCTCCGGTGACCATATCGATCACCCTGGTGTTGGCGAGAAGTAAATCAAAGGGAATATCGCCGCGTGCGGCCTGCACCGCTCTACGACGGTTTTCGGCTGTCAATGCGGCCATGTCGTTATCCTTAAATGTTTAACGCCGTTACTCTATTCATGGACGAGACGATTGCCCAGATGATTTAATTTATTGACTGATAAGAAGGGTTTATTATCCGTTGAATAATTAGCGTGAGGGATAACGATGACTGACCCCTGGCAGCGCTTGCCGGCACTTTCCCTAAAACAGTTGCAGTATTTCGTGACGCTGGCCAGGTTACGTCACTTTACTGATACCGCCGATCGGCTAGCTATCAGCCAGCCTGCGCTGAGCAGCGCATTGCGGCATATTGAAGCCGTGCTGGGCGGGCGGCTGTTCAACCGCACAGCGTCGGCGGTCACGCTGACGGAATTGGGGACGGCGGTGCTGCCCCATGCCGAACGGATATTGAATGTTGCCCAGAGCGGCTTTGAGGACATGCGGCGGATCGCGGATAACGGTGGCGACGGTTCAGTGCGTATCGGGCTGGTGCCTTCAGTCAGTTCGCTGATGTTTCCGGATGTCCCGCGCTTGCTGGCCGAGCGTTTCCCCCGGGTGCGGGTGGAATTTCACGATCATGCCAATGACTCGTTGGTGTCGTTATTGGAAAAAGGGCGCATTGATTTTGCCATCGGCGCGCTGGATAACTCAGTGCCATCGATACTGGAGATCCACCCCTTGCTGGAGGATCCGTTGGTTGCGGTGATGCCTGCCGACGATGCGCTTGTCACGCCCTCCGAGCTGGATTGGCAGCAGCTGGATTCGCGGGATATTGTCGTCTTCGCCAGGGGAAATGTGCGCCGTCTGGTGGTCGCGATGGCGGAAAGCGGCCGCTACAAGTTTCATTTGCGTTATGAAGTTTCGTATCTGGAAACGCTATACGGGCTGGTACGTTCCGGGCTCGCCATCGCCATTCTGCCCTGGATTTATACCACGCACCTGCACGACGAGTCGTTAGCGGTTGTTCCGCTGGAACAGCCATCAGTGGTGCGCACCATCGCGCTGATGCGCAGCCGTCATACCGCCTCGCCGCTGGTCGACGCCTGCTTTCAGGCGGTATTGTCGATGTTCGGTGATCGTAGCGCTACGGAGTGATAACGGCATGATGTGAGAGGGATTGCGTCACCCACATGAGGCTATCCCTTTGGTGCGCCGTATCTGCCGACGCACCGTCGGCGGAAGACGATATGCTCCGCCGACGGTGCACGGTGATGCCGGATGATCAGGCGATATCGAAGCGATCGAGGTTCATCACCCGCGTCCAGACGGCGATGAAGTCGCGGATGAATTTCTCCTGTGCGTCCGCGCTGCCGTAGACTTCCGCCAATGCCCGCAGTTGGGAGTGTGAGCCGAAGATCAGGTCGACGCGGGTGGCTGTCCATTTGAGTGCGCCGGTAGCCCGGTCACGTCCTTCGAACACACCGTCGGCGGTCGGTTTCCAGACGGTGCCCATGTCCAGCAGATTGACGAAGAAATCGTTGGTTAATGCCTGTGGACGATGAGTGAAGACGCCGTGTTGCGTATGGTCGGTATTGATGTCCAGTACACGCAGCCCACCCAGCAGCACCGTCAGTTCCGGCGCGTTCAACGTCAACAACTGCGCTTTATCCACCAACAACGATTCGGCCGGGATACTGTAATTCCCCTTCAGGTAGTTGCGGAAACCGTCGGCGATCGGTTCCAGTACCGCGAATGATTCAACGTCGGTTTGTTCCTGCGAGGCGTCCATCCGCCCCGGCGTGAACGGCACGCTCAGGGTGTAACCGGCGTTTTTCGCGGCGAGTTCAATACCGACTCCGCCTGCCAGAACAATCAGGTCCGCCAATGAAATTTGCGTGCTATCGGCCTGAGCATGGTTGAACGCATGCTGAATACCTTCCAGCGTGTGCAACACGGCCGCCAGCTGCGCCGGCTGATTGACCGGCCAGTCTTTCTGCGGTGCCAGGCGAATGCGCGCGCCGTTGGCGCCGCCGCGCTTGTCGGAGCCTCGGAAGGTGGCAGCGGAAGCCCAAGCGGTGGAGACCAACTGCGATACCGTCAGGCCGGAAGCCAGAATCTGGTTTTTCAGGTCGGCGATATGTTGCTCGCTCACCAGCGGATGATTAACCGCAGGGATCGGATCTTGCCAAATCAGTTCTTCGGCCGGGACATCCGGGCCAAGGTAGCGGGCACGCGGCCCCATATCGCGGTGGGTCAGTTTGAACCAGGCGCGGGCGAAGGCGTCGGCAAATTGATCCGGGTTCTCGTAGAAGCGACGGGAAATTTCCGCGTAGATCGGGTCGAAACGCAGCGACAGATCGGTAGTCAACATGGTCGGCACGCGGCGTTTGGCCGGGTCGTGCGCATCCGGTATCTCGTCGGCGCCGGCACCGTTCTTCGGCTGCCACTGGTGAGCGCCCGCCGGGCTTTTGGTCAGTTCCCATTCGTAGCCGAACAGGTTCTGGAAAAAGTAGTTGCTCCATTGGGTCGGTGTCTGAGTCCATATGACTTCAAGCCCGCTGGTGATGGCGTCGCCGCCTTTACCGCTACCAAAACGGCTTTTCCAGCCCAGCCCCTGTTCTTCAATCGCTGCCGCTTCCGGTTCCGGGCCGACCAGCGCGGCGTCGCCGGCGCCGTGGGTTTTACCGAAGGTATGGCCACCGGCAATCAGGGCGACGGTTTCCTCGTCGTTCATCGCCATCCGTTTAAAGGTTTCACGAATGTCTTTGGCGGCAGCGATGGGATCCGGGTTGCCGTCCGGGCCTTCCGGGTTGACGTAAATCAGCCCCATTTGCACCGCCGCCAGCGGATTTTCCAGATCCCGCTCGCCAGCATAGCGTTTGTCGCCGCCGAGCCATGTCTTTTCCGCCCCCCAATACACATCTTCTTCCGGTTCCCAGACATCTGCCCGGCCGCCGGCGAAGCCGAAGGTCTTAAAGCCCATCGACTCCAGCGCGACATTACCGGCGAGGATCATCAGGTCAGCCCACGAGAGTTTACGACCGTATTTTTGCTTGATTGGCCACAACAGGCGGCGCGCTTTATCGAGGTTGCCGTTATCCGGCCAGCTATTGAGCGGAGCGAAGCGTTGTTGACCGGCGCCCGCACCGCCGCGGCCGTCGCCGGTACGGTAAGTGCCTGCGCTGTGCCAGGCCATGCGGATGAATAACGGGCCGTAGTGGCCGAAGTCGGCGGGCCACCATTCCTGGGAATCGGTCATCAATGCGTGAAGATCGTGTTTAACGGCGTCCAGATCGAGCGTATTGAAGGCTTGCGCGTAATTGAAATTGTCGTCCATCGGATCGGACAACGATGAATGCTGGTGCAGGATATTCAGATTCAGTTGTTCCGGCCACCAGTCCCGGTTGGAGGTGCCGCCGCTGCCGGCGGTGTTGGTCTGATGAAAAGGGCATTTGCTTTCAGTCGTCATGTGTTCCTACCTTTTGCTCAAAGATCCTCGTTCACCTAGAGTGCGGGTGATGAACGACGGACATGAAATAGCTCGCGTCAGAGAGTGTGGGCGCCGTCATGTGAATTGGCTTGTCGGGCTGGCTGGACGTTGCATCAGATAGCCTGACTGTCCCTGTTAAGCTTAGTGAGCAATGGTGAGGAGATAAAATCGGATTACATGACTATTGTGATAGCCAGTGGCTATCTAGATTTTTATTTTTAATAGATTAATTTGACTAACGATAGCCGACAGCATCGCTCGGTGACTCCTGCACGATTGATGGCCTGTGTCGCGTCGGTTTTATGCGGTGATGGCCCTGCCGTGCGCGCCAGACGCACGCTCAGTGATGTACCTAATGCCGAGCTTGTCCCATCGTCTGCCTGTTTTATGTGCCGCCGACACCGGGTGGCGCACGTCAGGCTGGGGTGCGCCTGTTCCCACGCGCTATCCATGGCGACGTTATTCCGGGCGCAGGTTGTGCCCGTGGAGCTTACGTACGATGGTGGGTTGCGCCACGCCCAGCTTTTTCGCCACGGCGTAGGTGGTTTTGTGAGTCGCCAGCGACTGGCGCAGCACGCACCGTTCCACCTCATCGATAATGGTTTTCAGCGGCACGTCCATTTCCAGCATGGACTGGCAGAAGCTCTCCAGTTCGCTGACGGGGCACTGCAGCGGCGTGTCCGTCGGTGCCTCGCTACGGTTGCCGAGCAACCAGTGTTCGATAGTCGTGACATCGACGAAGTTTTCTTCGGCGCAGATGTACATGTACTCCAGAAAGTTGCGCAGTTCCCGCACATTGCCGGGCCAGATATGGTGCTTAAGGCGGTCGATGCCGTCCACATCGAAGCGGATGATGCGCTGGTACTGCTGATCGAACACCCCGGAAAAAAACTCGATCAGCAACGGAATGTCTTCAGGTCTCTCACGCAGCGGCGGCAGATGCAGCGGGATGATGCTCAACCGGTAATAGAGATCGCTGCGAAACAGGCGTTGCTGGATTTTTTCCTGCAGGCTGGCGTTGGTGGCGGCGATGATCCGCACATCCAGCATGATGCTACGAGTGCTGCCCAGCCGCTGAATTTCCTGATGTTGCAGCACGCGCAAGAGTTTGGCCTGCGCTTCCCACGGCAGCTCGCCGATTTCATCGAGAAACAGCGTCCCTCCGTTGGCCTGTTCAAAAAAGCCCGGCTTCCCTTGGGTGGTTGCGCCGGTGAACGCGCCTTTGTCGTAGCCGAACAGCTCGCTTTCCAGCAGGCTGGTCGGGATGGCGGCGCAGTTGACCTTAATAAACGGCTTGTCGGCGCGCGCGCTGAACCGTTGGATGGCGCTGGCGATCACTTCTTTGCCGGTGCCTGATTCGCCGGTGATTAACACGGGTACATTAGTGGGCGCTATCCGGGTTAATAGTGTTCGGATGCGGTTGAGGGTATCGCTGCGGCCGATCAGCGGTATTGGCAACGTATCGCCGGTTAGCGTGGCCTGGGAAGGGACTTTCCCTAATGAGCAGATCTGACGCAGCGGGTAGTTAAAGTGGGTGTGCAGACGCTGAAAAAAAGAGTCCACATAGAGGATCGATACCACATGTTTCAGAGCCCGGTGCTGGTCGTAGATGGGGCGGCCGGAAACAAAGGCGCTTTTCCCCGGCAGCAATGGGTGGCTGAGCAATTCGAACGCCTCCCGCCGCTCCTGCAACACCTTGGGGGTGATGGCTTGCGAGAAGCATTTTCCTTCTTTGATGATGTCCCGAACGTTGCGGCCGATAAGGTGCGCCGGATCCCACATGGGATTCTCCGCAATATAGGCGCGGTTGACATAACGGGTGATCCCCCTGGCATCGGTGACATAGATGGGACACTCCAGGTTATCTAGGATCTCTTTGTAGTTAATGTCGCTTTCTATCATCTCTGCCATTTTCATGATTATTTTTTCTCGCAGCAAACGGTCCCCTGGCTAATAGAAAACAGTATCGTTTCACCGGCATAAAAAATGTTAAATCAGCCAGATAACTGCGACTGCGATGACATTCCTTCCGGGAAGCGCAAATCGCTTCGCGATGCCCGATGTCCGTTCCCTTTACCGCCGCCGTCACGGTGCCAGTCAGCAACCGCGCGCCGCTGATACGGCGACGATAGCAAATCGATACGGAATCGCATCACCCTACAGTCGGTGTCTGAAACAATTGACGACATCTGTTTTTATTTTCTTTTTAATCAATTGGTTATTTGGATTTATCTCCCGTCGTAACACTGGCATGCCCCTTGCTCAGCCCTAGACCATCGCACCCACACCCCAAGGACTCGTGCCCATGAAGCTCATGTTTTACCAACGCGGCGCCTCTGTGCATCCGCGCACGCCGATCCTGGGGGCGGCACTGACCTTTCTGATCCAGTCCAGCGATACCACGTTGCTTTATCTGGCGCTGCCGACGCTGGCGCAGACGTTTGGGGTGGCGGTGCGCGACATGGACGCGGTGGTGCTGAGCTATCTGGCCGCTGTGGTCGTCAGTACGCCGTGTAGCGACTATCTGATGGGGCGTTGGGGGGCCGGGCTGGTTTACCGGTGGGCGCTGACTCTGTTTATGCTCGCCGCGGTGGGCAGCGCCAGCGCCACGAGCCTGGACGCGCTCTGTCTGTGGCGCGGGTGGCAGGGGTGCGGCGGTGCGTTGATGCTGGCCTGCGCTCGGGTGATGCTGCTGCACGGCGCGGATCAACGCGAGCGGGTGCGGCGGCTCAATCAGGCCACGGCCATCGGCTTGCTGGGGACGCTGCTTGGGCCGTTAGGCGGGGCGGCCTGTCTGACGCTGCTGTCCTGGCGCGGATTGTTTCTGTTACCGCTGCCGTTGTGTCTGCCTTGTTTGTGGCTGCCCGTTACGCGCTGTCAGCGGCTGACAACGCCGGTTTTCGATCTGCACGGCTATGCGCTGCTCGCACCGGCATTGCTGGCGTTGCTGGTGCTGTCGACCCCGAGCGGCCAGCGTCTGCTGTCACCGGCCACAGCGTTGCTGGCGGCGGTGATCATACCGGGCCTGGCGCTGTCTTACTGGCGGCGGCGCGGTGGGCGGCATGACGGGATTTTCCGGTTCTCGCTGCTCCGGCGGCATAGCTATCGCGTGAGTCTGTTGGGGAATGTGCTGGTGCGTCTGTGTCTGGCGGCCGCGCCATTGATGCTGTCACTGTTGTTGCAGGCCCGCGGTGCCTCGGGCGGGCAGACCGGCGCGTTGGCGCTGCTGGCGTTTTCCCTCGGCGCGCTGGGGGCGCGTCTGTTCAACGGCGTGCTGCTGGCGCGTTACGGCTATCGGCGTTTACTGAGCGGGGCCAGCCTGTCGTGCGCACTGTTGCTGATCGCCGTGGCGGCACAAGGCGCCAGCGTATCCCTGCTGCTGACGCTGACCATGATGCTGGGGCTGTGCAGCTCAATGCTCTACAACGGTCTGAATACTCTGGCGTTTCACGATCTTGACGACCACAGCTACGGCGCGGGCAACAGCCTGCTCACGCTGGTTCAACTGATGTCCATGACATTGGGCATTTCCTTAGGTTTCCTGCTGCTGCATGCCGACGGCCTCTCCGCGTCCGGTACGCCGCCGATCGGCTATGACCGGGTATTCCGCATGATGGGCGTTGGGCTGTTTTTGTGTATCCCTCTGTTTTTTCAGCTTGAAAAACGTATCGGCAGCACCGCGTCATCCTGACGTGGTTCCGCCGCAGATGAAGGTATTTTTATAACGAAGAAAAGGTACTGCTATGACTTATGAAAGAAAAAAAGTTGGCCCACAGCGTTATCCCGTACGGTCGGTGTTGGCTGGTCTTCTGGGCTTGTGTGTGATGGGCACTGCTCAGGCGGAAAGTATTGTTCCCGGGGATTACACCGGCAGCGCACAAGGTAAGGAAAGCAGCGTCAGCGTTACGCTCGGGGTGGATCAGAGCGGCAAGATCACCCACCTGTCGGTCAATGCCGACGGCGAAACGCCGGGCCTGAAGTCGGCAAGGCGATTCTGGATCGGCAAAGCCTGAGCGTGGACGGTATGACCGGCGCGACGGAAACCAGCAACGCGGTGAAAAAGGCCGCAGAAGCGGCGCTGGCGCAATCCGGCGCTGACGTCGGGCGCTATAAACAGCAAATTGCGAAGGTCGTCGGAGAAGCACAGGAAATCACCACGGACGTGGTGGTGGTCGGCGGCGGCGCATCCGGCTCTGCGGCGGCGCTGGCCGCGGCGGAACGCGGCGTCAAGGTCGTGGTGCTGGAAAAGGCACCGTCGGTCGGCGGCGCGGGCAAGCTGGCGAGCGGTCTGTTTGCGGTCGGCTCGTCGCAGGAGAAGGCGAAGAAGATCAACTTCACCTCGGATGATCTGTTCGTCCGCATGATGGATTACAACCATTACCTCTCGAATGCGGCGCTGACGCGCGCGGTGATCGACAAGTCCGCCTCAACCATCGACTGGTTGCAGAAGTATGGCGTCGAAACCTATCTGTCCGACAAGAATCCCCAGCAGGCTCAGGACGAGGATCCGATTCGCTGGCAGATTTACCACCACTACAAAGACACCCGGGCCGCGTTCGACAATATGTATGCGAACCTGGCCAAAATGGGCGGCACGCTGATGACGCGGACGACCGGCCAGTCGCTGATCAAAAATGAGAGCGGGGACGTTACCGGCGTGATTGCTACCAAAGCGGACGGCGGCCGTCTGACGGTGCATGCGCGCGCGGTTATCCTCGCCACCGGCGGGTTCGGCGGCAACAAGAAGATGCTGTCCGACGTGATGCTGACCGATAACATTTCGCTGCTGGCCTGGGCCAATCACGGCGAGGGCGTGAAGATGGCTTGGCAGGCCGGCGCAGCGCAGTGGAATGTCCAGTCGGCGTTGTTGCACGCCAACAAACTGGTGGGCGTGGACGCGCAGCAGGGCAGCGGTTTCAACGACAGCCCGCTGATCAGGCTGTTGAAGTCGCCGTTGCTGTGGGTTGATGTGTCCGGTCAGCGTTTTGCCGATGAAGGCCTGGTGTATGACACCGCATACTGGTCCAACGCCAGCTACAGTGTGGGCGGCAACTATTTCATCGTGGTGGATACCCCGACGTTGAAAGCCTACAGCCAGGGCAAATTGCCGTTCGACATTTCCGGCGCGGGTGCGCCCAACCCCACCGGGGCGGGCGATTTCGTCGCGCTGAGCGAGGTGGGCGTCAAATCGGGCAATGTCCTCAAAGGGAATACGCTGGCCGAGCTGGCAAAAAACGCCGGCATGGCGCCGGAAAAACTCTCCGCGACCATCGCGACTTACAACCAGATGGTGAAAAACAAAAAAGACACGCTCTACCTCAAAAATGCCAGGTATCTGGCGTTCCCCGTCAGCACCGGGCCGTTCTACGCCTTCAAGGCGCAAGAAGTCAGCTTGAGTACGCTGGGCGGGGTGCGCGTCAACGAGCAATTACAGGCCACGGATAAGAATATTAAATCGATACCGGGTTTGTACGTGGTTGGCAACGACGCCGCTGGGTTCTATTCCACGCCGGCTTATCCCCCTTACCAGGGGCTGGCGAATGGCTATGCCTTCAACACCGGACGCATTGCCGGCGAAAACGCGGCGCAGTTCGTGAAAGGGGCGAAATAACACTAACCGGGCTGCGGGGTGGCGCGTTGTGGGCGCCATCCTGACGCCCTGGCCCTGATGATAGTTCCTGCTTGCCTGGCGGAGGTTCTCTGGCGGGGAGCGTGATGCGTTTGCCGAGCGCTTCTCCCGTTGGCTCACACCCGGTCTGCTCGTTGCGGCGTCGGGCGAGCACATTCATTCAGGGCATTTGAAGCAAGCGGTTCCGGCATGGTTCGGAACGAAAAGGATAATTACGATGAAAAAGACATTATTAGAATATTTTGCCTCTCTGGTTTCACCCGCTGCTTATTATTCCTCCGCCTTGTTGTTATGGCCCGCCTGCAGCATTGCCGCCGGCGACGCACCCCTGAGCGAAACGGGGGAATGGCTAGAGCAGCATGGCGTTGGCGTGCATTTGCAGGCGAGCCAATTTTATTTCACCAACCCCAGCGCCGGTTTGCAGACGCATGAGTCGGAAGCCTTGACCATGCTGCTTGCCGGCGCGGATATCGATTTGGAACGGATGAACCTGATCCCCGGCGGCAAAGTACACTTTTTGCAGCTGTGGGTGCCGTTCAGCCACAACTGGGATTACGGTACCCAGGTCGGGGATACACTGGTGGGGAATCCGCCGCCCTACATTCCCCAGACTGCGCACCTGATGCGTTTTACCTATGAACAGACCTGGGGCGCTGATGATCGCTACTCGCTGGAGTTCGGCAAAAGTAACCCGGGGATGTATTTCGGCACGCCGCAGTGCGATTCCCCAATGGCTTGCGTCAATACGCTGTTGGTCAATTCGGTCGGGTATTCCGCCATGCCGTACTCCGGCTGGGGGGCGCGTATGGCCTGGCGTGCGACGCCGCAACTCACGGCCGGCGTCGGCGGATGGCGTACCTATCGTGGCTATCCGTTTACCAACGGCTGGGAAGAAGGATTCCGGGGCGACGGCAAAGGGGAAAACGCGCTGCTGGCGGCCAACCTGGTCAGCCGTCAGGACTGGCGCGACGCACGCTATCCGCTGAACTGGGAACTGATGGCGACGCATAGCTTTCGCAGCTACAACGAACCTTATTACACCGTGAACGGTACATCGCAGGTGACGGACAGCAGCGCGGCGGCCCGCCGTGATTCCGGCGCCAGCGCGTTGTACGTCGGCGCTAAAAAAGCGCTCTGGCGCCAGGACGGCGGGCGTGATGCCGATAATCGGCACCCGACGGCGATCAGTGGCTATGCGGATATGACCTATCTGCTTAACGAGCAGGTGGATAACGGGCTGGGGTCGCTGCTGCATACCGGTCTGATCCTGTCTTCGCCTTGGGAATCCCGTCCGCTCGACAGTTACAGCCTGAACGTCAGCTGGCTGCGTTTAACCAGCGACGAACAGCGCTTTCTGACCGATGCATTCCGCAGCGCCGGGGGGCGTGGCTGGTCGCCGGATCGCAATCAATATCAGGCGAGCCTGACCGCCAATCTGTTCCTGACTCCGGATGTTGAGCTACAGCTCATCGGTTCGCGCACCTGGAAGATGAACAACTGGGGCAATCCCTACACCAGTTTGATCCCGCAGAATGGCTGGTCGTTTGTGATCCAGGCCAACCTGTATCTGGATACTCTGCTGGGGCTGACCCCCAGACGCTAAGGACGTTGCCCGCCGCATCCGCATATCGATGCGGCGGGACGTGTATCAGGCCGTCACCATCTGCCCGGCATACAGAATAAAAAAGCGGAACGACAGCACACTCAGCAGTGCCAGCAGCGCCATCACGACGGTAGCGTATCGCCCAGTGTGGCGCCGTAATGACAGCAACAGCGGCAGCAGGATGCCGATACCCGCCACGCCAATCCAGAACACACCGCCCCAGAACCCCTGCAACGCCGTGATGGCCGCGTCGGTTTTGGCGCCTCCGCCGGTATACAGGCCAAAGAAAAACGCCGTCAGCAGCAGCGCTTCCAGCAGCAGGCATCCGCGCTCAATCCGGTGCAGCAATGACGGAACCGCCCTTGCCGCCTCCGGCGACGATGTACTGCAAGCATGACACAGCGACAGCACGGCCAGGCCGGAGATGACCCCGGAATTCAGGAATAACACCGGAAGTAGCCCATTGTTCAGCAAGGGAAAACCTTTCAGCGTCGACAGCAGGAAGCCGGTATAGACGCCGAGCAGCACGGCCAGCAGCGCCAGCACGCCGTTAAGTTGCCGGGCATGGCGATCGAGTTGGTTTCCCAGCCGTCCGAGCCCGCTTAACGCCGCGCCGATTCCCCCCCGATACCGCTGCGCCTGCTGCATCAGCCAGTGGTGGCCGAGTTGCAGCCACCAGAACGCCAGCGCCAGGAAGAAGATCTGGAACAGCATGACGCCCAGCGACATGACCGAGCCGGGGTTGTAATACCGCATGACATACCAGAAGGACAACGGCCGGGTGAGGTGGAACACCAGCAGCGTCAGACCGATGGCGACCATTAACGGCGCGCCGATGGCGGCGCGGTATTGAAACCGGAGGCGTTGTTCCGCCGGAAGATGGCGTTGTAGGCCAAGCGCGATGATCACCATGCCCGAGGCAATACCAAGGACAAACAGGTAGATGGCGATAGGCCAGTCCCACACCAGCGTATCGAAGTGAAAAGCGTTGTTAATCATGATGTTCCCCATTATCGAAAGCGTGGTTAGGTACGATTGATCTGGATTTCGCCCTGCTTGCCGGCAACCCGGTACAGGTTCGGCCCCGTGCCAAGATAGAGCTTGGTGCGGTAGACCAGTTTGCTGCGGATGGCCTGGGAAATGTCGCTGTTGGGGTCGTTAATATCGCCGAAGGTTAGTGCCTTCATCGGGCAAATCTGTACGCAGGCGGGCAGATTCCCCTTCGCTAACTGGGTATCGCGGCAGAAATTGCACTTGTCGGCGGTACGGTTTTCCGGGTGGATGAAGCGCACATGGTAAGGACAGGCCGCCAGACAGTAGCGGCAGCCGACGCAGCGGTCGTGGTGGACATCGACGATGCCGGTCGCCGGGTCTTTATAAGAAGCGCCGGTGGGGCAAGCGCTGACGCAGGGTGGGTTGTCGCAGTGCTGGCAGGAACGGCGGAAAAACTGGCGTACCGGCGGCGTGCCGGCTGGCGCGCCCTCAACCCTGGCGGGATTAGGCAGCACCTGTAACCGGCTTACGCCATCCGGAACCAGATTGGTTTTCTTACAGGCGGCGACGCATGCCTGACAACCGATACAGCGGCTTTCGTCGTGCAGCATGGCATAACGAACGCCGGTGGCGACGTTTTCTCTGGCCAGAATCAGCTGCAGCGGAGCGCCCCCCACCAACAGCACGGTACAGGAACCCAGGTTCCTAAGTAGTTCTCGTCTTGTATAACGCATGACATTGCCTTTTTGAGTATGAAAGTCTTGTTCACTGGCTGTTTGGCTGTACTCGCGTAGCGCGCGGAGAGTGGAAAGGGGAAGACGCTAGCTGATGCCGATATCGCCTGTACTCGCGTAGCGCACGGAGAGTGGACGACCGCAGAGCCCGCCTGTCGCCATCCGTCAGATGCGCGGGTGCGAAACGTTATCCGGCTGGTCACATCAATGATGCCCACCGGTAAATCGCCTGAATAACAGCGGTAAATGAAAACACAGAGAAAAAGCAATTCATGCGCCAGTATCGAAGGGGGAAATAAAAGAACAACGTAATTTTCTATTTGTCTGATTTTTATCGGGTATGTTTTTTTATTTTTTCAGGGAAAAATGCGAGCGCCAATAATTCGATGCGTTTAAACATCATCCTGATACAAAAATGTATTCCGGTGGCGCGTCAACATTTTTACGGATGGATACATCACACCTGTGTGTGGGTATGATGGCGACGGTCGAATAGAGGTTGATGATGACGGTTATAAATGGTGAGATTTATTTTATTTATATGATTTTAAATGATTTATTTTTTGTTGTTTACCGCGAGCCACCGGTTATGATTCCTGTCACGGTTTGTCATGGCGAATAGCTTAGAATGTATCCTCACTAATTATATCGCTCATATGAATTAAGGATTCCCATGAAAATCCAGCTATTGCGTGAATTTATTATGTTGTCCGAATCCTTGAGTTTCACCCGGGCGGCGCAAAAGATGAATATCACGCAACCGGTGCTCAGCCGGCATATGAAAGAGATGGAGGAAATATTTGGCACTGAGTTGTTTCGGCGCGATACGCATAAAGTCGAGCTCACCAGCGCCGGGGAATTATTATTTTCTGAAGTCCGTAAAGTGATTCAGCAATATGACAGCTCGGTATCGGTGATGCGTACTTTTACCGGGCAGAGCCGCCACAGTCTGTCGATCACGTTTCTGGGGGAAGCCATCCGCCAACTGCTGGTCGAACTGGTGGATAATTTCCAGCGCCAACACCAGGAAGTGATGGTGGATTGCCGCGATAGCGAGCTGGACGAAGCGCTGGTATTGCTGGAAGAAGGCCAGTGCGATTTGGGGTTCCTGATTCGCCCCAATTTTATGGCGCAGCGTGAAAATTTCTGTTCGTTGCCGTTTCAGACTGACCCGCTGTGCGTGGCGGTAAACCGACACCACCCGTTGGCCGGCCGTGGCCGGGTATCGCTGCGGGAGGTGGTTGACTGGCCGGTGATCCGCGTCGACCCGCGGGAGTTCGCCCAGTCGGAGCATTACAGTACCCATTTCCTCCGCCGTCATGGGTTTGAATTCAGCCTGTATAAGGAGTATTCGAACCTGAAATCCTGCTGTTTCAATCTGGAGCTGAACCGTTCCGTGGTGCTGCTGATGCCGAAGCACCGTGGCTATTTGCTGGGTAAAAACAGCGTGCTGTTGGAGCTGGAAGAAGCGGATTGCGGATTCGTGCTGGAATTGGTGTGGGTTAAACAGAACCTGAACCCGTCGGCGAGCCTGTTCATTCGGGAGTTCCGGGCGTTTCTCGGCAACGACATGGCGGGGTGACGCCAGCGCCGGGCTGTGCCGCGCAGCATGGCGGGCACAGCCGGTGGCGCTTAGGCGCTATTACTTGATTTCTTCTTCTTCCTGACCACCGCCGATTCTCGGGCGGATGACTTTGCCGCGTTTCTCGGCGGCGCGTACCAACTCAGCTTCTTCGTGCGCCCAGTTCCAGTAGTTGATTTCGTGCGGAGAATGTTCCGTCGCAGTGACGAACATTTCAGTGGCGAAGGCGTTACGCAGTTCGTTGGCGATATCTTCCTTCCAGGGTTTACGCAACTGCTGGGTGGTCATGCGGCGGGTGACGCGCGTCCCGGTCTTCATGATCAGCTCGGCGATTTCATGGGCGCGTTTATAGCAGGATTCGATATCCGGGCAGATTTCGTTGACCATACCGAGCGCCAGTGCTTTACGGGCGGTGATGATCTCGCCGGTCAGTTCGGCGTAGGCGTAACGTTTACGGCCCATCAGTTCCCGCCAGGCGATCTGGATGCCGTCGCCGGGCACCATGTTGACGCGATAGTGCATTTCAGTGGTCCAGGCGTCTTCGGTACACAGAGTAATATCGCTGAACAGCACCAGATCGGTATGGAATGCGGCGCCGTTCCAGACGCCGATGGTCGGCACTTCGACGTCGAACACCTGGCCTTCGATATCGTTGGTGCCGTCATAGTATTGATACTCATACATTTTCCAGGCTTCTTCCGGCGCGGAAGCAAATTCGGTAGCCGGTTGCCAGTTGCCTTTTTCATCAAGACGGCCGATGCCTTTCATAAAGTCCGGCCCGGTTCCCCCCAGGATGATGACCTCGTTGTCCGGATCCCTGCCGGCCCAGTCGAAGAAGTAGTGCAGACCCTGATGCGCCGGCGCCCCCCATTGCAGACTGTCGCCGTTGGTATGCAGGCGCGCTTCAAGGATGCCGTTTTCACGCTTCATGGTGAAACAGTGTTTGAGTCGTTCCGAATATTCTTCAAAAGGCATGTGGGGAATCGTTCCCAGTTCCTTGTGGGACATTTCTTTTCTTTTTCCGTGATCGGATTCGAAATTGGCTTTAATCACCATGATAGGCTCCTTTTAATGGAAATAGCGTGAAGGCCGAATATATCCTTCTTTTTTAGTACAGAATGCGTCACTGTAACGGTGTATTCTGCTTCAATGCCTGTATTCATTTTGAAGCGCAATAATGATGCGCTTTTATGGTTGAATACGCGGCGTAATAACCAGGATCCGACGATTTCGGATCGTTATGGAAATAACGGTTTAAAATATTGACCGATGCCATACTTTAATGTCGATTATTCCCGATGCGAAAAACCTATCATCACCAATAAAACATCAGAAATTCTTTTTATACTTTCGGTTATGTTTTTTTTGTATAACCCGATTTGACGCAGAAAAATAAAAAATCCCAGTTAATTACTTAACGAACTTGGTTATTTATAGTGTGTGATTATTTGTTAGTTATTTGATTTTGTTTGTTTTTTTAAAAAATCATAACCCAATTGACGTCGGTTATGTAGAAAAAACATAGCGGCGGGAATAAAAAGAATTTCTATGCCCCGCTGCGGGGTGATAGTTTCGGTGGGTAGTGGTTATTAAGTTAATATAAAGGTGAAGCCGTTTTTCATGGGCTGTAATTTCATTTCCTCCATATTGTGAGTTCTTTTTCAGCAATGTACTCGCTGGGGGAATACCGCCTGCTAAATATCGTGACTGTCGACTGAAATATCGATGGGGTGCTGTCAAAAATATACCGAATTGACCGAATTATATGTGGTCTGTACGAGGTGATGTGGCCGAAAGAATAAATACGTTTTCAGCATGAACGTGTTGCGGTGATTGTTCTTACGGACGGCGTGATAGCGCGACGAAGTAAAAAACGAAGTAAAAGACGAAGTAAAAACAGGTTTGAAAAATGGGAGCAGTATTATGAATACCGGAGATGACGTCATTATTTCCGCCGCCCTGACCGGGGCGGTAACGCCGAAAGATATCAACGAGCATATCCCGCTGACCCCGGAAGAAATCGCCGAGGATGCCTACCGTTGCTGGCTGGCGGGCGCGGCGGTGGTTCATCTGCATATGCGTGATGAGCAGGGGCTGGGCACGATGGATCGCGAGCGCTTCGCCGAAACCATCCGTCTACTGCGCCGCCATAAAGACTGCGATGTCATTATCAACTGTACGACGTCCGGCGACAGCCGGGCTAACGATAGCCAACGACAGGCCCATGTCGCCACGTTGGACGGCATCGAAATGGCATCGTGGGACGCCGGTTCCTTCAATTGGATGCCCGGCGGTGTGTTCGTCAACTCGCCGCAGTTTCTCGGCCAGCTGGGCGGGATCCTGACTGAGCGGGGCATCAAGCCGGAAGTGGAAATCTTCGACAGCGGCATGCTGGGCGTCGCCAACTATTTTGTCGAAACCGGTAAGCTGCGCGCGCCGCTTCACTATCAGTTCTGCCTCGGCGTCCCCGGCGGTATGCCCGCGTCGGTGGAGAACCTGCACTATCTGGCGACTCATATCCCTCCCGGCTCCACCTGGTCGGCTTTTGGCATCGGCAAACACCACCTTCCCATTCTGTTCACCGCGCTGGCGCTGGGCGGGCATGTGCGCGTAGGGCTGGAGGACAACGTTTATTTCAGCAAAGGCGAAAAGGCCACCAACGCGCAGTTGGTGACGCGCGCAGCGCAGGCCGTGCGGCTGTTCGGCAAGCGGGTGGCGACGCCGGACATCGCCAGAAAAATACTGGGCATTCCGCCGCTGATGGCCAACTGACGCACGGATCGTCGGCGTGCACCGGCGGCTGTCCGGCGCGCAGAACGGTGTTTCACACATTCCGAAAAGAAGGACTTATGAAAGAAGCAGTGATTGTAGCGGCGGCACGCACGCCGATTGGCCGCTGCCGGGGAAGGCTGGCCCCGGTGCCGGCACACCAGTTGGGGGCTTTGGCGGTCAGCGAAGCGGTACGTCGCGCCGGGATCGCGCCCGAACAGATTGACGATGTCATCTTCGCCAATCTCATGAATCACGAAATCAACAACATGGGACGCATGGTGGCGCTGGAGGCCGGGCTGCCGGTGACGGTGCCGGGCATCACGCTGGATCGCCAGTGTGCCGCCTCGCTCAATGCGCTGGCTTATGGCGCCATTCAGATCATGGCGGGGTTCGCCGATGTGATAGTCGCCGGCGGGGTGGAAAGCGACTCCCGGCGGACTTGGATGCTGGAGAAAACCGATACCGCCTATGCCGTTCAGCCGCCGCGCTTTGTGGATATCCACACCACGCCGGATCGGTTTGGTAATCCGCCGATGGGGATCACCGCGGAAAACGTGGCGGCGAAATACGGGTTTAGCCGTCGACAGCTGGATGAGTTTGCGCTGCGCAGCCATCAACGCGCCGCCGGTGCGTTGCAGGCAGGAAGGTTCGAGGAGCAGATCGTGCCGGTGATGCTGACCGACAAAAAAGGGCGGGAAAGCTGGGTACAGCAGGATGAAGCCATCCGGCCCGACTGCTCGCTGGACGGGCTGGCGGCGTTGCGGCCGAGTTTCCTGCCCGACGGCGTGGTGACGGCGGGCAACAGTTCGCCAATGAGCGACGGCGCCGGCGCGGTGGTGATGATGGAACGCGAGCTGGCGGAACGGAGCGGGCGCGAGATCCTGGCGGTATTCCGCGGTTATGCCGCCGCTGGCGTAGAACCCGGTTTGATGGGGCTGGGGCCGATCCCCGCGACGGCCAAACTGCTCAAACAGGCCGGTTTGAACGTCGGCGATATCGACCTGTGGGAACTGAACGAGGCGTTTGCCGCCCAGTCGCTGGCCTGTATCCGTGAAATCGGCATGGATCCGGATCGGGTCAACCCGAATGGGGGCGCCATCGCCATGGGACACCCGCTGGCGGGAACCGGCGCCATTCTGGCTACCAAGACCGTCTATGACATGCGCCGACGCAATCTGCATAACGCCGTGATCTCATTCTGCGTCGGCGGCGGGCAGGGCGTGGCCGTACTGCTGACGAGGGAATAAACATGACGGAAAAATTCGCGTTACCCGATGAAATCATCGCGCTGTTCAAGGACGGGCAGACGTTGATGTGCGGCGGTTTCGCCAATCATGGCGTGCCTAACCGGCTGATTGACTGCGTGATTGCGAGCGGAGCCCGGCATTTCACGCTGATTTCCAACGACAGCGGCGACGCTGATCTGACCATCGGCCGCCTTATTCACCTCGGGTTGGTGGATAAGCTGATCGCCTCCCATATCGGGCGCAACACCGAAACGGTCGCGTTGGTGGCGGCAGGCAAGCTGGCGCTGGAGCTGGTGCCGCAGGGCAGCCTGGCGGAGCGTATGCGTAGCGGCGGTTCCGGTTTGGGCGGCGTGCTGACCAAAACCGGGCTCGGCACCGTGGCGGAGCAAGGCAAGCAGCGGATTGATATTGATGGCGAAACCTGGCTGCTGGAAACGGCGCTGCGGGCGGATATCGGGCTGGTGCGTGCCCGCAGCGCCGACCCGTTAGGCAACCTGACCTACCGCGGCACGATGCGTAATTTCAATCCGCTGGTGGCCAAGGCTTGCGCCATGACGCTGGTGGATGCGGACATGCTGGTGGATCTGGACGAACTCGGTGTCGATGACATCGCCACGCCCGGCGTGTACGTGGACAAGATTTTGACGATGGAGGGACAACGGCCATGAACCCACGTAACCGTATTGCCCGCCGCGCGGCGGAATACTTCTCGGCGGGGGATGTCGTCAATCTGGGCATCGGCATCCCCAGCCTGTGCAGCGACTATGCCGAACCCGGCGTGATGTTCCATACCGAAAACGGATTAGTCGGCATGGGGCCGCTGGCGTCCGGCATACAGGCGGTGGAAGGGTTTTCCAACGCGACGGCCATGCGCTTTGTGCCGGTGCCGGGGGCCAGCGCATTCGACAGCGCCGAATCCTTCGCGCTGGTGCGTTCCGGCAAGCTGGCGGCGTCGGTGCTGGGCGGGTTGCAGGTATCGGCAACCGGCGATCTGGCCAACTGGGCGCAGCCCGGCCGGGTGTTCGGCATGGGCGGAGCGATGGATCTGGTTAACGGCGCGCGCAAGGTCATCATCACCATGGAGCTCTGCACCCGCGACGGCCAGCCGAAAATCGTCAATACCTGCAGCTATCCGCTGACCGGGCAGCGTTGTGTCGACCACATCGTGACGGAACAGTGCGTCATCGATGTCACGCGCGACGGCCTGATGTTGGTGGAACTGCTGGAGGAGCTGACGCCTGACGACATTCAGCGCCAGGTGGAGCCGCGCTTGCTGATTTCCAGCCGGTTGAAAACCCTACAGCCTTGATACGCACCCGGCGGCGTGCGCGGGTTCGGCCCACCCGCCGCCGGGAGACAAGCAAGCAATCACTTACATATATGCCGCGGCGGCCGTTGCGTCGCGCGCATGACGGGAACCGGGCGGCGGCCTCGCCGACCCGCTGATATCACCGCATGACGGCGCCAGCGCCGTGGGAGCATCTCCTTATGACCGGGCAAAATAACAATATGGCGTTAACCAAAAATACCGACGGCGCCGCCTATGACGCTACCGCCTCTACCCGCGTCGACCACGGGTTCGGCGCCCGCGGTTGGACCCTTATCGTCTTTCAGGCCGTGATGTTCTGGCTGGCCGCGGGAGCGGTGACACACGGCTTGAATGTGGTGCTGCCTGCGTTGTCGAGCACCTACCATCTGGAATACAGCGCGCTGCTGGCGCTGGCGACGCCGGCGTCCTGGGCGTCGATCCCGGCAGGCCCGATCTGCGCTTGGTTGTGCGAAAAGAAAGGCGCCAGATTTAACATTGTGTTCTGCCTGCTGGCCTGCGGGGTGTGTTTTGGCCTGCTGGGGTATTGCGGCTCGCTGGTCGGCTTTACGCTGTTGTTCGCCGGTGTTTGCTTTTTCGGCACCGGGTTCGCCTATGTCGGCGGCACGGCGGTGATGACCAGCTGGTTTGTACGCAAAGCCGGGCTGGCGTTGGGCTGGTGCACGGTGGGGCAGACTATGTCCAGCGCGTTCTTCGTTCCGACGCTGGCGGGGTTGTTTGCGTTGCTGGGCATCCGGCACGGTTTTTGGGGCATCGCCATCGCCATGTTCGTGATGGCGATGCTGGTATTGCTGTGTGTGGCCAACAAGCCGGAGGACGTCGGCCTGGCGCCGGATAACGAACCGCTGTCCAACGCTGAGCTGGCGGCGCGGGCGCAACAGCACGACAGCTATGTGTGTCCGCTTAGCGTCCGGCAACTGCTGGGGATGCGGGATGTCTGGTTCATGGGGATTGCGACCGGCGCCATCTACATCATGCTGGTCGGGGTGGTCAGCCAGATTGTGCCGCGGCTGATGGAGATGGGCTATGAACTGAATACCGCCATTTTGTATATGACCGCTTCGGCGCTGTTCGGCACGTTTGGCGCCTACGGTTGGGGCTGGCTCAATCATCGCCTCGGCGTGAAACGGGCGCTGCTGGTGTATACCCTCTGGTGGATGGCGGCGGTGCTGATCAATCTGTTCGCGCATCAGCCGCTGATGCTGTGGCTGTCTCTGCTGATGATCGGCTTCAGTCTGCCGGGCGCCACCAACCTGAGCACTGCGCTTATCGCCACCAAATTTCCTCGCCGCCTCTATGTGCGGGCTATCGGTATCGTTCACCCCATTCAGTCCATCGTGCGCTGTTTTGCCTTCTCCATTCTGGCGTTCGGCCTGGCGTATCTGGGTGGGTATACCGGCGCCTATCTGCTACTGGTGGGGGTCGGTGCGGTGGCGTTGTTGTTGATCTGGCTTATCGATGTGACGCCGGTCAGCGAGTGAACAGGTCGATACCGGATGCGTTGTCGTTCCGGATAATGCAGGTTTTCAGGGGAGAAACATCCATGCAGTTGAATAACTCAGTAGTCGGGTGTGGCGGATTCATGGCACTGACGCTTGGCATGCTGGCGGGCACCGCCGGCGCCGCCGAAGGCATTAGCCCGTTGCAGCCCGGCGCAACCACCGGCACCGCCGCCGGTGCCTTGCCGCCTCCCGGCGTGTATCTGATGGCGGATATCGCCGATGAGCGCGGCTGGGTGAAGAACGGTCGCGGCGATACCGCTGTGACGCCCGGCGGACAGCGCATCAAGGCGGCGAATGTCAGCGCCGTAATGGCACTGAGTTGGGTGACGGATTGGCAGGTGTTGGGGGCGCGTTATGCTATGGCTGTGGCTCAGCCGTACAAATGGGCACGGACGAAAACCTATAGCGCCGACGGCGACGCCAGTATCAGGAGTAACGGCCTGGTGAATACCGCAATTACGCCTGTCATTCTGTCGTGGTCGCTGGGCGGGGGGTATTTTCTGGGCACCGGGCTGACGCTGTATGCCGATAACGGTATGTTTCGTTATACCTACGATGCATCCGCCGGCCGTAATGTTAAATCTGCTACCACCATCGGTAATGATTATTGGACGATAGAGCCAAATGTCGCGCTAACGTATTTATCCAACGGTTGGAGTGTCACATTTAATAATATTCTGGATGTGAATACGGAAAATAAAACCACCCATTACCAATCAGGCATGACTTATTATTTGGATATGACTGTGGCGAAGAAAATAAATAATTTCACCGTCGGCGTGGTGGGTAATTATACCCATCAGATTACCGATGATGAAATTAATGGCCGAACGGTGGATGCGGTGGAGGGGCTTTACGGGCGAGGCAATCGCGCCGAGCATGTGTTGGCCGGGCCGCTGCTGGCCTATGACTTCGGCTCGTTCGCGCTCAGCGCCAGAGTGCTGCGTTCGCTGCGCGCTAAAAATGACGCCGATGTGTCCTTTATTCATGTCGGGTTCAGTATGCCTATTAAATAATAAGAAACGCATAGGCCAACACGTTATGCGTTACAGCATGATGATGTTTATAAATACGATAACAAAATAGATAAATACATCCGGCATATTTCAAATTCCCGGTAGTTGACTGTGGGAGGTTATGCCTATCGCGTGATGCTCTCATTCCTGCAATGTGCATGATGAGCGGATAGTTTTTCTATTTTAATTGCCGTCTTTGTTGGACGGAAACAGCAAACCAGAAATAGGCATTCCGACGTGGTTAATTCCGCCGGAACAGGCGTGTTTTATTGTTAATTCGAGAGGCGATGTATGACATCAATCGTTATTGTCAGCGCGGTACGCACGGCTATCGGTAAATTCGGCGGCAGTCTAAGCGCATTGGCCGCACCGAAACTCGGGGCGCTGGTTATGGAAGAATCGTTGGCGCGGGCCGGCGTTGACGCCGACGTGGTTGACGAGGTGGTGTTCGGTAATGTGTTGCAGGCGGGGCTCGGTCAGAATCCGGCCCGTCAGGCGATGCTGTTGGCCGGTTTGCCGGATACCACGCCGGCGAGCAGCCTCAACATCGTGTGCGGGTCTGGGCTGAAGAGCGTGATCGCGGCGGCGCAGACAATCGCGGCCGGGGACGCTGAAACCGTACTGGCCGGGGGGATGGAAAATATGTCGGCGGCGCCGTATCTGCTCGATAAGGCGCGCTGGGGGCTGCGGATGGGCGATCAGCGTATTACCGACAGCATGGTGAATGACGGCCTGTTTTGCGCCATCAACCGTTATCACATGGGGATGACTGCGGAAAATGTCGCCCGGGGCTGCGGCGTCAGCCGACAGGATCAGGACGAGATCGCGTTGTTGTCGCAACGCCGTGCTGCCGAAGCACAAGCGCAGGGCGCGTTTCAACGCGAGATTCTGCCGGTGATGCTGCGGAGTAAGAACGGCGACCGGCAGTTTGACGCCGACGAACACCTGCGTCCGGATGTGACGCTGGAAGGGTTGGCGAAGCTGAAACCGGCGTTTGATGCGGTGGGGTCGGTAACGGCGGGTAATGCGTCCGGTATCAATGACGGTGCGGCGGCCCTGCTGGTGATGAGCGAAACGCGAGCGCGCAGCCTGGGCGTTCAGCCGCTGGCGCGGATTCGGGGCTACGCCACCTGCGGCGTCGATCCCGCCATGATGGGGGTTGGGCCGGTTCCGGCGACCCGGCGCGCACTGCACGCCGCCGGGCTGACGGTGGCGGATCTCGATCTGATCGAAGCCAACGAGGCGTTTGCCGCGCAGTACATCGCCGTCGCCCGGGAACTGCGGCTGGATATGGAGAAAACCAATGTGAACGGCGGAGCGATTGCGCTGGGCCATCCCATCGGCGCATCCGGTGCGCGCATTCTGGTGACGTTGCTGCATGCGCTGGCGGCGCGGGACAAAACGCTCGGCCTGGCAACGCTGTGTGTCGGCGGTGGCCAGGGGGTGGCGCTGGTGGTCGAGCGGATGTGACCGGCGTTGCGGCTACCGCGTCTTCCGTTAGTCGTTCGGCGCGTCGTACCGGCAGCGCAGCGCTCTACTGCTGGCGAGTGTTCGCAGCGGCTGCGCCTGTTCACAGCCCACGGTGGCGTGCGGACAACGGTCGCGAAAGTAGCAACCCTGCGGCAGCTGCCGGTTGCCGGGGAGTTCGGTATTGGCGGGAGCCCCTTCCAGTTCCCGGCCGATACGGGGCACCGAATCCAACAACAGTTGGGTATAGGGATGCGCCGGCGCGCCGAGCACCTGCTGCGCGTCGCCCAGCTCGACAATCTGCCCTAGGTACATCACCGCCACCCGATCGCTCAGATGGCGCACCACCGAGACGTTGTGGGAAATCAGCACGTAGGTGAGCTGATGCTGACGCTGCAATTCCACCAGCAGGTTGAGGATTTGCGCCTGTACCGAAATATCCAGCGCCGAGGTCGGCTCATCCAGCACGATGATATCCGGTTGCGCCGACAACGCGCGGGCGATGGCGATACGCTGACGCTGGCCGCCGGAGAAGGCGTGCGGCAGGCGGTCGAGATATTCCGGCCGAATGCCGACCTGCAACGCCAGTTGCTCCGCCAGCGCGCGACGCTCCCGTTCGCTGGGGTGGGACTGGATCCACACCGGTTCGGTGATGATGCGCCAGACCGGCAGCCGTGGATCCAGCGATGACAGCGGATCCTGAAACACCATTTGCATACCGCGCCCCAACCAGGATGTCGGCGTGCGCGCCAGATGGCATTCGCCTTGCGAAGGCGACAACATGCCCATCAATAGCTGGGCCAGGGTACTTTTACCGCAGCCCGATTCACCAACGATACCCAGTGTTTCGCCACGGTACAGTTGCAGGTCGATACCGTTCAGCGCGTGCACCTGCTCGGTGATCTGGCCTCGCCAGTTAGCGCGCGTCGGGAAGCGAACGTGTACCGCGTTCATTTCCAGCAGGATGTCAGACATGGGATTCCTCCGCTTGTGGGTGCCAGCAGGCGATCTGTTGCGCCGGGTCGCGCCACGGCTGGAGCGGCGGCGTCTGGTGGCAGCGCTCCGATGCGGCGAAGCAGCGTTCCCGGAACGCGCAGCCGGACGGCGGTTGACTCAGGTTCGGCACGGTGCCGGGGATGGCAGGCAGTACGGCGCGGGGTTCGCTTTCATCCGGCGCGCAGCGCAACAGGCCCAGTGAGTAAGGGTGTTTCGGCTGGTGGATAACCGCCGCGGCCGGGCCGCTTTCAATCACCGAGCCGGCGTACATGACGTACAACCGATCGCACAGCTGTGAGACCACCGCCATATCGTGGCTGATGAACAGGACTGCGGTGCCGCTGGCCCGTGCTTTTTGCCGTAATAGCCGTAGTACCTGGCGTTGGACGGTGACGTCCAACGCGGTGGTGGGTTCGTCGGCGATAATCAGTTCCGGCTCGCAGGAGAACGCCAGCGCGATCATGATGCGCTGGCGCATACCGCCGGACAGTTCGAACGGGTAGCGCTCCAGCACCCGCGGCGGATCGGCGATTTGCATGTCGTCGAGCAGCGTCAACGCTTTGGCTTTGGCCTGCGCATGTGACAGCGGCTGGTGCTGGCGGATGACGTCGATAAGTTGTTTACCGATGCGGCGAGTGGGATTGAGCGCAGTCATCGGCTCCTGAAAAATCATCGCCACCCGTGCGCCGCGTAACCGGCGCATTCGGGCTTCGTCAACGGCCAGCACATCCTCGCCCAACAGGCGCACGCTGCCGTTGTGGATCCGGTAGCTATCCGGTGGCAGCAGGCGCATGGCCAACATCGCCGTGACCGATTTGCCGGAGCCGGATTCGCCCACCACGCCGACGATCTCGCCGCGATCGACGTGCAGCGATACCCGGTTCAGCGCGTGCACTTCGCCGCCGAACCCCGGAAAGCCAAGGTGGAGATTGTCTATCGTGAGTACCCGCTGTTCCATTACTGGCGTCCTCCGCTTTTTGGGTCCAGCAGATCGCGGATGCCGTCGCCGAACAGGTTGAATCCCACTGCGGTAATCAAGATTGCCGCGCCGGGGAAGGCGCAATACCACCATTGATCCAGCACGTAATTGCGGCCGTTGGCCACCATGGCGCCCCACTCGGCGGTGGGTTGCTGCGCGCCCAACCCGATGAAGCCTAGCGTGGCGGCCATTAGAATGGCGCTGCCGATATCCAGCGATGCCTGCACCACCAGCGGCGGTAATACATTGCGCAGAATGTGCCAGTCGATCAGGTGCCAGCGCGAGGCGCCGAAGGTGCGCGCCGCTTCCACATAGGTATGCTGGCGCACCACCAGCGTCTGACCACGCGCGAGCCGAACATAGAACGGGATCCGCACGATGGCGATCGCCAGCATGGCGTTGAACAGGCTAGGGCCGAGCGCCGCCGCCAGCGCCATGGTCAGCACCAGCGACGGGATGGAGAGCATGATGTCCATCAGCCGCATGATCAGCGCGTCGGCACGGCCGCTCAGCACGCCGGACAGGCACCCCAACAGCGAACCACTGATGCCCGCCAACGCCACCACCGCCAGCCCGGCGGCCACCGACTGCTGGCTGCCCGCCAGCACCCGGCTGAACAGATCGCGCCCGACTTCATCGGTGCCGAACCAGTGCGCGGCGGAAGGCGGCTGTAGCCGCATGGCCAGATTGATGGCGTTGGGATCCTGCGGCGTCAACCACGGGGAAAACAGCATCATCAGCAGCATCAACAGCATGATAGCGCCGCCGATCAGCGTCAGCGGGCTCTGTTTCAGCAGCCATCGCCGTCGGGCCCACGGCGAGGGGCGGCGCACCGCCACGGTTTCCTGCATCGTCGTCATCGTTTACCTCCCCGAGCGATCCGCGGGTCAATCCACAGGTACAGCACGTCCACCAGCAGGTTCACTACCACGTAGGCGAACGACACCACCACCGCAAAACCCATCACCGCCGGGAAATCCAGCGCCTGAATGGAAGACACCACGTAGGCGCCCATGCCGGGCCAGGCGAACACGGTTTCCGTCAGCACCGCGCCGTACAGCAGATCGCCCAGCGCCAGCCCAAGCACCGTGACCGACGGGATCAGCGCGTTGGGCAAGGCGTATTGGAGGATGACTCGATACCCCGGTAGACCGTTGGCGCGGGCGGTGCGAATGTAATCTTCGCCGAGCTGCTCCAGCATGGCGGAGCGGATTTGGCGCGCGACGATGCCGAGATGGACGAACGCCAGCGTCAGCGATGGCAGCACCAGGTGCTGCACCGCGTTGATAAAGGCGTCGAGATCGCCCGCCAGCAGAGCGTCGATCAGGTAAAAACCGGTGACGTGGGCGGGGGGATCCAGCCAGTCATCCAGCCGGCCGCTGCCCGGCAGCAGGCCGAGGTGGCCGTAGAACAGCACGATAACGCCGAGCCCCAGCCAAAACGCCGGGGTGGAGATACCGGTCAGCGCCAGCAGCCGTACCAGATGATCCAGCCCGCGGTTGCGATACACCGCCGACAGTACGCCGAGCGGCACGCCCAGCAGCAGCGCCAGACAGAGCGCGCAGAACGCCAGCTCCAGCGTGGCGGGAAAGAAGGTTTTCAGATCGTTCAGCACCGGCCGGCCGGTACGGATCGAGGTGCCAAGATCGCCGTGCAGCAGGGCGGCGACGTAGCGGTAAAATTGCTGCCAGAGCGGCAGATCAAGGCCGAGCTGCCGGCGCATGTGCTGGACAATCTCGTCGCTGGCGCGATCGCCCGCCAGCAGGCGCGCCGGATCGCCCGGTATCAGGTGCGAAATAATAAAGGTGATGACGCAGACGCCGGCCACCACCAGCACCAATCCCCAGCAACGTTGTCGAATCAGGCTCCAGAACGTCATGGCTTTCTCCGGCAGGGCCCGCAGGCCCTGCGCTGTCGGTCAGGCAAGTGGGATTACTTGCTCATGGTGGCAATATTGAAGATTTGCTCCAGCATCGGGTTGAACACAAACCCTTTCACCTCTTTGTTCATGGCGACCTGATAGTTCTTCTGGAACAGATAAACGTAGGCCGCCTGGTCGATCACGATGTTCTGCGCCGCCTGGTAGTCTTTGGTGCGTGTGGCCTGATCGGTGCTGGCAACGGCTTTCTTCAGCAACTCGTCAACCTGCGGATTGCTGTAGAACGAACGGTTGCCCGGCAGCCCTTTTTTGCCCGACTCGAACCAGTAGTTCATGAACATGTAGGGATCGGCGAAATCCGGGCTCCAGTTGCCGATGGCGATATCGTAATCGCCTTTGCCGACCCGGTCGCGCAAGGTGGCGTTGGCCAGTTTTTCCAGTTTCACGTCGATGCCGAGGGATTTCAGGCTGGCCTGCGTCGACAAGGCGATCGGCTCCCAGTTGGGGTCGTTGTCGGAATAGAGGAAACTGAGGGTTTTCGGCTTGTCCGCCACCTGGTCCCAGGCGGCTTTGGCCTTGGCGCCGTCCTGCTGGTATTGCAGTGCCGTGGCGTCATAACCCCACATGCCTTCCGGGATCGGCCCGCGCATTTGCTTGCCGTTGCCGCTCAGGATGCCTTTTACCATGCCTTGGTAGTCGGTGGACCAGGAGATGGCGCGGCGCAGATCCACCTGATTCAGCGGTGCCTTGCTGTTGTTGAGGTACAGATAGGTGACGCGCAGGGCCGGGTATTCCTGCACCGCCACTTTTCCTTCCTGTTTCAGCGCGCTTATTTGGTCTACCGGCAGTGAATCGGCGATATCCAGATCGCCTTTAGACAGTTGCAGTCGGCGGGTGGCGCTTTCACCGATAATTTTCACCGTGACGCGCTTGAAGGCGGGTTTCGGGCCGGTGTAGTACGGGTTGGGCTCCAGCACTAACTGCTGGCCTTTCTGCCAGCGCGTCAACCGGTAAGCGCCGGAACCGGCGGAGTGCTCGGCCAGAAAGCCACGGGCATCGTCGTCGGCGTGTGCGTTTAGCACCGTCGGGTTGAGGATGGCGGCGCCGTCGTTGGCCAGCGTATAGAGGAACGGCGCAAACGGCGTGCTGAGGGTGAAGCGCACGGTGTTGGCGTCTATCGCGTCGACTTTCAGGTCGGCCGGGAAGGCTTCCGCCGGCCCTTGTTTGATGCGCAACAGGCGTTCAAAAGAGCGTTTTACCGCGTTGGCGTCCAATGGTGTGCCGTCATCGAATTTGGCGTCCTTGCGCAGTGTGAACGTCCAGACTTTGCCGTCGTCGCTCGCCTGCCAGCGTTGTGCCAGCTCGCCTTCCACTTCGGTCGACCCCTTGCCGTTGACGGTTTTGTACTGCACCAACCGTTGGTAGAGCGGGTAAGTCACCGTCCAGTCGTTGTTGTCGATGGTCACGGCCGGGTCGAGCGTTTGCGGGTCGGCCGCTTTGCCGATCACCAGCATGTCTTTGGGGATCGCCGCCAGCGCCGGGGTGATGCTCAGGGCCAGCGCCGAGGCCAATAGCGCCGGGCGCAACAATGAAAAAGCGGTGTGTGTCGTTTTCATAGTGATACTCCGTGAGTCAGGGGGTGGGAGAGAGACAGCTAAAACAATCGGTCAGCAGTGGGTAGCGGGCGGCGTTCGGCAACTCGAAGTGCCACCACTCGCTGGCGATACCGACAAAACCGCCGCCAAACATGATGGCGTTGAGCAACAGCCGGTTACGGTGGGCCGCAGTGGCAACCGCCGGGTGATAGGGGTGTGAGCGATCGTCCATTTCATCAAAACCGGTGCCCATGTCGAGAACGTCGCCGTGCTGATTCATCAGGGTGACGTCGATGGCGGTGCCGCGGCTATGGTTGGAGCCTTGCGTCACCGGCACAACGTAGTCGGCGTTGGGGCAGGCTTGCCACAGATATTCCTGCGCTTGCTGCGGCCGGTAGGCGTCGTAGACCACCAGCGTAAAGCCGGCTAATTGGGCGATGTGGATGCTTTTGGCTAACGGCGATACCGCATCCGAGTGCAGTAGGCAGTACGGCTGGCTGTAGATGGGGCGGCCGGTGATGTTGTCGGCGCCGGCGTATTTCAAATCGATATGTAACTGAGGGAATGCGGCGGCGATGTCCACCAGTACCTGTTCCTGATTCATGGCAGGGATCCTTAGTGCCTCTATTCATAGTGTGTATACCCGTGATACGTCAGGCGGCAGGCGCGCGGGTTGCTCAGGCACTGAGGTGAGTCAGTGCCTGGGGTTGCGGCGTTGCCGGCTGTGGGGGCGCTATCCAGGTTCAAACTGGCGGCGCACATTACGCCTGTTTGCATGACACCTTGCGAAACAGGCGCTGATGTTGCTTCGGTTAACGTTCAAACTGCCCAAACTCCTGTTGTAGCTGCCGGTTGAGCGCCAGCCGCGCCGGAAGGTCCGGCCCCAGTTGTTCCACCACGGCGGACAGCAGCAGGTTGAACAGGCAACTGATGGGGGCCAGCGAATCCCAGAAATGGCCGGTGTCGGTTTTCACCTGCAGGAGATCCAGCGGGTAGTCGCGTGCCCAGGGGCACCAGATGTCGGTCACTAACGCCAGTGGTATCTGGCGCTCGCTGGCGACCCGACAAAATTGACGCGCGGCGACGGAATAGGCGCGGGTATCGGTGACGACCACATAGGGGCGTTCAAACCCTGAGTTGAGCGACTCCAGCCAGCTACCGGACGCGCCTTCGGCATAAATCACCCCGGGGCGCAGATATTCAAGGTGGCTGAAAAAGGCGTTGGCGACGCCGCGGGTAGATTGGATCCCGAGGATGAACACCGCTTGCGCTTGCGCCAGTTGTTGGCTGACGCGCGTGAAGGCGTCGCTCTGGGCGAGCTGGTAGACGTGGCGAATGGCGTCCAGTTCTAACTGCAACGCCTGTTCATCGCGATCCGGCAATGTGCGCTGTTGTTGCCAGGAGTCGAGCCGATCGGTCACGCCCCAGGGTTTGTAAGGCAGAAGGGTCGGCAGTTCCCGCAGGCTGTTGCGGGCATCGTCCAGATTGCGGTAGCCGAGTTTGCGCAGATAGCGCCCGACGGTAATGCCGCTGGTGCCGGTGGCGTGGGCGATGCTGTCGGCGGTTTCGAACGGGATCTGCTCCGGGTGGTTCAGCAGCCAGGCGCTGATGCGTTTTTCGCTCGGCGTTTGTTGGCTGAAAAGCGCCTCGATTCGCACGAAAAGTTCGGGTTTTCCAACCATGACGCCCTCGACTGTTATTGTGCTGTCATTATCTGACAAATTGTTATCTTGCTAACAATGCATGAGCCATGCCAGTTTTGACGTTGGGGTATCCCTTGTGGTGCGCTGTATTGACGGGGATGTACGGCCGGCGCCGCGATGCGCGCGGATCTGCGCTGTAAGTAGACCGCACGGCAGGCCGTTATCCGTATTGATGACGGCTTCTGGTGGTGGCGTGAGCGGCATGAATCAGATGAGGTACTGCCGGGTGTCGGCCCGATGAGTTGGCGATGGGTGCCCAGGCGCCGGGCGATTTGCCCGCTGTTGGTGCAGTCAGCCACAGATCATCAGCGTGATAACGAGGCGATGGCAAAATCCATACGGGGGGGCGGGGCGGAAGAGGCCCGGCCGACATCGCATCGGCCGGGCATGGGCGTGCGGGTTAACGGCTCAGGCTGGCGCCGCCGCCTTTCTTCATCACCGCACGGATATCCGACTCCTGCACCAGGTTCAGGTCGCCGCTGATGGTCAGCTTCAGCACGCTGGCGGCAATGGCGAAGTTGATGGCTTCCTGGTGGTCGAACTGGTGCAGCAGACTGTGCATCAGGCCGGCGCCGAAGGCGTCGCCCGCCGCCACACCTTCCATAACGTGCACGTTGTAGCGGTTGGTTTCATGGAACTGACCGTCGCTGAGCAACAGGCCCATCCACTGGCTGTCTTCCACGGAGCGGATGTTGCGCAGTACGCTGGCCACCCTTTTACAGCCCGGATAGCGGCGGGTGACTTCCAGCATCCCTTCCTTGAAAGCGTCGATCTGGTCGATGCCGCGGGACATGTCGCCGTCGAACGCCTTGATGCCCAGCGTGGCTTCAAAGTCTTCGTCGTTGGCGATACAGAGCGTGACGTAGTTCATCAGTGTGGACATCACCGCCTGCGCCCGTTCCGGCGACCACATCTTGCCGCGGTAGTTCATGTCGCACACCACCGGGATGTTGTGCTGCTGGCAATATTGGCAGGCTGCGGTCACGGCCTGTTCCAGTTCGGCGGAGATGGCGGGCGTGATGCCGGAAAAGTAGAAATAGTCGACGTCGCTGAAAATCGTCGGCCAGTCGAACTCTGTTTGCCGGGCCTCGGCGAAGGCGCTGCCGGCACGGTCATAGACGACGTTGGTGGAGCGGACGCTGGCGCCTTTCTCGAAGAAGTAAATCCCCAGGCGATTGCCGCCGCGCAGCACTTTTGCCGTGTCGACGCCGTATTTGCGCAGGGTCGACAACGCGGTTTCCCCCAGCAGATTGGCCGGTAATTTGGTCAGGTAAGCGGCATCGTTGCCAAGCAGCGAGAGCGAGACCGCAACATTGGCCTCGGCGCCGCCGTAGGCGGCTTCAAACACATCGGACTGGATAATGCGATTGTTGCCGAGCGGCTTGAGCCGCAACATCATTTCCCCAAAAGTAAGCACTTTCATTTTGTTGGTCCATTCAGAATGTACCCGCCGTCTTGCCGGCGCAGCGTACAGAGTTGCATCCTGCGCCTTGAGCGTTCGGGTATCGGCGGTGAGTGCATGATTAAATAACAAACCTGGGGGTATTTCATTAATAATTTTTTATCTATACCTATTTCAGGTTGTCGGTACGCTGATTTTCTTCATACCCCGTTGTTGAATTAAGTCGACGTCTACGCATTCGCGATTTTTTACAATGTGAAATACTAGAGGGATATTGACGTTGTTTTTAACCAAGGAATAATATTACCGGAACATGTCGGTTACATTGATAAACCACATGTCATTGACGTCGCTACGGAGATATTTACTCATCGCGCTTTTTTATTGGAGGTAATGTGATAATGATCATACCTCATAAAGAATGGAGATGATATTTATCAACCTTTCATCCTGATAATTTCGGAGTAATACACCATGAATCATCTGGAGCTACAGGCAATGCGCCAGCTTTTTCTATTGAGTGTAGATGAAGCTGCGCACTATATTGCCGGTGATGGGAATAGTGAAAAATGGTTAATGTGGGAGCGTGGCGAAAAGGAAGTACCTGCATCCATTATTGAACAATTTGAATCAATGAATAAAGAAAGAAAGAAGAGAATCAGCGCGATTATTGAAAAAATAAATAGTCGAATCGGCAATAACACCATGCGATCCTTTACTGATTTTGATGCTTTTCTTGCCGTTTATACCGACGGTGATTTCCTGGAGTGGAAAGTGTATCAGTCGGTTGCTAATGAGCTTTACTCACGCGATCTCGAACGATTGTGTTAAGGAAGAGGGTCAATGATAAATACGATCATACTGGTGGGGCCGCGGGCGTCGGGAAAAACGACCGTGGGGAAGATGCTGGCAAATCATTTGCAATTGAAATTTGTCGATACTGATGAAATGGTTCAGGCGAAAACCCGCCTGACGATTGCTCAGATTGTCGATCAGCAGGGATGGGAAGCCTTCCGTATGATCGAGAGTCAGATCCTGAAAGAGGTGGCCGTCGCCGGCTATGTCGTCGCGACCGGCGGTGGGATGGTTGTATCGGAAGCTAATCGCAACCATATGAAAAATAATGGTATTGTTTTCTATCTGTCGGCATCGGTAGAGACAGTGATCCGGCGGTTGAAGTCCAACCCGGCCGTGAACCAACGGCCATCGTTGACCGGGTTATCCATTACCGATGAGATTGCCAATATCATCAAGATCCGCGATCCCTTCTATCATGAGTCGGCGCATTTTGTGATTAACGCCAATGAGGAAAAAGAGCACGTCACCGAGGAGATTCACGCCATATACCGGATGTTGTTGCGTGAATCCGCCAGCAATATGTCACGTATTTCACCGTTTGGTGAACGCTGATCTTACAAAGAGGGCGGGGACGTTTATCCCCGTCATCCGCCAGGTTGCCGCTGTGCAGGCGTTATTATTCGGCCTGGCCGCCCTTCCTTTTGGGCTGCTGCCCGCTGCGTTTAAACCGTTCCCGACGAATTTACCGTTCTCCCGAATGACGACTGCAACCAGTATGTCTGAATGATGAGGAGGATATTGAGGTGAATGGAAATAAATAGATTTTAAGTGTGAAGTAATAGTGTATTCTGTTCTTCCACTGGGAACATACAATCTTGCATTTTATTTTTTAAACGCACTTTCGACATGAATTTTTGCCACAGAATAAATGTGTAAATTGTGCTTTTTTCATATATATCCGATGCCTTATCCTCCTTGTCTTTATTTTTATTCATCGTGCTTTTAGTGTTTTAATTTTGAAGGGTTGTTAAATAACGACGTGGATGTTGCACTGATGTTTTTATTTGTGTGAATGAAAATGATGGTTTGTTTTTTTATGTGCAGTGGCTCATAAAAAACCCTATAAAAATAATCTATGAATTGTAATTAAAAAAATAATTATTTATTTTGTAATTGAATTGATAGCATGAAAAAAGCAATGAATTAATCATTTAGCGCCGATCCCAGCAGGCGTTATTGGCGCAGCCAGTGTGAACATGGACAGCGCGCAGACAATATGCAACGCAGAGCGAACGGGCAACGCCATTTGTCCGGCCCAACGGGCGAGCGCAGCGAGTAAACCGGCGTGTACATGGAGTCCGTCAGAATGTCGCGCATTGCCAGGGCCAGCACGGTAAGTCGAATAGCTCTAGATGGGATGGGTTCTTAAATACGCTTTCTCTGAACCGAAGGTTCCGCATGAATAATCGTTATATACCAACGGCATTTGGTTTGTACCTCAATTATCTGGTACATGGTATGGGCGTCATCCTGATGAGCCTGAATATGCAATTTTTGGAACGTCAGTGGCAAACCGATGCCGCGGGCGTGTCCGTGGTCATTTCTTCGCTGGGGATCGGGCGGCTCAGCCTGTTGTTGATCGTTGGGGTGCTGTCTGACCGCTATGGCCGCAAACCTTTCGTTTACCTAGGGATCGTCGCTTATCTGATGTTCTTTTTGGGGATCATCAGCACCACCAGTATCGTCGCGGCATACTGCTTTGGTTTGCTCGCCGGGATGGCGAACAGTTTGCTCGACGCAGGGACGTATCCGTCGTTGATGGAAGCGTTTCCCAAGAGTCCGGGGACAGCCAATGTGTTGATTAAGGCATTCATTTCCTGCGGGCAGTTTTTGTTGCCGCTGGTGATTAGCGTACTGGTGTGGGCCAATCTGTGGTTCGGTTGGTCGTTCGTGCTGGCCGCCGGGATTATGGTGCTGAACGCCGTGTGCTTGTTCAAATATCCGTTCCCTCCCCATACGCGGCCGCCGGTTCAGATTCAGGCTGACGCGGATAGCGACGTGCAACCGGCTGCGGATAGCGCGATGACGAAAGGCAGTAATACCTACTCCATGCTGGATCTCGCCAGTTTTACCTTTTTCGGCTATATCGCCATGGCGACTTTTTATCTGGTGAGCCAATGGCTGGCCCAGTACGGGCAGTTTGTGGCGGGGATGCCGTATGAGACCTCAATTAAGCTGCTGAGCATCTACACTATCGGTTCGCTGTTGGGGGTGTTCATTACGGCGGGGCTGGCGAAGAATGCGGCCAATTCAAGTATGGTGTTGATGCTGTGTACCTTCATTTCATTAATCGCGCTGCTGGTGGTGTGTCTGTATCCCAGTGTGCCGGTGGTGATTGGCTTCTCGTTCGTGATTGGGTTTTCCGCCGCCGGCGGGGTGTTGCAACTGGGGCTGACTGTCATGGCGATGCGTTTTGCGAATGCCAAGGGCAAAGCGACCGCGATTTATTACAGCGCCGGCAGCGTGGCGACGTTCACCATACCGTTGGCGACCGCCCGGCTGTCGCAAATCAGCATCTCCAGTATCATGTGGTTTGATGTCGGCCTGGCGGCGGCCGGTTTTCTGACGGCGCTGTTTATCGGCTATCGCGATATGGAGGCCCGTCGCTGTTCTGTCAGTATGAAACAGATCGGCGCCTGATGTTCGGGGGGCGCCGACAAGGTGGTGTTGACCGAGTCGGGCGTTCCCATCACGCGGCGTGTCGCTACGGCCGGCAATCCCATGTGTGAAAAGCATTACCGGTAGGATGACGCTGAAGCCGCTACATTTCCGATAATCTCCTCCGCGAGCGCCCCCCAACCTGATGTCAGCGTTGGGGGGCGCTTTGTGATTTCAACCGGTCTATTTCAATTCCATCGACTGGCAAGCATTAAGGACAAACTGTTTAAACGACACGGCTGCCGGCGATAGCGTGCGGTCTTTGTGCGTTGCCAGATAGACGTAGCGCGTTTGGCCGGGGTTGCGAAGGCGCATAACCTGTACGTTGGAGTGCGAAAGGGTACTGATGCGCGGCATGATTGCGATGCCGTAGTTGATGCTCACCAACCCCACCATCGCGGTATCTTCCTCCACATAACAGGCGATTTCGGGGATCAGTTTTTTCTGCATGAAGATTTTGTCGATGAACTGCCGCAGCCCGCTTTTCTGGGAGAAAAAGATGAACGGGTAGGCAATGGCGTCCTCCAGATCGATTTCGCTGTCGTCGCGTTGTGCCAGCGGGTGGTCGCGGGATGTCACCAGCACCAATTCCTGGCTGATCAAGGGGATGAATTCGATATCCGGCTCGTCCGGAATATGGGAACAAAGCGCCATATCGAATTTATCTTCCTTGAGATCCTGCACAATCGACAACGTCGTGCCCTGGAAAAACGAGAATCGTTTATTTTTATTTTCGGGAATGTGAATAAAACGATCGATTAATTGCGGCACCACGGTTTCCCCCATGGTGTAAATAAATGCCAGATTGATGACTTCATCATGCGGCGCGCACATTTTCTTCAACGCCGTGCGGCCATTTTCCAATTCAAGCAACGCGCCTTCGACATAGGGTAAAAAGATTTTCCCACTTTGGGTAATACGGACGTTGCGCCCGTGTCGTTCAAACAAGCTGACGCCCAGCTCTTTTTCCAGCTCGGAAATGGCATGGCTCAGCGACGGTTGCGTAATGTACAGGCTGGATGCCGCTTCGGTATAGTGCTGTTTCTCCGCCAGTCGTTTGAAATAATGCAGTTGTTTTAAATTCATTCGGGCTCTCATGAAGTCAGTGCGGTGCGAAGCTATGTCGCCTAATAATATCAACATACTGCAATGCGTTGTGGTGTGCCGCAGATTAAATCACATTACGAGTCAGTCGGTTGTTTCAATAGTGACCGTGACCCGGCGGAGAGAACGCGACGCAGTACCTCAATGCAATATTATTATGGCGCCGTGCAACATAGCATGTCTTTTGGCACCGCGAATGCAGGAAAATAAGGTAAATGGATTGTTAATTGAAAACAGCTCAGTTGCATCTCTCAAACGGTGTCTGAAAGCGGCGGGAGAGGCGGTACTTCCCCTTATTTTTCATTTTCATTTATTAATGCAGACTTGCTCACAATAACGGCATGTGATGTTTTTTTACTGCGGGTGTTGGCATAAAAAATGATGCTTTATGGATGAGAGAGAAAAATAAATTTGATGCGTGTCGCATTATTCTTATTTGGCGCACATTGTACCAGCGATAGCCTCTTTCAGTATGATGATGTGGTGATTTTGTAAAATAGAACACAAATCATCAACACCGGGTATTAACGTCTAAAGTTATGGGCTGCAATAAAGTTTGCAACAAAAACTTTATTGGATGTATTTATCATTGTCAGGGTCGTGTACATTAAATACAGATAATAATTTAGCAATATTTTACGAAGCGAAA
The DNA here is from genome assembly GCF_014855505.1 of Musicola keenii. Classification (NCBI taxonomy): domain Bacteria; kingdom Pseudomonadati; phylum Pseudomonadota; class Gammaproteobacteria; order Enterobacterales; family Pectobacteriaceae; genus Musicola; species Musicola keenii. The sequence goes on along the minus strand of NZ_JAAWVW010000009.1, from coordinate 29,662 downwards.
CACTCAGGAAAATAAAAGAAAAAAAGAGAAGTAAGACGGCAGAATAATTTGTGCAATAAAAACTGTACAACGAAAAATCACTATAAACGGAGAGAAGTATGAGCCAGAATAAGGCCTTCAATTCGCCATTTTTATTAGCTGTCATTGGCATATATCTAAGTTATTTCCTTCATGGTATCAGCGTCATCACCCTGGCGCAGAATATGACGAGTCTGGCGGCAAAATTCGGTACAGACAATGCCGGAATTGCCTATCTCATTTCAGGGATTGGTCTGGGGCGGCTAGTCAGTATTTTGTTCTTCGGCGTGATTTCCGATAAGTTCGGCCGCCGCGTGTCGATTCTCATCGGCGTAGCGCTGTATGTCTTGTTCTTCTTCGGTATTCCTTCCAGCCCGAACCTGATCGTGGCCTTTATTCTCGCGGTCTGCGTCGGTGTCGCCAACGCCGCGTTGGACACCGGGGCGTATCCGGCATTGATGGAAGCCTATCCTAAAACGTCCGGCTCGGCGGTTATCCTGCTTAAGGCGATGATCTCTTTCGGTCAGATGTTCTATCCGATATTGGTCGGCTACTTGATCTCCAGCAATATCTGGTACGGCTACGGCATCATCCTACCGGGGATTGCGTTCCTGCTGGTGTCGTTGTTGGTCGTCCGGAGCAAATTCCCGAGCCAGTTGGTGGATGCCAATGCCATCAAAGATTTGCCGCAGATGAATCAGAAACCGCTGGCCTGGCTGGAAGGTGTGGCGTCCATCGTGTTCGGCGTGGCTATCTTCTCCACCTTTTACGTGATCGTGGTCTGGATGCCGAAATATGCCGCCGCCTATGCGGGGATGGCGGAAACCGATGCATTGAAAACCATCTCCTATTACAGCATGGGGTCGCTGGTTTGCGTATTCGTCTTCGCTCTGTTGTTGAAAAGCATGGTGCGCCCCGTCTGGGCCAATGTGTTCAACTCTGCATTGGCGGTAGTGGCCAGCACGGTGATTTATCTGTATCCGTCAGCGATGGTGTGTAACGTCGGCGCATTCGTTATCGGTTTCTCGGCGGCTGGCGGGTTGTTGCAACTGGGCGTCTCCGTGATGTCCGAGTTTTTCCCGAAAAGCAAAGCCAAAGTCACCAGCCTGTATATGTTGATGGGCGGCCTGGCGAATTTCGTGATTCCGATTATTACCGGCTATTTGTCCAAGATTGAATTGAAATACATCATTCTGCTGGATATCGGTTTTGCTGCTGTATCGCTGCTCACCGCATTTATCGTTTTCGTTCGCTACTACAAAGTATTCAATATTCCTGCGAATGACGTTCGTCTGGGTGAAGGCATGTTTTCAGTGAAGAATGCCAATAACCGACCGTCGCATTCATAAGCAGAGTCCCGCGTCATTAATGATGGCGCGGGGAGCAAGAATCATATTCATAGCGTAAGGAGTTTATAATGGATGTAACTGCAAAATATGAACTGATCGGCTTGATGGCTTACCCCATCAGACACAGTCTTTCGCCTGAAATGCAGAATAAAGCGCTCGATAAAGAAGGCCTGCCTTATACCTATATGGCGTTTGAAGTGGATAACGAATCCTTCCCGATGGCTATCGAAGGTCTTAAGGCGCTGAAGATGCGTGGTACGGGTGTTTCTATGCCCAACAAGCAGTTGGCCTGCGAATATGTGGATGAACTGACCCCAGCCGCCAAGCTGGTGGGGGCCATCAATACCATTGTGAACGACAACGGTTATCTCAAGGGCTACAACACCGACGGTACCGGTCATATCCGCGCTATCAAGGAAAGCGGTTTTGATATCAAGGGCAAAACCATGGTGTTGGTGGGTGCCGGCGGTGCCTCCACCGCGATTGGCGCTCAGGCGGCGATCGAAGGCATCAAGGCCATCAAGTTGTTCAACCGCAAGGATGAGTTCTACGACAAAGCACTCGATTTCGCCAAACGGGTGAATGAAAACACCGACTGTACCGTGACCGTTCACGACTTGGGCGACCAACAAGCGTTTGCCGATGCCATCGCCACCGCCGACATCCTGACCAACGGAACCAAGCTGGGGATGAAACCGCTGGAAAATGAAAGCCCGGTTACAGACAAAACCATGCTGCGCCCGGAATTGCTGGTGACGGAATGCGTGTATAACCCGCATATCACTAAATTGCTGCAGATGGCGCAGGACGTTGGCTGTAAGACTGTCGATGGTTACGGTATGTTGCTGTGGCAGGGAGCTGAACAGTTCAAACTCTGGACCGGTAAAGACTTCCCGCTGGAATATATTAAAGAGGCCATGGGGTTCACTGGGAAATAACCCGGTTATCGCCGGTTGACCGTGGGCGCCTGAGCGACATGCTGTGCGTTCAGCCCGCCCCGGCGTATTAACGCGGCGACCTTGGCCCGGCTAGGATGGCGTATGCCGCCGCGGTGCGCCAGACTGGCTGAAGTAAACATTATGACTCCCTGAGCGGGGCATCAACCGAAGAGAACAGCATGAAAACCGTAACTGTGAAGAATCTGGTGATTGGGGAAGGCGCCCCCAAAATTATCGTGTCATTGATGGGGAAAGAGGTGTCTTCCGTGGAATCGGAAGCGCATTACTACCGAGATTTCGACTTCGACATCCTGGAATGGCGCATCGATCATTTTAATAATCTGGATAACATCGACAGTGTGCTGGATGCGGCCCACAAGCTGCGTACCATCATTAGCGACAAGCCGATTCTCTTTACGTTTCGCACCGCGAAAGAAGGCGGCGAGAAAGAGATCGCCCCGCAAGCCTATATCGCGTTGAATAAGCGGCTGATTGACAGCGGTCTGGTGGACATGATCGATCTGGAGCTGTTTACCGGCGACCAACTGGTGAGTGAAACCATCGCCCATGCCCATGCCAAAGGGGTCAAAGTGGTGATGTCCAACCATGATTTCCACAAGACGCCGCCGAAGGACGAGATCATCAAGCGTTTGTGCAGGATGCAGGAACTGGGCGCGGATATTCCCAAAATTGCTCTGATGCCGCAGAACAAGAGCGATGTGCTGACGCTGTTGTTGGCCACGCAGGAGATGTCCGAGCTGCATGCGGATCGCCCAATCATTACCATGTCGATGTCCAAAACCGGGGTGATTTCGCGGTTAGCGGGTGAAGTATTCGGGTCTGCGGCCACATTCGGCGCACTGAAAAAAGCATCCGCACCGGGTCAGATCGCTATTAAGGATTTGCGAGCGGTGCTGACGATTTTGCATGAAGCCTAAATCGATGTGAATGAAGGTGAATATTCGGGCGTCGCAAGGCGCCTGAATAAAAGAAATATCGAACAGTTAAACCGGAGCGTACCGGAAGTACGTGAGGGTTTCGAGCACAGCCCAGGGCTAAAATGGCAAGTGAAATAGTCCTAATGGGATAGGCTCTAAGCGTTAATGAATATTTTAATGTAATAAGCACGAACGCCTGCTCATTATCAATAAACGGGAAATAGACGAATTATTATTGATGAGTCTATGGGTAGGGATATTTTTATTCAAAAATCACCGCGTATTTATTACGTATAAGTCATACATGGAATGCGTTATTTAATGTCGCTTCGTTGTGTCACATTTTTGAATAGAAAAATAATTCAATTCGGCCTGAATCAGGAGTAATTATGAAGCTGGAAAAACCGAAAAGAGTCAATGGCAGGGTCCCGGTACTATCTGCCGAAGAAGCTGTTAAATATATTCCGGATGAAGCCACGCTTTGCGTATTAGGCGCCGGCGGCGGCATCCTTGAAGCCACGACATTAATCACCGCGCTGTCCGAAAGATATCAAAATACGCAGTCGCCGCGTAATTTGTCATTGATCAGCCCGACCGGCCTGGGGGATCGCGCCGAGCGCGGTATCAGCCCGCTGGCGAAAGAGGGCCTGGTGAAATGGGCACTGTGCGGCCACTGGGGGCAGTCGCCGCGTATCTCTGATCTGGCTGAGCAAAACAAGATTGTTGCTTACAACTATCCGCAAGGGGTGCTGACCCAGACCCTGCGCGCCGCCGCGGCGCACCAGCCCGGTATCCTGAGCAACATCGGTATCGGCACCTTCGTCGACCCACGCCAACAGGGCGGGAAGCTCAATGAAGTCACCAAAGAAGAGCTGATCAAACTGGTCGAAATCGACAATCAGGAATACCTGTATTACAAGGCCGTTGCGCCGAACATCGCCTTTATCCGCGCCACCACCTGCGACAGCGAAGGTTATGCCTCGTTTGAAGACGAAGTGATGTATCTGGATGCATTGGTGATCGCGCAGGCGGTTCACAACAATGGCGGCATCGTGATGATGCAAGTCCAGAAAATGGTGAAGAAAGCCACGTTGCACCCCAAATCGGTGCGAATTCCCGGCTATCTGGTGGACATCGTGGTTGTCGATTCCGCGCAGACCCAGCTCTATGGCGGCGCGCCGGTCAATCGCTTCATTTCCGGCGACTTCACGCTGGATGACAGCACCAAAATGGATATCCCGCTTAACCAGCGCAAACTGGTTGCCCGTCGTGCCCTGTTTGAAATGCGTAAAGGCGCGGTCGGTAACGTGGGGGTAGGGATTGCTGATGGTATCGGTCTGGTGGCGCGTGAGGAAGGATGTGCAGATGACTTCGTTCTGACGGTGGAAACCGGCCCGATCGGCGGTATCACCACCCAGGGCGTAGCGTTCGGCGCCAATGTGAATACGCGCGCTATTCTGGATATGACCTCGCAGTTTGACTTCTACCATGGCGGTGGTCTGGACGTGTGCTATCTGAGCTTCGCGGAAATCGACCAACACGGTAACGTCGGCGTACATAAATTCAATGGCAAGATCATGGGAACCGGCGGGTTTATCGATATCAGCGCCACGTCGAAGAAAATTATTTTCTGCGGCACCCTGACCGCCGGCAGCCTGAAAACTGCGGTGGGTGATGGAAAACTGAGTATTACCCAGGAAGGGAAAGTTAAAAAATTCATTAAAGAAATACCGGAAATTACCTTCAGCGGGAAAACGGCGCTGGAGCGTGGCCTCGACGTTCGTTATATCACTGAGCGTGCGGTATTTACCTTGAAAGAAGATGGCTTGCATTTGGTCGAAATTGCGCCCGGTGTCGATCTGGAAAAAGACGTTTTGGCCCAAATGGACTTCACGCCAATTATTTCCGGCGATCTGAAGTTGATGGATGAAAGAATGTTTCACGACAAAGTCATGGGATTTGTTTTGCCTGAAGCAGATCAATAACAGGAGTAAAGAAGATGAACTTTGCCTTAACCGAAGAGCAAGAACTGTTGCTTGCCAGTATTCGGGAATTAATTACCAATAATTTCCCGGAAGAGTATTTCAGAACATGCGATCAGACCGGGACTTATCCCAAAGAGTTTATGAAAGCGTTGTCTGATAACGGTATTTCCCTGTTGGGCGTGCCGGAAGAATATAACGGCATTCCGGCTGACTATGTCACCCAGATGCTGGCGCTGATGGAAGTGGCGAAATGCGGTGCTCCGGCATTCCTGATCACCAACGGGCAATGTATTCACAGTATGCGCCGGTTCGGCTCGGCAGAGCAGCTGCGCAAAACGGCGGAAAGCACGCTGGCCACCGGCGACCCGGCTTATGCGCTGGCGTTGACGGAACCGGGCGCAGGCTCAGACAACAGCAGTGCCAGTACGTCTTATACGCGCAAAAACGGTAAAGTGTATCTGAACGGCCAGAAAACCTTCATTACCGGGGCGAAGGAGTACCCCTACATGCTGGTGCTGGCGCGTGATCCTGAGCCGAAAGATCCGAAGAAAGCCTTTACCCTGTGGTGGGTGGAATCGAACAAGCCGGGCATCAAGATCAACCCGTTGCATAAAATCGGCTGGCATATGCTGAGCACCTGCGAAGTCTACCTGGACAACGTTGAGGTGGATGAAAGCGATATGGTCGGCGAAGAAGGCATGGGCTTCCTGAACGTGATGTACAACTTCGAAATGGAACGCCTGATCAACGCCGCGCGCAGCGCCGGCTTTGCCGAGTGTGCGTTTGAAGATGCCGCCCGTTATGCCAACCAGCGTATCGCGTTCGGCAAGCCGATCGGCCATAACCAGATGATCCAGGAAAAACTGGCGCTGATGGCGATCAAAATCGAAAACATGCGCAATATGGTGATGAAAGTGGCCTGGCAGGCGGATATGCACCAGTCGCTGCGTACCAGCGCCGCACTGTGCAAATTGTACTGTGCCCGTACATCGCTGGAAGTCATCGACGATGCGATCCAGATCATGGGCGGCCTGGGCTATACCGACGATGCGCGCGTTTCCCGCTTCTGGCGTGATGTGCGTTGCGAACGTATCGGCGGCGGTACCGACGAAATCATGATTTATATCGCCGGTCGTCAGATCCTGAAAGATTATCAGGACAAGTAAGCATCCTCAGTGTGGTTCACTCTCTACGGGTGAACCGCCATGCTGTTGCGACAGGTATTACTGCCTGTCGCTTTTTTGCTGTAGGTATCCTTTTCCCTTCTCCCCACCCATGTTCTTTTGGGCTTTTCTTTTCATCTGGTGTGGCATATCGCAAGTATAAGTACCTGCCATACTTCATGTTGCCGGTGGATTGGGTCATTCGAATGACTTACCGGGGTCGTACCCTCGTGGTTCACTCACTTGCCGCTTTTCTGCAACTCGAATGATGGCCGGTAATTTTATGGGAAATTTTATTTCGACAGAGATGAAATATGCCGCTGTCCTTCTGTTAAATAATGACCTCTTACACCTACAGTGTTATTTCCGAGCAGGGTTTTCCATAATGATGGACGTATTTTTTAATCATTAATATAGGGTTATTCAACGTGTTGATGCGGCAGATAAGAAAATAGAATGCCCAGACAGCGTGTGTCGGGGCATGGGGAGTAAGGTTAAATCAGAATTTCTTCACTATCGTCAAACTGCGTCATATATTCCAGACTGCCGAGGTCATTTTTAAACTGCTTCCGGTATTCTGATGGCGAACAACCGACATGCCGGATAAAGAGTTTTGTGAAGTGATCGACATTATCGTATCCGACTTTAAATGAGATTTCATTCAGGCAAAGCTCGGTGTTGGTCAATGAAAACTTCGCTTCGGTAATCCGACGTTTAATAACATAGTTAATGGGCGATATATGGTATTCTTTGGTGAATTCGTGGCAAATATAGCTGACGCTGGCGCGGAACTTTTTCGCTAATTGCTCCAGCGTGATTTTTTCCCGATAATTACTGTTAAGATAAACTAAAATATCTTTGACTAGGACATCTTTTTTGATATAGCTCAGTTCGGAGCGGCCGGCATTTTTGAAATTTTCATAATAAAGCACGGCCAGTGCGTAACTAAACGCATCATAGACCAACGACGAGGCGTTATTGCCTTGGCGTGGCAACAGTAAACTGATTTCCTGAAAGATGCTTTTGATGACGTCTTTGTTCTTCACCATGGAGGCGACGGGGCATGAATGCGGCGGCATGAGCTGGCCTTCTTCCATCCCGTTGATTTTAAATCCATAGATGGCACAGGTACAGGTTGTGGCGGGGGAGGCGGCGTCGGAGGCCACCGTGTGCAGGCTGCCGCGCTCTATCACGATGATATCGCCGGCGCGGGCAATATAGCTGGAGGAATCAATCGTGAGATTAACCACGCCTTTTTTGACATAAATCAACTCGGTTTCAGCTTCATGAACATGATGACCGGATTCCCAGTTGGGATCATCGCTAATAACATAGCGGGAGAGTTTTGGCGTCAAGCCGTTTTCAAAGATGGAATCCGTTCTATTATCAAAGTTGCACTGATACATAATGACTTCCCCATGTAGCTGTAAGCTGCAAGTCAATTACTGAATGGTTCAATCGAGTAGCTGGAAACAATATATAACACGAAAAAAACCAACCCCAAAACAAGATTGTTTGTATGGAATGCAAGATTGTGCACTGGTGCAAATAATGGATGTTTTTATTTTTCATTAATAAAATCTATAGATTCATGCATAAAAACTATGAAATGGGTGGTGAGAGGAGTACAAAACGAACATATAACATTCATAATGCGGCGAGATATTTATTTTGAATTGAAACCATCAAAGAAAAAAAAGAGTATATCGAAATAAACATGATGACCATCACAACTTACTGGCGTTATTTTATATTTCATCATTGCGATGACATAACACGCTTTTTTCTTTATCTTCCACAGAGTGGAGATAAACAGAAAACAATTAATTAACACATTGTCTGGGTTGGCATTTTTTTCTGCAAGATAGTTGGTGACGAAAACATATTATCATGTCGTATTTTATTGGCGGCGGCATCAATATATCAACCTAGTAGATTCCTTTGAGAGAAAGAGTTTTCTATACCCGGTTGTATTCCCCATCCAACATTGGGGCGCAGCGTTATAGAGAGTCTTTAATACGGAGAAAAACATGAGTCAATCAAACATCTCTCCATTTTCTTTATTGCCGGCGACCGGCATCTATCTGAATTGTTCCGTTTGCCCATTGGCTTATCGTCATTCAGGTACGGACGCCTTCACCGCCAACCCCAATATTCGTGATTGACGATAGGAGATACCATGAAAATTATAACCTGCTTCAAGCTGGTACCCGAAGAGCAAGACATTGTGGTTACTGCAGATCGGACGCTGAATTTCGATCGCGCGGACGCCAAAATCAGTCAGTTTGATCTCAATGCCATTGAAGCCGCTACCCAACTGGTGGGTGACGACGGCCAGGTCGCGGCGCTCTGTGTCGGCGGCAAGTACCTGGATAACTCCAAAGTGCGTAAGGACGTGTTGTCACGCGGCCCGCATGAACTTTATCTGGTTCAGGACGCACAGTTGGAAAACGCGCTGCCCAAAGACACCGCGCAGGCGATCGTTGCCGCCGCAGGTAAAATCGGGTTCGATCTGATGCTATTCGGCGAAGGCTCCGGCGATCTGTACGCCCAGCAGGTGGGTCTGTTGGCCGGGGAACTGTTGCAGGTACCGACCATCAATGCGGTCAGTAGCATCCAACTGGACGGTAATCGCGTCATCGTCGAACGCACGCTGGAAGAAGAAGTCGAGGTGCTGGAGTTGACGCTGCCGGCGGTGCTGTGTGTGACGTCCGATATTAACGTGCCCCGCATTCCTACCATGAAAGCCATCCTCGGCGCCGGGAAAAAACCGGTTACGCAGTGGAAAGCCGGCGATGTCGAGTGGACGCCGAGCGCGCCCTTTACCGAACTGGCCACCATCCATGTGCCGCCTCAGGCTGAACGCAAACATATCATCATTGAAAGCGATTCACCGGAAGCGGTGGCCGAACTGGCTGAACATCTGAAGAAAGTGCTGAACTAACCCGGACGGAGAAAAATCACCATGAGTAAATTAGCCAATGTATGGGTGTTCAGCGATAACACCGATCGCTATGCCGACCTGATGGCCGGCGCACGTCAATGGGGCGAACGTGTCGACGCACTGGTTCAGCATGACGGCGTAGTGCCGGCGGTGAAACCGTTGGGTGCGGATGCGCTCTACGTACTGGGTGTGAATGCGGAAAATCAGCGGATTGAAAACTATGCCGAGACGCTGGCGTCCGTAGTAGAAAAACCGGCGGACGGCGCCCGTACCGCGTCGTTGATCCTGTTGTCCGCCACCAAACGCGGCAAAGCGTTGGCTGCACGTCTGAGCATTCTGTTGAATGCCGCGTTGGTTAACGATGTCACCACCTTGAGCGTGACGGATGACGGCGTATTTGCTGAACACCGCATGTACGGCGGCCTGGCCTTCGGCCGTGAAAAAATCAATACCGCGATCGCCATCGTGACGCTGGCACCTGGTGCGCTGGAACCTGTCGCCGCCAACCCGGCACACGACTGCCCGGTGTATCAGGCCAGCTATGTCGCGCCGCGTCAGGAAATCCTGTGCAAGGAACGTCGTGCCAAATCGCTGAGCAGCGTCGACCTGAGCAAAGCCAAACGTGTGATCGGCGTCGGCCGCGGTCTGGCCGCTCAGACCGATCTGAGCATGGTGCAGAACCTGGCGAATGTGATCGGCGCGGAAGTCGGCTGTTCCCGTCCGATCGCCGAAGGCGAACACTGGATGGAACGCGAACGCTACATCGGCGTTTCCGGCGTGCTGCTGAAATCCGATCTCTATCTGATGCTGGGTATTTCCGGCCAGATCCAGCACATGGTGGGCGGCAACAGCGCGAAAACCATCGTCGCCATCAACAAGGATAAGAATGCGCCGGTCTTCAAATACGCCGACTACGGTCTGGTTGGGGACATCTACAAAGTCATCCCCGCCCTGATTGAGCAGTTGACCCGTTAATGACGCATGTCCCGCTGCTTTACCGGTGGCGGGATTAAGGGAGCCGAAGCAATGTCGGAAGAAAAATTTGATGCCATCGTGGTCGGCGCCGGCGTTGCCGGTTGCGTCGCCGGATATGTGATGGCGAAAGCCGGGTTGGATGTGTTGGTGGTTGAGCGCGGCAACACGGCGGGCAGCAAGAATATGACCGGCGGGCGTCTGTACGCGCACAGCCTGGAAAAAATCATACCGGGCTTTGCGCAAGAAGCACCGGTCGAGCGCAAAGTGACCCGGGAGAAGATCTCTTTTCTCACCGAAGACAGCGCCGTCACGATGGATTACCACAGCGAGCAGCCGGATATCGCGTCGAAAGCCTCCTACACCGTATTGCGTAATCTGTTCGACCCGTGGCTGATGGAAAAAGCGGAAGAAGCCGGTGCGCAGTTTATTCCCGGCGTTCGTGTCGATTCACTGGTGCGCGAGGGCAACCGGGTGGTCGGCGTGCAGGCGGGCGACGACGTATTGGAAGCCAACATCGTGATTCTGGCCGAAGGCGTTAATTCGCTGTTGGGCCGATCTATCGGCATGGTACAGAAATCATCGCCGCATCATTACGCCGTCGGCGTGAAAGAGCTGATCGCGCTGCCGTCCTCCGTGATCGAAGATCGTTTTAATCTTGCTGCCGGTGAAGGCGCGGCCTGGCTGTTCGCCGGATCGCCGTCAAACGGCCTGATGGGCGGCGGATTCCTTTACACCAACCGGGATACGATTTCATTGGGGCTGGTTTGTGGTCTGGGCGATATCGAGCACGCCACCAAGAGCGTGCCGCAGATGCTGGAAGACTTTAAACAGCACCCGACTATCCGTCCGCTGATTCAGGGCGGCACATTACAAGAATATTCCGCGCACGTCGTGCCGGAAGGCGGGCTGGAGATGGTGCCGCAGCTGGCGAGCGACGGCGTGATGATTGTTGGGGACGCGGCCGGATTGTGTCTCAACATGGGCTTTACCGTCCGTGGTATGGATTTGGCCATCGCCTCGGCAGAAGCCGCCGCGCAGACCGCTATCGAAGCGAAGAGCACGCAGGACTTTTCCGCCGCCGGGCTGGCCGGGTACCGGAAAAAACTGGAGCAGAGCTTTGTGCTGCAGGACATGCAGCGTTACCGCAAGCTGCCGGCAATGATGGAAAACCCGCGCATGTTTACTCAGTATCCGCAGATGGTCGCCGGCATCATGAGCGACTTGTTTGTGATTGATGGCAGCCCCAGCAAGTCCATGGGTTCGAAAATCATGGGCCGCGCTAAAAAGGTAGGGCTGATGAACCTGTTGAAAGATGGCATCAAGGGGGCGACAGCGCTATGAGCAACGAAAATAGCGTCAATGTTGACGTCAAACTGGGCATCAACAAGTTCCATGTGGATGAAGGGAATCCGCATATCGTGCTGGTGGATAAACCGGCGCAAGATCAGTTTAACAAACTGGTGAAGGCTTGCCCGGCCGGGCTCTACAAGCAGGATAGCGAAGGCAATATCCACTTTGATTACGCCGGCTGCCTGGAGTGCGGCACTTGCCGGATCCTGTGCGGCGATACGATCCTGGAAAAATGGGAGTACCCCCAGGGCACGTTCGGTATTGAGTTCCGCTTTGGTTGATTGATGTGACCTGCCGGGGCCATCGGCGCCGGCGGTGGGAATGGACAGAGGCCGACAGCGATGTTCCCGCCGGTTGAGACGGTTCGATGTGTCGGCAAGTGATGATGGAACGACAGGGTATCGTGCGCTGTGTTACCACCCACCGGTATGCGCGGGACGCTCGCAGGGGGAGGCCTCTCCCCTTGTGTTTCCCCCGATAACCGGTAGAGGAGCAACGCATCCCGCGAGAGTTCTGCTGTGTATAACAGAGACAACATAATGACTGTCACAATCAAATTTAACGCCGAACGCCGGGCTTTGTACCGGCGGATGGGTTATTGGGGAGATGCGTCGCTTGGCGACTACTGGCACCAGGCAGCGAAGGCCGCGCCCGACAAGACCGCGGTAATCGACAATCAGGGAACCGCCTATACCTACGCTGAACTGGACAGTGCTGCCGGTAGCCTGGCGTCCTATCTGTTGGCGTGCGGCATTAAGCCGGGCGATCGGGTAGCGTTTCAGCTTCCCGGTTGGAGCGAATTCACGCTGATTTATCTGGCTTGTCTGAAAGTCGGCGCGGTGTCGGTTCCGCTGCTGCCGGCCTACCGGGAAACCGAACTGATCTGGACCCTCAACAAAAGTCAGGCGCGGGTGTTGTTCGTGCCGACCCGTTTCAAAAACACCAACCCGCTGGAGCTGGTCACGCCATTGCGGGATCAACTGCCGCACCTGCAACACCTGGTGGCAGTGGACAAACTGGCCCCCGCGACCTCGACGCCGGCGCTCAGCCAACTGTTGCAGGACTATCCGCCGTTGGCGCAACCGGTCAGCGTCAACGGTGACGAGTTGGCCGCGGTACTGTTCACTTCCGGTACGGAAGGGGTGCCGAAGGGGGTGATGCTGACCCACAACAATATTCTCGCCAGCGAGCGTGCTTACGCTTCCACCCTGAATCTCAACTGGATGGACACCATCCTGATGCCGGCGCCGCTGGCGCACGCCACCGGTTTTCTGCATGGCGTCACCCTGCCGTTTCTCATCGGAGGGCGCAGCGTGTTGCTGGATATCTTCAACCCGACGCACTGCCTCACACTGCTGGAACGGGAACACTGCACCTGTGTGCTGGGGGCGACGCCGTTCGTTTACGATTTGCTGTGCACCGTACAGCAACACCCCTACGACCTGTCGTCGCTGCGCTTTTTCTTGTGCGGCGGCACCACCATTCCGAAAAAAATCACCCGCGATTGCCTGCAAGCCGGCATCAAACTGCTGAGCGTGTATGGCGCGACGGAAAGCTCGCCTCATGCGGTGGTTAAGCTGGATGATCCGCTGTCTCGCGTGGTCAACACCGACGGCACCGCCGTCGCCGGGGTGGAAATCCGGGTGGTCGACAAGCAGCACCAGACGGTGCCCTGCGGCGAAGAAGGCGAGGAAGCCTCTCGCGGCCCGCAGGTGTTTATGGGGTATCTGGACGAGCCGGAATTGACGGCGCGTGCGCTGGATGAAGACGGCTGGTATTACAGCGGTGATCTGTGCCGGATGGACGAAGCGGGGTACATCAAGATCACCGGCCGCAAGAAGGACATCATCGTGCGCGGCGGCGAGAACATCAGCAGCCGTGAAGTGGAAGAGATTCTGATGCAGCATCCGCGGGTGCGCGATGCCGGCGTCGTCGCCATGCCGGATGAACGTCTGGGGGAACGCACCTGTGCTTATGTGGTGTTGCAAGAGTCCTGCGCCATACTGACGCTGGAGGAAGTGATTGCGTTTTTCTGCCGCAAGCGTGTCGCCAAATACAAGTACCCCGAGCATCTGGTGGTGATTGATCATCTGCCGCGCACTGCGTCGGGGAAAATCAAAAAGTACCTGCTGCGGCAGGATATCGCCCAGCGCCTCGGTTTGGCGGAAGAGCCGACGGCGATTTCCGACACCTCACTGCATGTCTAGTAAAAAGCCGCCTTCAAAGAAGGCGGCTTTGATGTAGCCCCCTGAAAGGGGGCCAACATCTTTATTCGCCACTCTTTAGCCTTCTTCTCGAATGCATTACCGAGGAAAAAACCTCACAGTCTCTCTGAATCATCAAAGTGTAAGATGAAACATTTACGCATGGGCTTTCTTCAGGCTAGAGCCTCACAGGAACAATCACCACCTCCCGAGGAGTTGGTTTAACGCTGACAATAAAAACCCCCGGCGTTATGACGCGCCGGGGGTTTTTTAGTGTGCCTGCTCGTCTGAGTCAGGCGGTTGCAGGGAATGCCTTCAGGCGAACGTTAACTGCCGAGTGTCTTCCTCTTCTTCTTCGTCAACGCGGCCTTTGGCGTTGTGGGCCGGCGTCGCGTTGGGCACATTTTCTGATAACACGATCTGTTTGACCGCCAGCTCGCGAAACTGGGTGGGGCTAACGCCGGCGTGCTTGTGAAAGAAGCGGGTGAAATAGGCCTCGTCGTTGAAGCCGAGCGAAGCCGCCAGCTGTTTGATGGTTTTGGCGGTATACACCAGATCGCGTTGCGCTTCCTGAATTACCCGCATATTGATCACATCCAGGCTCGACATGCCGAGTGCTTCCCGGCACAACCGCGACAGGTGGCCCGGCGACATGCCCATTTTGCAGGCGTAGTCGTTAACCGACAGACGCTGGCGGAAACGCTGATCGACCAATTGCAGAAACTTGTTGATTTGCGCTGTCTTGCGCGAACAGATCTCGTATTCCTGCGGTTCCACCACCTGACCGCTGATGCGGGCAAGGTGCAAAAACAGCGAGGTCAACAGCGACATGCCCATGGCGAACTGGTTGATGTTGGGGATACGCAGTTCGCGCACCATGGCCTGATAGTAGCCCTGCACCACCTCGCAATCATCCGGTGTTTGCGCCAGTGAAATGATGCACGGGGTATCGACCAGTTTCATGACATTCGGCGCCAGCAGCGCGATGGTCGATTCCAGCGGTTTCTGGGAGGCAGTGATGGTCAGTCCTTCCGAATCCGGCGTGTATTCCAGCCCGTGTACCGTTTGGGCGGGGATCAGAATCAGACACGGGGCATGTGCCTTGAAACGGGTGTAATTCAACAACACATCCACGTCCCCTTGCTGGATGAACAACACTTGCAGCAGGGATTCGTGCACATGGGGCGACACCTTCCAGTTCAGCGACCGGGAGCGAAAAGACAAATGTTCCACATTAAAGAAGTTTTCCCAGCTTAGTTCAGACTGTTCGCCATAGAGCGCATAGGCAGGAATGGTGGTATTCATGGTGATTCCCTTATTGTCGAACCATTGATAATTATGCACTTATTCGATTTTCTTCACCGGTGCGAATGGCGAAAATCCGCGCAGTCGCACCGGTGTCGTCATTACCCAGCGTGATGCAGCGATCGGTGCTGTGCATCTTTGCGGGTGATCGGTTGGATCCGCGCCATCCACATAAACAATGCACCGATGATGGCCAGCGTCGCACCCAGATACAGGGCGTATTCATACTGCCCGGTCAGGTCGATGATCAGACCGGAGAAAACCGGCGCGAGAATACCCGCCGTAGTGCCGAATACGCCGTTGAGCCCGACTAGCATCCCGGTATTGCGGCGAGAAAACACCATCGGAATCGAGAAGTGCGCACCCATGGTGAAACACAGGAAAAAGTTGGAGGCCGAGATCAGCGCCGCAGCATTCCACAGGCTGTTGGCGCGGGTGCCGAGGATCAGAAATATGCCGGCCAGCAGCAGCCCGACCATCGGGGTCAGCTTGCGGCCCGCGCTCTGCCCCAGCCGGCGAACCGCGCCGTCCGTCACCACGCCGCCCAGCGGATAGGCGAGGATGGCGACCAGATACGGCAGCATCGACAGAATAGCGCTCTGTTTCAGGTTGATGCCGCGTCCCATGGCGAAGTAGGTGGGCAACCAGGTCATAAACAGGAAAAACAGATAGTTAGTGCAGAAGTAGCACAACGAACAGCACCAAACCGACGGGGTGGAGAGAATATCGCGACGGGTGATGGGATGCTCCTCATCGTCGGCGGTATGTGCGTCAGGTTTTTGACCGGCTTCGATGTAGGCCCGTTCCGTCGGGCTGATATGTCGGTCTTGCTGCGGGCGATTGCTGCCCATGCGCCACCACAGCAGGCACCAGACGAGACCCGGCGCGGCCAGCAGATAGAACACATGTTGCCATCCCCAGGTTTGAATAATCCAGGCGGCGATCACCATGGCGGCGGCGATGCCGGCTGGACAACCTATTTGCAACAACCCGGTACCCTTGCCGGATTCGTTGCGAGTGACCCAGTTCGACAGCAACGAAAAGTTGGCCGGCACCAGCAAACCTTGCCCGATGCCGACCAAAATACGCAGCGCCATCATGGTGCCCAACGTAGTGCCGAGCGGTGTCAGAAAGGTGAAGATGGCCCACCACAGCGTGCCGGTCATCAGTACGATGCCGCCGCCGAAACGGTCGGCGAGCATGCCGGCCGGCAGCATGGTGATGGCGTAGCCGATAAAGAAGGCGGTGGAGACCCAGCCGAATTGGGTGGCGCTCCAGCCATATTCTTGCATCAGCGCTGGACCGCACATGGACATACCGCTTCGGGCTACGAACATGACGAAATAGTCGATAATCAGCAGAACGACGATACCCCAGCGTCGGTTTCCTATTGATGTGCTCATGATGACTCCCGCGTGAAATCAGGAATGGCCGCCGATGGCGACCACGAAGATGAAGACATTTGACCTGAAGCGAGAGGGGGAGGACGGGGGGGACGGATGACCGCAGGGGGAAGCGTCGTCCCCGCAGGCGTCGTTTACCCGAGATGTCCCGCCAGCCCGTTCAGGTGGACGGCATTACGCGCGTCATTGGGCACCACAACATGGCCCCGACAGGTTTGCCGGGGCCAATGGGTGCGTTATTTGATGACGCCCTTGCTTTCAATCAGCGGGCGAGCGATGGTCAGACGCTGCACGGTGCGCGGCCCTTCTTCGAACCACAATGCGCGGGCGTCGCGGTACATGCGTTCTACCGGGCCGTAGGGGTTGTCTTCGAAGTAACCGATACCGCCGAAGATTTCCAAACAGCCGTCAGAGACGGTGCGTACCGTATCGATGCCGTGCAATTTACACATGGCCGAGACCATTTCGATGTCTTCGCCGCGGTCGAACTTACGGGCGCAGTCTTGCAGCATGACGCGCAGCGCGTGCACCTGGGTGCCCATATCCGCCAGCGTCTGCTGAATGGCCTGACGCGCGGTCAGCGGTTTGCCGAAGGTGACGCGATCCTTGGCGCGGGCGATGGCCAGTTCCAGGAAGCGCTGGGACATGCCCAAACAGGTGACGGCAATCATGGCGCGGGAGTGAGCCAGCGCGTTCATGAAGATATCCAGCCCGTCGCCTTCTTTGCCCATGATGTTGTGAGCCGGGACTTCGCAGTTTTCAAACCGTAGGTAGGCGTGACCGGCGCCGCGGCAACCCATCATGTGCGGCATCGGGTCGATGTAGTAGCCCGGCGTATTGGTTTCCACAAAGAACGCCGTCAGACCGCCTTTCTTGCGTTTGTTCTCGTCGGTAACGGCGATGACATAGGACGCATCGGAGATATCGGTGTGGGAAATCAGCGTCTTGGAACCGTTCAGGATGTATTTATCACCCTTGCGTACTGCGGTGGTGCGGATATCCGCGCCGGATCCGCACCCGGCTTCGGTCAGGGCAAAGTTGATGTAGGCGTCCTTATTGGCCAGCTTCGGCAGCCATTTGGCCCGCAGATCCTGGGCGCCATGATCGTAGAGGATACGCCAGTTCAACCCGTTGGCGTGGTGCAGGTTCATACGCATGCCACCTGGGCCGCGGCAGAACTCCTCCATGACGGAAAAAAATTGTTCGCAATTAAGCCCCATGCCGCCAAATTCTTCCGGGATAGCCAACCGGAATAAATCATTCTTGCGGCAGACATCGTAATAGGCATCCGGAAATACATTCGTCCTTTCCACTTCCAGCTGTAATTCCTCCAGATCATTTTCAGTGACCCGGCGGACTTTTTCCTTCAGCTCTGCCAACGCGCGTTCTGATAATATTGCCATATGCTTGCCTCTACGTATTATCAATTAACGATAAGTACAGGAGCAATAAACCACTGACCCGTAATATTTCGAATTTAGGGCGGGGCGACAGTATTGATTTCCCTTTCTTTTAATTCGTATTTCACGGATGTGAATAACACGTTAAATGATGAGGTGGCATCACTTTTTCATGGTTTATTACCTCTATTTGGTTGAGGGAAGTATAAGTACGGCGCGGAAATTCAAACCATTGACATTTGGCTCATAACGCTGGATAAATCGAACATTTATTTATTTTTATTTTAAAATCAATTGGTTGAATTATGGTGCTGGTCTTGTTTTTGTGTGTGGTGATTATTTTTTGGGAGCGAGCTCAAATTTTTAATTCGTCGGGAAAATTTGCATAAAATAAACATGCGTGGTGTATTTTTCATAACGTGTTTTTTGTGTTTCTCCTATAAGTTGAAATAATTTCCGTGTTCGTTTTGTCCTATTGATTATCAAAAACGTCTATCCTGTATTCATGCTTTCTGTTTTATTCTTGGCCCTGAAAATAAGCGTATTTAATTCATTTGTTTTTTAATGCTGTTTATCGACAGATTCGACGTGTGCCGGGAAATAATCATGCCCTGTGCGCCAGCCAATAACGGGAGGCATCATGGATTTTGCGTTAAGTGAAGAGCAGGAGTTACTGCTCGCCAGCATTCGGGAACTGATCAGCCGTGACTTTCCTGAATCCTATTTCAAAACATGCGACGAACAACACCGGTTCCCCCGCGAATTCTTTACGGCGCTGGCTGACAGCGGCATCGGGTTATTGGGTATTCCCGAAGAGTTGGGCGGCGTACCGGCGGATATGACGACGCAGATGCTGGTACTGGCGGAGATCGCCCGCATGGGCGCGCCGGCCTATATCATGACCGAAGGGCAGTGCATCCATAACATGCAGCGTTTCGGTAATGCCCGGCAACTGGCTATGACGGCGGAGGCCGGGCTGACCGGCGTGCCGGCCTATTCACTGGCGTTCACCGAACCGCAGGCCGGTTCAGACAATAACCGCATCGCCACCACCTACACCCGCAAAAACGGTAAGGTGTACCTCAACGGGCAGAAAACCTTTATCACCGGTGCCAAAGATTTGCCCTATATGCTGGTGCTGGCGCGCAATCCGGAACCGGAAGATCCCAAACGCTGTTTTACCCTGTGGTGGCTCGACCCGAATTCCCCCGGCGTCAAGCGCAATGATTTGCACAAGGTCGGCTGGCATATGATCAGCAACTGCGAAGTGTTTCTCGACAATGTCGAGGTGTCGGAAGAGGACATGGTCGGCCGCGAGGGCTGGGGCTTCATCCACATGATGGAAAACTTTGATATCGAACGGCTGGTGATCGCCGCCCATTCGCTGGGGGTGGCGGAATGCGCGTTTGAAGACGCCGCCCGCTATGCCAATCAGCGTGTTCAGTTCGATAAAACCATCGGCCAGTTCCAGATGACGCAACTCAAGCTGACCCAGATGGCGATCAAAATCCAGAACATGAAAAACTTTGTCTACCGTGTGGCCTGGGAGTGTGACCAGGGGCTGCCGATGCGGCAGTCGGCACCGATGTGTAAGCTTTACTGCGCCCAGTCCGCCTGCGAAGTCGTCGATGATGCGATGCAGATCCTGGGTGGGCTCGGTTATACCAATGACAGCCGCATCTCCCGCTTTTGGCGCGATGTGCGGGTGAACCGTATCGGTGGCGGTACCGATGAAATCATGGTGTATATCGCCGCCCGTCAGATCCTGAAGCAGTACGAGGGATAGCAATGACAGAGGTCTCTCAGCGTAAGGGGAGCGAGGAATCTGTCTCTGCCCGGCGCAGTACCCGGATCCGCAACAGTACCAAACCCGCCTTCAACACCCCTGCGCCGGCGTTTTACCGCTGCGATCACTGCCATCGGTTGGTGATCGCGGTGCAACCGACATCGCCATTATCATGTGCGTCCTTCTCTTGTTGCGGCGCGCCGATGACGGCGCTGGCGCTACAGGATGCGGATTCTCCGCTGGCCGCCCTGCACCAGCCGCACATGAAGGTTTCCGGCGGTTTCGACGCCAACGTGCTCAGCGTGACCGTGGGCGAACCGCTGCACCCGATGGCGGTGGAACATCATCTGGAGTGGATTTATCTCTATACGTTTCAGGGCGGGCAACTGAAATTCCTTAAACCGGGCGGTAAGCCCGGGGCGACGTTTTCACTGGCGGATGATGACGCTTATGTGTACTGCGATCGTCCAGTGTGTAAGGGCAGCCGCTGCAAGTTTAATTGCAAACGCGGCTTCAGCGCGTTTTGCTATTGCAGTCAGCACGGCCTGTGGCAATGTGCGTTTTAAACCCGAGGAATGGCGCGGCAATCAGCAGCAAGCTCCGGCGGTGACTGCCGTTTCCCCAGCGGGGAGGCCGACTGGCGAGGATGATACTCATCACAGATTGCAGCGCTGGCGCTTGAGTCGGGCACGGTGAATCGCTATAACAGCCGCTAAAGGACGTCATCAGGGCAACCTGAGCGAAACCTGATTCCCGTCATGTTGTTCTCAGCATGACGGGAATCAGGTTTTTTTTTGGCTTTTTCATGCAAGGACGAAAAAACCGAGCATCAATGGTGAACAAGGGGATAACCATGAATACTCAATCTCTTGCCCGAGACCTACTGAGGTTGGTGGGCGGCGAGGACAACGTCGCCACGCTGGTGCATTGCGCCACGCGCCTGCGGTTTACGTTGCGTAGCGCTATCAGCGCAACGGATGTGAGTGAGATCGAAGCGCTTGACGGGGTAGTGACCACCGTCAACAGCGCCGGGCAGTTCCAGGTGGTGATCGGCAATCGCGTTCCCGAGGTGTATCGGGCGTTCGGCGCAATTTCCGGCCTGTTGAATGATAGCCCCGGCGACCGCAACACGGCGGGGACGTCAACCGGCAACGCTTCCGTGCTGGGCAAATTGGTCGACTTGGTGTCCTCGATTTTTACGCCGTTGTTAGGCGCGATGGCGGCAGCCGGGGTGCTGAAAGGGGTATTGGCTATCGTGCTGGCGCTGGGGTGGCTCAGCGGCAAGGACAGCACCTTCGTCATTCTGCATGCGGCTTCCGACAGCCTGTTCTATTTTTTGCCGATGTTGCTGGCCATCACCTCGGCACGCAAATTTGACACCAATATTTTCGTCGCGGTTTCGATCGCCGGCGCACTGGTCTACCCGACCATCCAAGGGTTGTTCGACGCCGGCCGTGCGGTGACATTCCTCGGCATGCCGGTGGTGATGATGAAATACACCTCGTCGGTGCTGCCGATCATTCTTGCCGTGTGGGTGATGTCCCACGCCGAGCGCTTTCTCAACCGACGGATCCATGAAAGCGTGCGCAATATTCTGACGCCGTGCATTTTGCTGGTGGTTATGGTGCCGCTGACACTGATGACGATCGGGCCGATAGGCATCAGCGCCAGTAAGCTGGTTGCCTCGGTATTCGTCACCATTTATGAATTTAACCCGATTCTGGCCAGCGCGCTGATTGCTGCGGCCTGGCAGATTTTGGTGATTTTCGGCGTGCACTGGGGGTTTGTCAGTGTGTTTATCAACGATCTGTCGGTGATGGGCCGCAGTTTCCTTAAGGCATCGTCCAGCCCGTCGGTGTTTGCCCAGTCCGGCGCGTTGCTGGCGGTGATGCTGCGAACCCGGGATACCAAACTGCGGGCGTTGGCGGGAAGTACCTTCGTGGCGTCGTTGTTCGGCATCACCGAGCCGGGGGTCTACGGCGTCACGCTGAAATTGAAAAAGCCGTTTATTTGCGCCGTGATTGCGGCGGCGATTGGCGGCGGGGTGGTCGGGTATGCGAAGAGTTCGGCGATTTCGATGGGCATGCCGAGCCTGCTGACGCTGCCGATTTTCTACGGCGATGGGTTTATCGGTTTCGTATTGGGGTGCGCCATCGCGTTTGGAGTCAGCCTGGTGTTAACGCTGCTGGTGGGGTTTGAAGACAGCAAACCCGCGACGGAGACGGCGGGCAAGCCCGTGATGGCGGTGCAGCCGGCGCCGGCGCGCAAGCGCGCCGCGGTGGCCGAGAATCTGGGCTTGCCGATTCAGGGGGAAATCATTCCGTTGAGCGCGGTGGATGACAAGGTGTTTTCCTCCGGCATCGTTGGGCCGGGGGTTGCGATCCGGCCGCAGGAAGGCTGCGTGTATTCACCGGTGGAAGGTCAGGTGGTGAATGTCTATGCCAGCGGACATGCGATTGGGCTGCGTTCCCGTTCCGGCGCCGAAGTGCTGATCCACGTCGGCATTGACACCGTGCAGTTGGAGGGTCGCCATTATCAGATGAAGGTGGCGCAAGGTGAATGGGTCAGCCGGGGGCAGTTGTTGTTGGAGTTCGATCTCGCGGCGATAAAGGCTGCCGGTTATGACGCCACCACGCCGGTCATCGTTATCAATGCCGACGATTATCGCGCCGTTGACTACCCCATGGCGCCGCAGCCGAAGGTCGGCGAAACCATTATCGCGTTATCCTAAAGGGTAACGTCGCTTACTGGCGAGATGACTGTGATGAAAGTGGAAAAAGTGCTCAGCAATAACGCAGTCCTGCTTCTCAATGAAAATGAAGAGGAGATCGTCGCGATCGGCCGGGGAATAGGTTTTGGGAAAAAACCGGGCGATCGCGTTGACGCCAGCCAGATAGAGAGCCAGTTCGTCAAAAAATCGGAAGGATTGACCGAGGTATTTTCCCGGCTGCTGGCCGAGATCCCGCCGCTGTATCTGGCCGTCGTCCAGCAGATTATTACGCTGGCGCAGCAGCGGTTGTCCATCACCGTGCAGGATACGTTGTTCCTGTCGCTCAGCGATCATATTAATTTCGCCATCCAGAGGCATAAAAACGGATTGGAAATCAGGAATTTCCTGCTCTGGGACATCAAGCGTTTCTACGCGCCCGAATTTTCCGTCGGCATGGAAGCGCTGGCGCTGATCGAACAACGGTTGGCGATCGCTTTGCCGGAAGATGAGGCCGGATTTATCGCGCTGCATTTGGCCAATGCCAAAAATAACAGCGACATGCAAAGCACTATGCAGAGCGCCGTCATCATCAAGGATGTGCTGACCATCCTCAAATATGACCTGCGTATCACCTATGACGAATCATCGCTGGATTATCAGCGCTTTGTGACGCATTTGAAGTTTTTTGCGCTGCGTTTGCTCAACCGAAATACGGTCACTTATGCGGACGACAGCATCTATCAGGGCATCAGGGAGTTGATGCCCAAAGCCTATGCCAGCGCGATCAAGGTGAATGACTATGTTGAAAAACACTATCAGTGTCCGCTGACCACGGACGAAATCATGTTTCTGACTATTCATATCAATCGTCTGCGGGGGCGTTGAGGCCGTTGGTCGTACCGCGATACACCGGTGCGCGGCCAGGTTTTCAGGTGCTATCGTCCGCACGGTATCGAATGTGAACGTCGCACCGGCTGCGCATCGGGTTTCCCGTCTGGCCGGTTTTGCAACGACCGTATGGCGAAGCGACAGGTTTTCGGGTTATGCGACGGCGAGGTGTGTCGCCGAGGAAAGATGTCAACCGCCAGTAATCGACAACGCACCTGTTGTGTCGATGGCGAGCGTCATGATGAGGAGAATCTCGATGCAAAAAACATTTCCGGACGGGTTTCTATGGGGCGGTTCCCTGGCGGCAAACCAGGTGGAAGGCGCCTGGGACGAAGCGGGTAAAGGCGTTTCGACGTCCGACCTGCAACCGCATGGGATACACGGTAAGGCGGCGGGGCGAGCGGATCGGCCCGCTGGTATCAAGGACGTCGCCATCGATTTTTATCATCGCTATCCCGAGGATATCCAACTCTTCGCCGAAATGGGGTTCAAGGTGCTGCGCACGTCGATCGCCTGGACGCGCATCTACCCTAATGGTGATGAGGCGGAGCCGAACGAAGCCGGGCTGCGGTTTTACGATCGGCTATTCGATGAAATGATTCGTCACGGCATCCAGCCGTTGATCACGCTGTCGCATTACGAGATGCCGTACGGGTTGGTCGAGAAGTATGACGGCTGGGGCGGCCGCGAGACGATCGCCTGTTTTGAGCGCTATGCGCGTACGGTGTTTTCCCGCTATCGCGACAAGGTGAAATACTGGCTGACCTTCAATGAGATCAATATGGCGTTGCACGCGCCCTTTACCGGTGTCGGGCTGCGGGGCGAGCGAACCAAGCAGGCGATTTATCAGGCGATCCATCATCAGTTGGTGGCCAGCGCACGGGCGGTGAAAGCCTGCCACGAGCTAATTCCCGATGCGAAAATCGGCAATATGCTGTTGGGCGGCGTGCGCTACCCCATCACCTGTAAGCCGGCGGATGTGTTGAAGGCCCAACGCGTCAACCGTGAATGGCTGTTTTTCGGCGATGTGCAGGCACGGGGCACCTACCCGAACTGGATACAGCGCTATTTCCGGGAAAACGATATCCATCTGCAGATGACGGAACAGGATAGCGTCGACCTGCGGGAAACTGTCGATTTCATTTCCTTCAGTTACTACATGAGCGGGTGCGCGACGGCGGAACCGGAGAAATATCCCACCTCGCAGGGCAATATCATGAAGATGATCCCTAACCCGCATCTCGCCAGTTCCGAATGGGGTTGGCAGATTGACCCGGAAGGGCTGCGTTACTTGCTGAACGAATTACACGATCGCTACCAGAAACCGCTGTTTATCGTTGAAAACGGCCTGGGTGCGAAAGATGTGCCGCAAGCCGACGGCAGTATTCATGACGATTACCGTATCCAGTATCTGAAGGAACATCTGATTCAGGTGCGGGAGGCGATCGCCGACGGCGTCGAGCTGTTGGGGTACACCAGTTGGGGGCCGATCGATCTGGTCAGCGCCGGGACGGCGCAGATGTCGAAGCGCTACGGGTTCATTTACGTCGATCGCGACGATGACGGGCAGGGAACGCTGGAACGCCGCCGGAAGCAGAGTTTCTTTTGGTATCAGCAGGTCATCAAGAGCAACGGCGGCAGTCTGGCGTGAATGGCGTCGGCAATGCGGTTCGTTAGTGTTTCACTGTGCCGGGCGTCGTGCCGTTTTGCGGTGATTAGCGGTTAACCGCGCATCTTGTTGCTGCCTGCCAGACTGGCATTTTTACTGGCTAAGCACTATGCCTTGACCAATGACAAAGCGGCCCGATTATTCATCCTTTTATAATCGGGCCTGTTTTTTCTCACGGGTGTGCAGCATGGCTTATCAACTGAATCTTAACTGGCCTGAGTTTCTGGAAAAATACTGGCAGAAACAACCGGTTGTATTAAAAAATGCCTTTCCGAACTTTGTCGATCCGATTACGCCGGATGAACTGGCGGGGCTGGCGATGGAGGTGGAAGTCGACAGCCGTCTGGTCAGCCATATCAATGGCCAGTGGCAAGCCAGCAACGGGCCGTTTGAACACTTTGATGACCTGGGCGAGACCCATTGGTCTTTGCTGGCGCAGGCGGTCAACCATTGGCATGCGCCGTCGGCGGAACTGGTGCGCCCTTTTCGTGTACTGCCGGACTGGCGTCTGGATGACCTGATGATTTCGTTCTCGGTACCGGGTGGGGGCGTTGGGCCGCATATCGATCAGTACGATGTGTTTATCATTCAGGGCATGGGCAGCCGTCGCTGGCGCGTCGGCGATAAATTGCCGATGCGGCAGTTCTGCCCGCATCCGGCGCTGCTGCATGTCGACCCGTTCACGCCGATCATCGATGCGGATCTGCAACCGGGCGATATTTTATATATTCCGCCGGGTTTCCCGCACGACGGCATCACTCACCAAACTGCGCTCAACTATTCTGTGGGCTTCCGTGGGCCTAACGGCAGGGATTTAATCAGCAGTTTTGCCGACTATGCGCTGGAAAATGACCTTGGCGGCGAACATTACAGCGATCCTGATTTAACCTGTCGCGCGCATCCTGGGCGGGTTGAGGCGTATGAGCTTGAGCGCCTGCGTGGGATGATGATCGATGTGATTAATCAACCGGAGGACTTTACACAGTGGTTCGGCCGCTTCGCCACGACGCCGCGTCACGAGCTGGATATTGCGCCGGCTCAGCCCCCTTATGCCCCGGATGAAGTGGCCGATGTGTTGATGTCCGGCGAAGCGCTTACCCGTCTGAGCGGGCTGCGGGTGCTGCATATCGGCGACAGCTTTTTTGTGAATAGCGAACGCTGGGAGACGTGTGAGCCGGATGCGGCGGATGCCTTGTGCCGCTACACCACGCTCGGCCAGCACGAGTTGGGCGACGCGCTGCGTAACCCGGCGTTTATTGCGGAGCTGACCGGGTTGATTAATCAGGGTTACTGGTTCTTTGACGAAGAATAAGGCTGTTTAGCGTCGCTTCCGGGGACGTACATGGCGTGCCCGGAGGCTAACTTCCTGTTAGCGATGTGTGGCGCTAATACCTTGAGTTTTCATTTACCCCCGGCTAAATCGATAAAATTTCCAGTGACGTAGGACGATTCATCCGATAACAGCCAGGCGATCGCCTGAGCGACTTCGTCAGGGTGCCCACCCCGTTTCATCGGTAAATTATCTTTTACCCTGTCTACCCGACCGGGTTCTCCACCCGCTGCGTGCATTTCCGTATAAATGAATCCAGGCCGAACTGCATTGACTCTAATCCCCTGAGCGGCCACTTCCAGGGACAACCCAATCGTCATGGTATCCATCGCGCCTTTTGAGGCGGCATAGTCAACATATTCAAATGGAGATCCTAATCGTGATGCGGCAGATGACACATTTACAATACCTCCACCGTGGCCACCATATTGGAATGACATACGCTTAATGGCTTCTCTGGCACAGAGAAAGCTGCCAATAACATTGGTTGCGAATAGGGTATGCAAACGTTCATAGCTTAATTGATCAAATGTCGATTGAGGCTGAATGATGCCAGCATTATTAACCAGCCCGGAAACTCTGCCGATATTCTGGTCTATCTGCTGGAACAAATCGGTAATTTGTTCTTCTGATGATATATCGACGTGAAAAGCAGTCGCGTGCCCACCTTGTTTTTTGATCTCATTGATAACGTCTACCGCGCTATCCTTTCTTGTTCGGTAAGTAATACAGACATGATGCCCTTTCTCCGCCAGACAAAGCGCGGTGGCGCGCCCTATACCGCGAGACCCTCCGGTAATTAACGTGATTTTTCGGGGCATGCTAATCCTCCTCCTGGTGTATGTTGTTTCTATTGCTCGTTCATTGAATACGAATAAATAAAATAATCAACGATATACGCTCTTCCTGCAACCCGAATTATTTAGGGTATAGCAGCGAAAGTCATTACATTATTGTGAGTGCATTGATTACGGCACGGCTCCGCATCAATAAATTCGATAGCCACATCGAAATTATTCGGTAGAGGGGGGCTTTGAATTGTTTTAATAATAGTAACGCCAGCAAGATTGAATATCAAAAATACGAACGCTTCTTTCCATTGTATGGAATAAGACCATTTTAGATATTTCAAATATAGATATCTCCTGTCAATGGTTTGGCAGAAATTATCGGGTTTATCAGCAATTAAGATTGTCGGTTCATGGAGTACGACATGTGAAATCGACGAGATAGAAGCCAAAATAAGAATAGGGAGTATAAATGTTTATTCGGCCGGGTAAATTAACGCAGCACGTCGATGTGCAGGGGCGTGAAAATGCGACACCTCTGGTGCTTCTCCATTCGCTGGGGACAGATTTGCACCTTTGGGATTTGCAAATGCCGCGTTTGACTGAGCGTTATCGTGTTGTTCGTCTGGACATCCGTGGGCATGGGTTAAGCGCGGTCGACGCTCTGCCATTTTCAATGTCAGATTTAGCCGATGATGTCGTGGCGGCGCTGGATCATCTTCACATCAACGAATTCTACGTTGCCGGGGTGTCAATCGGCGGAACAATAGCGCAATGGCTTGGCTTCAAGCTCCCCAAACGAGTGCAGGGAATGATTATTGTCGATACTGCACTGGTGAATGCTGCTCCGCCGTCGCTCTGGCGAGCCCGAGCTGAAGATGTTTTTCACCATGGTGTTGAACATCTCGAAATGGGGATTTTGAGCAAATGGGTGACACCGAAATTTATCGACTCTCCTTACGCAGACGGTATGAAGCAGATGCTGCGCCGGACAACGGTTGAAGCCTTTGCGGGGTGCTCGTATGCCATCGCCGATACCGATCTTACCGACATGAAGATTCCGGGAGTAAGGGCTGTGGTTGTGAGAGGGAGTGAGGATCAACTGACGCCCCTGGACTACGCGCAACGTCTGGCTGAAAAGCGAAATGCAGAGTTGCATAACATACCCGGCGCTGCTCATTTACCGAATTTTGAGCAACCCGACGCACTCACTGATGAAATCATCTCGTTCATTGAGAAAAAGAACACACGGTAAAAATCCGCAGCAGAAAGACAGTCGTTGAAAGGGGTTAATGGGCAAATTTGGCATGGCAGATGATAAAAAGTCTGATGTGCTATCGGAGTAAATCATATGAATCGTCGGTTGTTTATTGGCGGAAGCCTGAGCCTGTGCGCAGGGGCGGTAATGCTTCCAGCCGTGTTTAAAGGGTTAATGAGCCAGCATGATCTCCTCGAGATGGAACTGGAGAGCGGATCCGTGACCATCAGCTTATTTCCCGATTTGGCGCCAAGCCATGTTGAACGCATAACATCGCTGGTGCAGGCCAAATTTTACGATGGCATGCCGTTTAGCCGGGTCATCTCAGGTTTTATGGCGCAAACGGGGGATCCGATAAAAGAGACGGGGTTGGATTACAGGCGCTTACCGCCGCTGGCCGCCGAATTTAATAGCCTGCCTTTTGAGCGTGGTACCGTCGGCATGGCCCGGTCTCGACATCCACACAGCGCCAGCCATCAGTTTTTTATCACTTCCGCCAGAGCCGGTTATTTAGACCAAAATTATACGGCTTTTGGGAAAGTCACTCGTGGTATCGAATTGATTGACCAACTTCGCCAGGGAGTTCCTGAAACAGGCTCGGTGGTGAATCCGGATGTCATTAAAAGCATCAGATTAGCAACTGCCAGAGCGGCATAAGCTTCAATACCCATCGGAGGGAGTCAATATAAGATGCCCAGCATTACGCTCTATACGTCTGCAAGCCATCGGTTAGATGCAGATTCTTTTGCGGAATTTTCAACTGCTTTAGCCCGTCTCGCCAAAGAGATATTGAACGCGAAAGAAAATAATATTCACATCAGCTACCTCACCGCAGAGATAGGTTTTGGCACGCCAGTCTATTTCGAAGCAAGGCTCAGGCAGGAAATTTTCCGAACCACGTCCGTATTGAATGAGTTTATGCACCAGGTTGATTTATTAATTAAGAAGAAGACAGGCGTCACGGCGCGAATTCGCTGTTTCTCTTTTGAAGCAAATCATATTTATGCCAAGAACTAAGGAACAAATAATGAATACCGATTTTCCAACCAGAGATCTCGGCGATATAGAGGTTACAGCAATTAGCGATGGATATTTGCAAGTCGGATTCGGAATGCTTTCAAATGTTGATGAGGACGAATGCGAAACCATTCAACGCAAGGCGAAAGTGAATGAACTCAACGCAGTTCATATTAATACCTTTCTGGTTCGTCGGAAGGGGAAAAATATTCTTATTGATAGCGGGGCAGGCGGTGTTAAGGGG
>NZ_JAAWVW010000008.1:0-217690 GCF_014855505.1 Musicola keenii | reverse complement strand
GCGGTAAGGTTGATAATGCCGAGGGCCTGTGAAAGTTCCATTAAAAAGGGTCCATGTGAAGACATGAACCCTTTTTACATCAGCCACCGGATCGGTCAACCGATCCTTAAACGATCGGCATTAGCCCAACGGGTGTTTTTTTATTGTCATTATGCGCCGTTGCCGGCGCATCCAGAAGAGGGTTACTGGTTGTAAGCATTTTCGCCATGGCTGTTGACGTCCAGACCTTCGCGTTCCTGTTCTTCCGGTACACGCAGACCAACAGCGATATCAGCAATTTTGAAAGAGATGAAAGCCGCAACACCGGACCACACAATGGCGACGATAACGCTGAACAGCTGAACCCAGAATTGATGCGCCATCGTTACGCCATCGGCATAACCTATACCGCCCAAAGAAGCCGAGGTAAAAATACCGGTCAGCAAGCAGCCGACGATACCGCATACACCGTGAACACCGAACACGTCGCAAGGATCGTCAACACGCAGCCATCTTTTCAGAACGGTAACACCCCATAGACCGGCAAAACCACCCGCGAAACCGATAATCATGGCACCGCCAATCCCAACAGTACCCGCAGCCGGAGTGATGGCAACCAGCCCGGCAATACAACCGGAGCAAGCCCCTAGCAGAGAAGGTTTGCCACGAGCAACCCACTCGCCGATAACCCATGCCAGAATCGCAGCGGCAGTCGCAACTACCGTGGTCAAAAACGCCAGACCAGCAATATTGTTGGCCGCAGCGGCGGAACCGGCATTAAAGCCAAACCAACCGATATACAGAATCGCGGTTCCCAGGAACACCATCGGCAAGTTATGCGGCTTGAACGCTTCTTTACCGAAACCGACACGTTTGCCCAGCAACAACGCACCGACCAAACCAGCAACAGCGGCGTTGATATGTACAACGGTGCCACCCGCAAAGTCCAGAGCGCCATCAGCAGCCAGATAACCACCGCCCCAAACCATATGGGTCATCGGTAGATAAGACAGCGTGAACCACAATGTGGAGAAAATCAGTACCGCAGAGAAGCGGATACGCTCACCCAAAGCACCAATCACCAGACCAACGGTAATGCAGGCGAAAGAAGCCTGATAGGCAACATGGATAAACTGATAGAAAGTACCGCTTAGGGAATTGATCGTGATGCCGTTCAGCATGAAGTTAGTCAGGCCGCCGAAGAACGCGCTGCCGGTACTGAAAGCCACGCTGTAACCGTAAATCACCCACAGAATACAGACCAACGCAAACGCTACAAAAATCTGAGTCAACATGGACAAAACGTTTTTGCCACGAATCAGACCACCGTAAAACAGCGCCAAGCCGGGAATTGTCATGAAAAGCACCAGAGCGGTACAAATCATCATAAACGCATTATCCGCTTTATCAACAACAGGTGCTGGCGTATCGGCCAACACCCATGCTGGCAGCATGGCAGCAGCACCAAGACCTAACGACAAAGAAAGTTTCTTCATTTTTTCACTCATCCCTATTTAAAGGCTAAATCAGGCAGTTTCTTATAATGCAGCTTCGTCGGTTTCACCGGTACGAATACGGATGACACGCTGCAATTCAGCAACGAAAATCTTGCCGTCGCCAATTTTTCCGGTATAAGCAGCTTTGCTAATCACATCGATAACTTCGTCGAGTTGATCGTCGGCAATAGCAATGTCGATCTTCACCTTGGGCAGAAAATTAACGCTATACTCCGCGCCACGATACAATTCAGCATGACCTTTCTGGCGTCCAAACCCTTTCACCTCAGTGACGGTGAGCCCCTGGATGCCCACAGAAGATAACGCTTCACGCACATCTTCCAGCTTGAACGGTTTAATTACGACAGTAACCAGTTTCATTCTCATCCCCCTAACCATGTAAGTTCAGGCCTGCGCCCGTCACTCTCAAATATGTCGACGCGATCACTAAAGCAAATCATGTGCCATAAATGATTTATCTGGTCAAAACGAGAAAAAAGCGATGGTCTCAAGGGTGAAAAGATATAGACCGTATAAAGTATGGACAATGACAGGAAAAACAGGAGCACGAAGCGCACAAAAAAAGTGCATCGCGCCTGCTTTCAGTGCACCACGATGAATGCAAGGGCACCAGGCTGCCAAGTTATGGTGCGAAGTGTTACGTTATGCCCGATTTCATGGTGCTTCAGGGCACAATATCTGCTGTACGACAGAGGTCTGCGCTCACTAACTGTTGCCCGGCCTGCTGCAACTGATACATCTGGTAATAGCGACCTTGCTGAGCCAGCAGTTGTTCATGCGAACCGTGCTCTACCGTTCGGCCATGATGCAGAACCAGAATGCTGTCGGCCTCGACGATAGTGGAAAGACGGTGCGCGATAACCACCAACGTAGTATGGTCACGTACCAGGCGCAGAGCACGTTGGATAGCCTGTTCAGTACCGGAATCAATATTCGCAGTCGCCTCATCCAGAATCAGAATCCTCGGCGTTTGCACCAAAACCCGGGCCAACGCCAACAATTGCTTCTGGCCAACCGACAGATTATTGCCTTGTTCGCCAATACGGCTGTGAATTCCCTCAGGCATCGCTCTCACCAAATCAGCCAACTGCACCGCTTCCAATGCGTGCCAAACACAGTCCTCACTGATATCGCGCCCCAATGTCACATTGGCATACATCGAATCGGCCAGTACGACGGGATCCTGTTGAACCATCGCCACATCCTGACGCAGAACCTGATGGGAAAGCGAAGACAACGGCCGACCGTCAAGCTGGATATCACCACAGTCTGGCACGTAATACCCCATCAGCAAATTTGCCAACGTACTCTTGCCGCTGCCGGTATGGCCGACCAATGCAATGAAACCGCGATCAGGCACCTGCAAGCATATATGACTCAGCACAGGTTTACCGGTGCGGTAGGAGAACGTGACATCGTTAATACCGATGCGCCCGCTAGCCAGTGCCCTGGCGTCTTCGCCGTACTGCTGACGCTCGCCATCCATCAACTCAAAAATCCGCTCGCCGGCTACTACCGCCTGTTGCAGGATCGACTGTTGTGTCGTCAGTTCGATAAGCGGCTCATTCAAACGGCCAAGGTAGTTGATAAACGCATACAAAACGCCCACACCGACGGTACCGACAGGGCTAAAACCGAACAATATCAATAGCCCACAAAGTACCATGGCGGAAAACAAGCTGAGCAACGGACGGAGCAGAAAACCATCCAGACGCAGCGTCTGCATTCGCGCCTCATAGTGCGACCAACTGGCCTGACTCAACACGTTGCCGAACTTCACCTGTTGGCGGAACTGCTGAATCACGCTCATGCCATTAATGGCCTCATTAAAACCATCATTAATATCAGCGAGATAACTGCGGACTTGGCGTACAATCGGCGTACTGTAGCGCTGATAGATCACCATCACGACCAATACCGCAGGGAAAATTGCCATACATACCAGTGCCATACGCCAATCGAGGCTGAACATGGCTATCAGCATGGCGCCAATCAGCGCAGTGCTTCGCAACACATTGCCGACCACCATTACGTACAGGTCTCTGACAACCTCGGTATCGTTAGTGACTCGGGAGATCAGCTGCCCTACGGGTTGCGTATCAAATACTGCCAACGGCTGCCGCAACGCCGCATCCATCACATCGGTACGCAATTGCTGCACAACACCAACCGCCACCCGATTAAACATCAGCGCCTGTACATAGTGCAGCAGCGCAGCCAGCGCCTGAAGCGCCACGTACCCTACCGCCAACCCGAGCGCCAGTTGAACAGGAAACTCGCCCCGCGCGATCACATGGTCGATAAAATAACTGACCAGCGCAGGCCCAGAGACCTCAGCCGCCGCCGCGAGCCACAGCAACAACACGCCCCCGCCAAGCGATTTACGCCACGGTATACCGTATGCCAACAACCGTTTCAGCGTGGGCCATAATGAACGGGAAGACGTCATGCTGTTTGCACCTCTTCTTCTACAGGTACATCATCCAGTGCAGCTTCCAGTTGCTGGTAACGATACATATCCCGATACCAGCCAGTCGATTGGGAAAGCTGTTGATGTGAACCACGCTGAGCCACATGGCCTTGCTGTAAAACCAGAATCTCATCGGCATCAGCCAACGCGGACAGACGGTGGGCGCTGATAATCAGCGTCCGTTTGTGTCCCCATTGGCGCAGATTACTCAGTATCTGATGCTCGGTTCGCCCATCGACCGCCGACAACGCATCATCCAGAACCAGCACCTCCGCCTCCAACAACAACGCTCGGGCAATAGCTATACGCTGTTTTTGCCCGCCGGAAAGCATCACGCCGCGCTCCCCTACTTCCGTCTGATACCCCTGAGGCAAACGCAAAATGTCGTCATGCACATTGGCCAGGCGAGCCGCTTCCTCAATCTGTAACGACGTCGCCCCAGGACGGCCAAGAGCGATGTTATTCGCCACCGTATCGGAAAAAAGAAATGGCATTTGCCCTACAACGGCAAACCGGCTGCGCAGTACATCCAAACGGATGTCGGGCAACCGCAAGTGGTGATATTCAATCTGCCCTTCCGCTACGTCAAAATGACGCAACAGTAGCGCCAGCAGGGTACTTTTCCCCGAGCCGGTGGGCCCGCATAACCCCAGTGTTTTACCTGGTTCCAATGTAAAACTGACGTCGTTGAGCACCGACGGCAAGCTGTGCGGATAATGAAATGATCGGATATCAGCCGTCAGCAGACCGGCCGTTTCCGGTAGATCCCGCTCGCCATCCATCACAACCAACTCTTCGGACAACAGATGGCGAATACGGCTATAAGCGGCACTACCACGTTCAACGATGTTGAACATCCACGCCAACGCCAACATCGGCCAGATCATCAATCCCAGGTACATCACAAAACTGGTTAACGCCCCCAGGGTCAGAGAACCGTGAATAACCATCCAACTGCCTCCGCCCACGGCCAGCAAATTGGACATAGCCACCGCAATGTAAATTGTCGGATCGAAACGGGCATCAACCTGCGCCACTCGCATGTTTTTGACCCCGGCATCCGCCGCCACCTCGGCAAAACGGCGAGACTGATAGTCCTCCAGACCAAACGCCTTAATCATGCGGATACTGGTCAAACTCTCCTGCGCCTGATCATTCAACGATGAGAACGCCGCCTGAGACAGCTTGAAACGCTGATGTAACTGCGAGCCGTAATGCTTGATCACCAACGCCATCAGCGGCATGGGGATCAGCGCCAGCAGCGTCAGTTGCCAACTGAGTTGGGTACACATAATCACCAACACCGCACACCCCATCACCAACGAATCCACCAGCGTTAACACCCCCTCACCGGCGGCAAACACAACGCGATCGACATCATTGGTGGCGCGGGCGATAAGATCGCCAGTGCGATGACGCAGATAAAAAGCGGGATGTTGTCGACTAAGTTGTTGATAGAAGTCTTGCCGCAGCTCGACCGCAAGTTGATAGGCCGCACCGAAAAGCCAGATACGCCAAAAATAACGCAGCAAATAAATCAACGCCGCGATCGCCAGCATCACGCCGATCCAGCGCAATACCGTCGATGCCGACATATTGTCGCGAGTTACACCATCCACGATAACGCCGACCAATTTCGGCGGCAGCAATTGCAGGATAGCGATCACCATCAACAGGATTACCGCCCCCAGATAACGCTTCCATTCGCGGCGAAAATACCATCCCAATTGAACAAAAAGTCTCACGCAATATTCGTCCGATAGCTGAAGATCAAGGTTGTGGCGCAACAAGCGGCACATTATACATGAAGTACACAGCGGATAATTTTATACCTGCAGCGGTAACGCCGTCGTATGCTTGATGCGTTCCATGGCAAAGCTGGAAGTGACATCCACCAACCCCGGAATGCCATTCACCAGCCGTTTGTAAAAATTGTCGTAACTCTTCATATCGGCGACCTGCACCTGCATCAGGTAATCGTATTCGCCAGCCATACGGTAAAATGTCAGCACTTCCGGCATCTCCGAGACAAAACCGGAAAACTCACGATACCAGGTGCTGTTATGGTGCTGAGTTTTCAGCAACACAAACGCCGTTAATCCCAAACCCACTTTGTCGCTATCCAGCAATGCCACGCGCGCGGTGATATAGCCCTCTTCTTCCAGGCGCTTCAGGCGCTTCCAACAAGGCGTCGACGTCAGGTTCACCGCTTCTGACAACGCCTGCAGCGACAGCGTACAATCCCGTTGCAGCAAAGAGAGCAACATTCGGTCAGTTTTATCTAACATAAAGCAACCTTATAGAAAAATTTTCTCTTATTACCCACAATGACGACTAAAAAAGCAATCTTTTTTCCCAATACACAGAGTAGGCTAGCATCATAACAATACAGAGCAGGACACATCATCATGACCAACACCTGGGTAAAAAACGCCATCAGCGCCATAGAAGCTGATTTTCAGCGCTCAGCCGACACGCACCTGATCCGTTTTACCCTGCCGGAATACCCCGGCATCTACTTTTATCTTAAAGACGAAAGCACACATCCCAGCGGCAGTCTGAAACACCGCCTGGCGCGCTCGCTGTTTCTTTACGGATTGTCCAATGGCTGGATTAAGGAAAATACCACCATTATCGAGGCGTCCTCTGGCAGTACCGCCGTCTCCGAGGCTTATTTCGCTCGTTTACTGGGCTTGCCGTTCATCGCGGTGATGCCGTCCTGCACGGCGAAAAGGAAAATCGAGCAAATCTCCTTTTATGGCGGTAAGTGCCACTTCGTGGAACATTCCGACCAGATCTATGCCGCTTCCGAGCAGTTGGCCCGTGAATTAAATGGTCACTACATGGATCAATTCACCTACGCCGAACGCGCAACTGACTGGCGCGGCAACAACAACATTGCCGATAGCATTTACCGCCAGATGGAGCGCGAACCTTTCCCTATTCCTGATTATCTGGTGATGAGCGCCGGAACCGGCGGAACCTCCGCCACCTTAGGACGCTATATCCGCTATAAAGGGCTGGACACCCGTTTGCTGGTGGCAGACCCGGAGAACTCCGTGTTCTACGATTATTACCACCAGCGCGATCGCACAATCACGGGCAAATGCAGCAGCCGTATTGAAGGAATCGGCCGCCCGCGTGTGGAGCCCTCTTTCATCCCCGATGTTATCGATGACATGGTAAAAGTACCTGACGCCGCCAGCGTTGCTACGCTCTACTGGCTCGAACGCATTCTGGGACGCAAGGCAGGCCCATCCACCGGAACCAACGTCTGGAGCATGTTGCAAGTGGCGAAGAGCATGGTTGCCGAGAACAGGCAAGGGGCCATCGTTACGCTGCTGTGCGACAGCGGCGAACGTTATCTCGACACCTATTACAATCACGGTTGGGTAAATGCGCACATCGGCGATATCGCCCCCTACCTTGCCCAGCTTACCGCCCATACCACGCCACAGAATGCCAAAGAGCCGCAACCAGCCTGACGAGTATCCCTTCACGCTGAAGCGTGAAGGGATTTCAGTTACCATATGCGTTAATGACGTTCTTTCCCGACCGCATCTCACACTTATTCACAAAAGGAGAATTGGAAATGTCATGCGCAGTTGTGGTTTTCAGTGGCGGACAGGACTCCACCACTTGCCTGATTCAGGCTTTACAACAATATGATGAAGTTCATTGCGTCACATTCGACTACGGGCAGCGACACCATGCAGAGATCGATGCAGCGGCTGAACTGACACAACGTCTGGGGGCCCGTGCCCACAAAATTCTGAATGTCGAGCTACTTAATCAATTGGCAGTCAGCAGCCTTACCCGAGACAGTATCCCGGTTCCTGAATACGACGAAACGAGTGAAGGGCTGCCAAGCACCTTTGTGCCAGGCCGCAATATTCTTTTTCTGACGTTGGCATCCATTTACGCCTACCAAGTCGGCGCAGAAAGTGTCATCACCGGTGTATGCGAAACCGATTTTTCCGGCTACCCGGATTGCCGCGACGAGTTTGTCAAAGCGCTCAATCAGGCGGTGTCGTTAGGGCTTGCCAGAGAGATACGTTTCGTCACGCCGCTGATGTGGCTTAACAAAGCAGAAACCTGGGCATTGGCGGATTACTATCATCAGTTAGACACAGTCAAACACCATACGTTGACCTGTTATAACGGCATCAAAGGAGAGGGGTGCGGTCAGTGTGCAGCCTGTCACCTACGCGCCCAAGGGCTTACCCAGTACCAGCAAAACAGAGAAGCCGTCATCGCCTCTCTGAAGAGTAAAACCGGTCTGAAATAACCTCGAAGGCCAGACCAGAGTCATCAGTTTCCGGTCTGGCTCCCGTTTCTTTACAGGTTCGGAGGTTTTCCCCATTGATGGGGATCGCCCCGACAGAACATCACCCTGCGCATATTACAGCCTGATGCGAGACTGGTTGCGCTCCACCAACGCCGCGCCAATCCCCGGAACCTCCTGCAGTTGTTCTATCTGGGTAAAAGGGCCATTCTGCTCGCGGTAGGCCACAATCGCCTGAGCCTTCTTCAGACCGACACCGTTAAGCGCTGCGGCCAGTTGTTCCGCACTGGCTGTATTGATGCTTACTTCTTCTTCATCCGTGGTAAGGGTTGGTTTAGCGTTTTTCCCCTGTTGATGTTCAGCTGCCGCGCTAACCGACGATTTCTCCGGTTCGGCTTTAGGCGTTGCCGCCTGTAACCAGGGCGAGATACCACCCAACGCCATCCCCATAAGCAAACAAAGCGCCTTGATTCCAGATTTTCTCATGCTGTTTCCTCCTTGTATTTGACAGCGAAGCTACATTGCCTCAGACACCTATCGGCAGCAAACAGCAAAGTTAAAATGTGGAAAAGGCCGCGAAAGCGGCCTTTGTCAGTTGCAAGGAATTGCAGAATTTTGCGAGGGCTATTGCGCGTCCTGAGCCGCGCTCCCCATTTTTATCTTGGCTTCGTCATGCAGGTTGGCGATCAGAGAATCAAACAGCGTCGCTAAAGAGCTCTGCTCTATCTGAGCCGCAAATTGCTTTTTCTGTGCGGCCTCAAGCTCACGCGCCTTCACATTATCCAGCGCCACGATCACAATGTTGCCGACTTGATCCTGGGCAATCCCATAGGACACCTTGTCCTTCTGCGGATGCGGTAAAGAGAATACGGCCTCTGACATTACATCGCCGCGACCGACGGAAGACATAACCCGAGGGGAGCTAAAACTGAGACCAGCAGCGGTAAGCGTGTCATTTTTGCCCTGCTTCAGATCAGCCAGAATCTTTTCGGCATCAACGCGCGCCTGCTGCTCGGCTTTCTGGCGCTTTATCGCCTGAACAACCCGATCACGCACCTTGTCTAACGGCTGGGTAGCTTCCGGTTTGTGTTCGCTGATACGCAGAACGAAAGCCCGATCGCCATCCACATTAATAACGTCCGAATTGCTGCCGGGCGCTCCATTTTCTCCAGTCAGGGTACCGTTCAGAATCGCCTGTTTCACCTGAGGAAAATCCAGCACAGCGGGGATATTGTCGCGAGTGAACCAGTCAGTTTGACGTGCTTTGATGCCAGAAGCTTTTTCCGCCGAAACCAGCGACTCATTATCATTGCTGGCCGCTTCACTGAGCTTCTGCTGTTGCGCGTAAAACTCGTCCAATGCTTTTTCGCGTTTAACCTTATCACCCAGATCACTGCGTACCTCATCCAGAGAACGGACACGTTGCGCCTGGATGTCGTCCAGGCGCACGATCAGGTACCCCACGGATGACTTAACTACATCAGACAACTGCCCTTTCTGCTGTAGATTGGCTTGCTTAATCTCGTCAACGGTTGAATTGCCGTCCATCCATCCCAGATCGCCGCCATTGCGACGGGATACAATATCCGTTGACTTCTCTTTCGCCAGTGCGGCGAAATCCGCACCTTTATGCAGCTGTTCCAGTACGGCTTTAGCATCAGCCTCATTTTTTAACTGAATAATGCTGTATTTACGACGTTCCGGCTGAGTGAATTCGCTCTTGTGCTGCTCGTAGTAACTGCTGACAGCAGTACTATCTACCGAGATGTTGTCCATGATGGCAGCGGCATCCAGCATGATGTAGCTGACTTTGAACTGCTCCGGCGCCAGGTAGCGCGAGCTGTTCTGGTTGTAGAAATTCTGTATTTCATCATCGGAAGCCGTCTGGGTTTTCGCCCGTGCATCCAAATCAATGGTCGCGGTACGGATAGTACGATCCTGCGCTGCTATAGCGACCAGATCGTCGATCTCCTTCGGCAACTGGAAATTACTGCCGCCCAGACCACGAACCAACTGCTGCGTCACCAACTGTTTGCGCAACAGTTGCGCATAGACATCCGGCGTTAATCCTAATTGCCGTACCTGGGCAAGGTATTTTTCGTTATCAAAGCGATTATTAGTCTGGAAGGCGGGAACAGAGAAAATAGCCTGTTTTACCTGTTCATCACTGATATTCAGCCCCAGATTACGGGCGAATTGATCAATTAGCGTATCGTCGATCAACTGGCTCAATGCTTGCTTGCGCAACTGCTGCATATACCCTTCGTTCGCAGCCAGTGCGGAAAAATTCTCGCCCAACATCTCCTGTTGCCGGTTGCGTTCATTTTGTACCGCCTGTTCCAACTGTGCGCGGGAGATTTCCTGACCATTAACTTTGGCGGCGTAATCACCTGAACCACGGATCAGATAGTCACCTACCCCAGTCAATACAAATGAACCAACGATCAAAGCAAGAATAACTTTAAGCACGACGTTGTTAGCGGCCGCGCGTAAATTGTCCATCATAATGTGACAACACTCCGCTGTAGAATGGATAACACTCCCTGCGCAGGCCGTAGCCATGCTTCCATGCTGTTGCTGTAGCCGAATACGGCCAGGGCGCACTCAAACAGATACCTGATAACAGTAATTCGAATTACCCGTAAAAAAAGGCACATCATGGCATGATGCGCCTCTATATTACCTTACCCATCGCGCCACGTCAGGCGATGTTTAGGCTACAAACCGTCCGGCCAAACGAATCTGCTATTTTATAATCAGTTCACAGCGTCTTTCAGCGCTTTACCAGCACGGAAGCCCGGCACTTTTGCGGCAGGAATGCTGATCTCTTTCCCGGTCTGTGGATTACGACCGGTGCGGGCTGAACGTTCACGAACGGCGAACGTACCAAAACCGACCAGAGCAACATCATCTCCTGCTTTCAGAGATTCAGTAACAGATCCAATAATTGCATCTAACACTCGTCCTGCTGCCGCCTTGGAAATATCAGCGTCGGCGGCAATTTTGTCGATCAATTGTGACTTGTTCACTCTTTCATCCCCTCTGAAATTCAGTATTCACGCAGATCACCCGCGCGTCATATAGCTTTCTGTCGAATCTAACAACCGGTCAACCAGCCTACCGGTAACAGTGCTCTAACTTAGCGGCACGAAAAAAGGCTGGCAAGCATCATTTAACTTACCAGCCTTTATTTTGTCAGTGGTTTTTGCGATAGGTCACTATTTTGCCGGAGAAGTGACGGCCTCCATACCATAAGGCGCATCCTGCAATGCCAAAGCCAGAACTTCTTCAATCCGTTTCACCGGATGGATATCCAGATCGGCAATGACATTCTGCGGTATATCTTCCAAATCACGCTTGTTCTCTTCGGGAATCAGCACGGTTTTGATTCCACCGCGATGGGCCGCCAATAGTTTTTCTTTCAGACCGCCTATCGGCAGAACCAAACCACGCAGGGTAATTTCGCCGGTCATCGCCACGTCGGCACGCACTGGATTGCCGGTCAGGCAAGAGACCAACGCAGTACACATGGCGATACCCGCACTGGGGCCATCTTTCGGCGTAGCGCCTTCAGGCACATGCACATGGATATCGCGCTTTTCATAGAAATCCGCATTGATACCCAGCTTTTCCGCTCTGGCCCGCACTACGGTCAACGCTGCCTGGATCGACTCCTGCATGACTTCACCCAGCGAACCGGTATAGGTCAGTTTACCTTTACCCGGTACACAAGCGGTTTCAATGGTCAGCAGGTCGCCGCCGACCTCCGTCCACGCCAGACCTGTTACCTGCCCAACCCGATTTTCTTCATCCGCACGCCCATAATCAAAGCGTTGAACCCCCAGATACTCTTTCAGGTTATCGCCAGTGATAGTGATGTGCCCAATGGCTTTATCCATCAGCAATGATTTAACCGCTTTGCGACACAGTTTGGAGATCTCGCGCTCTAGGCTACGAACGCCAGCCTCTCGGGTGTAATAGCGGATAATGCCGACTATAGCGCTGTCTTCCACCGTCAACTCGCCTTTTTTCAAGGCATTGCGCTCAATCTGCTTCGGCAGCAGGTGCTGACGGGCAATGTTAAGCTTCTCATCTTCGGTATATCCCGACAGACGGATGACCTCCATCCTGTCCAACAATGGCGCAGGAATATTCATGGAGTTAGACGTTGCCACAAACATGACGTCAGAAAGATCGTAATCCACTTCCAGATAGTGATCGTTGAACGCTACGTTCTGTTCTGGATCAAGAACCTCCAACAACGCTGACGCCGGATCGCCACGCATGTCGGAAGACATCTTGTCAATCTCATCCAGCAGGAAGAGCGGGTTTTTCACCCCAACCTTTGCCATTTTCTGGATCAACTTACCCGGCATGGAACCAATATAGGTGCGACGGTGACCACGAATTTCCGCCTCATCACGCACACCACCCAACGCCATACGCACATACTTACGGCCAGTAGCCTTGGCAATGGACTGACCCAACGAGGTTTTCCCTACCCCTGGCGGCCCTACCAGACACAGAATCGGCCCTTTAATTTTGCTAACACGGCTTTGAACTGCCAGATACTCCAGGATACGTTCTTTGACCCGCTCCAGACCATAATGATCGCTATCCAGCATTTCCTGCGCTTTGATCAGATCTTTCTTCACCTTGCTGCGGGCATGCCAGGGAACCTGTACCATCCAGTCGATATAGCTGCGGACGACCGTAGCCTCCGCCGACATAGGGGACATCATACGCAATTTCTGCAGTTCGGCTTCCGCTTTTTCCCGCGCCTCTTTCGGCATATTGGCGGCGTCAACCTTACGCTTTAACGCTTCCTGTTCGTCCGGCGCATCATCCATCTCGCCAAGCTCTTTTTGAATGGCCTTCATCTGCTCATTCAGGTAATACTCTCGCTGGCTTTTCTCCATCTGCTTCTTGACGCGGCTACGGATCCGTTTTTCAACCTGCAACAGATCGATTTCCGACTCCATCATCGCCATCAGATATTCAAGACGTTCAGTGACGTCTGACATTTCCAGCACCGATTGCTTGTCGGCCAGTTTCAACGGCATATGAGCAGCGATGGTATCAGCCAAGCGGGCCGCATCATCAATACTGTTCAAGGAAGTTAATACTTCAGGTGGGATTTTCTTATTCAGTTTGATGTAACCCTCAAACTGATTGATCGCCGTGCGCATCAGCACTTCCTGCTCGCGCTCCTCAATCGCCGGCGAATCCAGATATTCAGCCTGAGCAGCAAAATGTTCGCCACTATCAGACAAGGTTGTAATGCGCGCCCGCTGCAGACCTTCAACCAAAACCTTTACAGTACCGTCCGGCAGTTTCAGCATCTGAAGAATAGAGGCGACCGTCCCTACCGAGAAAAGATCGTTAACACCAGGCTCATCCGTTGAGGCTTCCTTCTGTGCCACCAACATGATCTTCTTGTCATGATCCATCGCGGCTTCAAGGCATCGAATTGACTTTTCCCGACCAACAAACAACGGAATGACCATGTGCGGATAAACCACCACATCGCGCAGCGGCAATACGGGGATTTCTATGCGTTCGGAACGCTCAGGGTTCATAGAGCTCTCTCTTAGTTTCGTTTCCGCCAGGTTAAGGAAATCTCGTGAAATGCGGACTTCACGGGGCTCACCTATAGGTAATCGAGTATATGGGGATAAATATGTCACATTCAACGACTGAAAGTATGTAAAAACAAATGGGGGGCTAAAACCCCCCATTTTGTCGTTCAACGTTGTTTTTTCGGCTAATTATTCACCAGAAGCCTGCTGGGCTTCTGGTTTGCCATAGATAAGCAGAGGCTCGGACTGGCCGGAAATGACAGACTCGTCGATCACCACTTTATCGACGTTCTCCAACGAAGGCAGATCGTACATAGTATCCAGCAATGCAGCTTCCACAATGGAACGCAAACCGCGTGCACCGGTTTTACGTATCATGGCTTTTTTCGCGATGGCCGTCAGCGCTTCATCACGGAACTCCAGATCCACACCTTCCAGTTTGAATAACGCCTGATACTGCTTGGTCAGCGCATTCTTCGGCTCACGCAGAATCTGAATCAATGCTTCCTCGTCGAGTTCTTTCAACGTCGCGACGACCGGTAAACGGCCGATGAACTCAGGAATAAGACCAAATTTGATCAAATCACCCGGCTCCACATGCCCCAGTAACTCACCTTCGGTCGCTTTCTGAGTCGAGCCTTTTACCGTGGCATTAAAACCGATACCGCGCCCGGTATCGGTACGCTGTTCGATAATTCTGTCCAGACCCGCAAACGCACCGCCGCAAATGAATAGAATCTTTGAAGTATCAACCTGCAAAAACTCCTGCTGAGGGTGCTTACGCCCCCCCTGAGGAGGAACCGCAGCAATAGTGCCTTCAATTAATTTCAGCAGCGCCTGCTGAACACCTTCGCCGGAGACGTCTCGGGTAATGGACGGATTATCCGACTTACGGGAAATTTTATCGATCTCATCGATGTAGACGATGCCACGCTGCGCTTTCTGCACATCGTAATCGCACTTCTGCAACAGTTTCTGAATGATATTCTCCACGTCCTCCCCCACGTAACCCGCTTCGGTCAACGTGGTGGCATCTGCCATGGTGAATGGAACATCCAGAAAACGCGCCAGTGTTTCCGCCAGTAACGTTTTACCGCTACCCGTTGGGCCAATCAGCAGAATGTTGCTTTTACCTAACTCAACACCACCGTTGGCTTCACCATTACGCAGACGCTTATAATGATTGTAAACGGCTACAGCCAGCACTTTCTTCGCCGGCTCCTGACCAATGACATAATCATCTAGGTGACGGCGGATTTCATGCGGTGTTGGCAACGCACTACGCTCACGGTGTGGAGCCACTTCTTTTATTTCTTCGCGAATGATGTCGTTGCACAAGTCCACGCATTCATCGCAAATATACACTGACGGCCCGGCAATCAGCTTGCGTACTTCATGCTGACTTTTGCCGCAAAAAGAGCAGTACAGTAACTTTCCTGAACCGTCTTTGCGCTTATCTGTCATCAGTAAACCTCTTCTTTAGTTCTTGCCCGTGGGCCAA
Source organism: Musicola keenii (assembly GCF_014855505.1). Lineage (NCBI taxonomy): Bacteria > Pseudomonadati > Pseudomonadota > Gammaproteobacteria > Enterobacterales > Pectobacteriaceae > Musicola > Musicola keenii. Next base: position 202,359 of record NZ_JAAWVW010000008.1, on the reverse strand, counting down.
CCACATCACGACAGCGTCATAGCAAACGCCGACACAACCACATAGCCGAATACCTAAGCAGAAATCCGCATCGCAGGGAATACGAATTTCCCGGGTAACAGGAAACCCAGTTATTCCCGATGGGTCAGCACAGAATCTACCAACCCGTACTCTACCGCCTCGCCAGCAGAGAGGAAACGGTCACGCTCCGTATCTCTTTCGATAATATCAAGCGACTGACCTGTATGTTTAGCCATCAACTCATTCATACGGGCTTTCACTTTAAGGATTTCTTTGGCGTGTATTTCAATGTCCGTCGCCTGCCCCTGGAACCCACCCAAAGGTTGATGGATCATTACACGGGAATTAGGTAGACAAAAACGTTTCCCTTTCGCCCCTGCGGTGAGAAGGAAAGCGCCCATTGATGCAGCTTGCCCCATACAGATAGTGCTAACATCCGGCTTGATAAACTGCATGGTGTCATAAATCGACATCCCAGCAGTAATGACCCCACCCGGAGAGTTAATATACAGATAGATATCTTTTTCCGGATTCTCTGCTTCCAGAAACAGCATCTGAGCCACAATAAGATTGGCCATGTAATCTTCGACTTGCCCCGTCAGGAAGATCACACGTTCTTTTAGCAACCGGGAATAAATATCGTAAGAGCGCTCCCCACGAGAGGTTTGCTCCACAACCATAGGCACCAGAGCCATATGAGGGGTTTGCTTTTCCTGTTCGCCACTGTATGACATTAACGTCTCCTAGATAAAATGCTTTTGGCGCGTAGTATCTGATTCTACTTGAGATATAAAACAATAACCATGCTCTGGATGCGGCGTCGACCTTTCATCACAGAGCGAGCTCACTGTCGACACCGCCCGCTCATTCGAACACGCCCCTGCCTCCAGCGCATGTCTTCTTCGCCATATCCAAGAACGACTGTTCCAGTCAAGGCAATGCAGATAGAGAAACAATGGGTGCACAATGCATGAATTTCAAGCTTACACCCGCTAGGAATTCGGGTTAAAGCAATATTGCCATTGCCGCCCCACCATAAGTCTGCCGCCCCTATACGGAAAGACTCATTCCCAAGCGATCTATCAACAAGCGCGCTACCAGGAAATCGCTACCCCGACAGCACTTATGAAGAACACCTCACACTCCATATAAGCATAGTCAAAGACGTGTTGTTCGAAGCTGGTTACTCTAGATAGCCAATCAAAAAACAAAAAACCCGCAGTTTGGCTGCGGGCTGTTCAAAAAAAGTGTCGGTTTTGGCTATCAGGCTGGAACAGACTGATTCATCAATTCATTGAAGCTGACAGCTTTTTCAACGACTTTAGCTTTGGACAACAGCGTCTCGATTGCCTGTTCTTCCAGAGCAACGTTACGGATGTTGTTAAGCATTTCTTTGTTTTTCTGATAATAACTAACGACTTCCTGCGGATCTTCATACGCGGAAGCGATCTCATCGATCAGTGTATTTACACGGGCTTCATCAGCTTCCAATTCGTTGGTGCTAATCACTTCACCCAGCAACAGGCCAACAACGACACGGCGTTTGGCCTGTTCTTCGAACAGTTCGCGCGGCAGTTCATTCGCCTGTTTTTCATTACCGCCGAAACGACGGGCGGCCTGTTGGCGAAGAACATTGATTTCACCATCAATCAATGCAACCGGAACGTCGATTTCGTTCGCATTGACCAACCCTTCAATGACCTGAGATTTAACGCGATTACGGATAGCGCCTTTCAGCTCACGTTCCATATTCTTACGAACTTCAGCGCGCAGCCCCTCTACAGAGCCATCTTCCACGCCGAAACGTTTGATGAAATCAGGCGTCAGCTCTGGCAGCTCGCGCTCTTCAACTTTCTTCAATACAATCGCAAATTTGGCGTCTTTACCTTTCAGATTTTCCGCGTGGTAGTCTTCCGGAAATTTCACATCAATAGTGAATTCCTCGCCAGCCTGATGACCAACGATGCCTTCTTCAAAGCCCGGAATCATGCGGCCTTGGCCCATGGCCAATACGAAGTCGGAAGATTTACCGCCTTCAAATTCTTCGCCATCGACAGAGCCAGTAAAATCGATGGTTACGCGATCTTCCGCCGCTGCGGCGCGCTCAGCCACTTTCCATTCAGCCTGCTGTTTGCGCAATGTTTCCAGCATGCCGTCAACGTCGGCGTCAGTGACGTCAACCAGCGGTTTTTCGACTTCGATACTTTCCAGACCTTTCAATTCAACTTCCGGATAGACTTCGAACTCAACAGAGTAAGTGAAATCGCCGCCGACCTGGTATTCGCCTGGGACATAGCTGGGGGCGCCAGCCGGATTGATTTTTTCTTTGATGATGGCATCAACGAAATGACGCTGCATCAAGTCACCCAGCACATCCTGACGCACGGAAGCGCCGTAACGCTGCTCAACAATTTTCGCCGGCACTTTGCCTTTGCGGAAGCCATCGATACGAACTTTTTTAGCCACACTAACCAGTTCGCTTTTAACAGCATCTTCAATGTTGGCTGCAGCAACAGTAATCGTTACACGGCGCCCAAGGCCTTGAGTGGTTTCAACAGAAACTTGCATCTTGTTACCTCAAAAAATCACAGTGCTCGGTCAACCTCAGCAGCCGTTATCATCAGGCGCCCCAGGGGCAACCTTTCCGATCACAGTCCTTCACGGAACCAGGACAGCCACTCAGCCGGCCCCATTCCCTGTTGTCAGAAGCGTCCCGAATACATTCCGGAAAATAAAGACCCGGCATTATAGCGGTATAGACAAGACGAGTCGAGGAGAGTAACCGGTCTATTACCACAGTAAACTCACACTCTGACGTTTTATCGTCAGCTATTTCCACAATTCCGTCGACAGTCAGCAGGTTAACGTTCGATTCCAGCCCCACCACAAGGCGGCGAAGAGGGAACCACCATCTGGAGATCCTGCCACTCTTGCGGCGTATAAACATGAAGCGCCAACGCATGTACCGCCCCCTCCAGTTCGTCGGCCAACACTTTATAAATCGCTCTATGGCGCCCAATAACCCGCTCGCCATTAAAATGCTCACTGACCAGCACCACTTTGAAATGACTTTCAGAGCCTGCCGGAACGTTATGGCGGTAACTTTCATTAATCACTTCAAGATGCACGGGTACAAACTCCGCGCGCAATTTGGCTTCAATCATTTCACGAATCATACGTATACCTTCTGTGAGACGTCGGGAAACTTGCGTTTCCTGTTATGGCGGGATGTTTTATCCAATTCAATTCTATTTCAGCTCAAAACCCGATCATTTGTCATCGTATCGCTTCACTTGCAATATCCAATCGCCGTACCGAAGCCATATCATATTTTTCCATCGGCAAGGTATGATAGAACACTGCCGGCTGTTTCGGACGGGAACAAGGAGGGATGACTGAAGAATGCTGTTTACTTTCCACTCTTTTCCTTATCTACGGCAATGATATGATAGCCAGAACATTTATCAGCAAATCAACGCTCCATGAGTGAGAAAATACGCATGTTAAAAAAATTCATTTTTCCCCTGTTCGCCGCGCTGGTGTTAGCTGGATGTGCCGGCAAAAGCAATACATTAGATGTCACGCCAAAGATCACCTTGCCGTCTCAGGATCCAAGCCTGATGGGCGTCACCATTAGCATTAATGGCGCAGACCAACGTGCCGACCAATCCCTTGCCAGAGTCAATCGCGACGGCCAGCTCACAGCGTTGACGCCGTCTCGCGATTTGCGGTTCCTGCTTCAGGAAGTGCTTGAGAAACAAATGACTGCTCGTGGCTATATGATTGGCACCGGTGGGCCGGTATCTCTGCAGGTGGTCGTCAACACCCTGTATGCCGACGTGGCTGAAGGCAACCTGCGCTACAACATCACGACCAAAGCGGATATTTCGATCATCGCGCAGGCAGCCAATGGCAACAAGCAGGTGAAAAACTACCGCGCCAACTACAACGTTCAGGGCGCGCTTACCGCCACCAACGATAAAATCGCCGCAGCGGTCAATCAGGTTCTGAATGACGTCATCAGCGACATGGCGCAGGATACCAGCGTAAGCACCTTCATCAAAACTAACGCCCGTTAAGGGATTCCCGTCTCCCTTGCCCTGACATCAGGCGCAAGGGAGAGAGGACACCTCATGTTTAGCCGTATAGCCTCTCTTTTCCGCGATCGCAATAGCGTCATCCTCCTGATACTTGGCTTTGCTTCCGGTCTGCCACTGGCATTGACATCCGGTACACTTCAGGCATGGATGACAGTAGAAAACATGGATTTGAAAACCATCGGTTTTTTTTCGCTGGTTGGTCAGGCTTACGTATTTAAGTTTCTCTGGTCCCCGTTCATGGATCGTTATACGCCTTCATTTTTGGGACGCCGGCGAGGCTGGTTGCTGATAACGCAACTGATGCTATGTGTTTTCATTACCCTGATGGGAGCGCTCTCTCCTTCCAGCCACCTGGCATGGCTGGCTGTACTGGCCGTATTGATTGCTTTCTGTTCTGCGTCACAGGACATCGTGTTCGATGCCTATAAAACCGATCTATTGCCGCCGCAAGAACGAGGAAGCGGAGCGGCAATCTCCGTCTTTGGATATCGTCTGGCCATGCTGGTTTCCGGCGGCCTCGCACTTTGGATGGCCGACCGCTTTCTTGGATGGCTCGGTACCTACTGGCTTATGGCCGTGTTGATGCTGATTTGTACGCTAGCGACCTGGCTCGCTCCGGAACCAGATAATACACAACCAGCGCCCCGATCGCTTGAACAGGCTGTCGTCGCGCCGCTGAAGGATTTTTTCAACCGCAATAATGCCTGGCTGCTACTGCTGCTGATCGTTCTCTATAAACTGGGGGATGCTTTTGCGGTCAGCTTGAGTACAACATTTTTGATTCGGGGTGTAGGGTTCAATCCCGGCGATGTCGGTCTAGTCAACAAAACGCTGGGGTTACTGGCTACGATCGTCGGCGCACTGTATGGCGGCCTTCTGATGCAGCGCTGGTCCTTGTTCAAGGCACTCGTTATCTTTGGGCTGCTGCAGGCGATATCCAACGCGGGTTACTGGCTGCTGGCGATTACCGAAAAACAGCTGTTCAGTATGGCGGGTGCCGTATTTCTTGAAAATCTATGCGGCGGCATGGGCACTGCTGCATTCGTCGCACTATTAATGACGCTGTGCAACAAATCATTCTCTGCGACACAATTCGCACTACTTTCAGCCCTGGCTGCGGTAGGAAGAGTCTATGTCGGCCCTATTGCCGGATGGTTTGTGGAACTTTATGGTTGGGCATGGTTTTATCTGTTTTCCATCCTGATATCCATACCGGGTCTATTACTGCTACTGATTTGTCGCCGCACGCTGACATTGACGTCCCCAGACGCGGCCTTTATTCAGCGAATGTATTTCGCCCGCCAATATTTATGGGTAAGCAAGGGCCTTTTGTTCGGCATCCTGCTGTTTGTCCTTGGCGTAATAATCTGGGGGGCGGATAGACTGTCATGGTTCAACGACACAGAGGCAAGCCGGCTTCTGACAAGCGTCGGCAGCATTATCGCCATCGGCGCCGTGTTATCCGGCGCGACTCTTGACTACTTATCAATAAAGAAAAAGTAAGTCCTGCCGCCAGGAAATAATTACAAGCCGTAGCATATTAATTATCTGCTACGGCTTTATTAAACTATTTTTCTCTGGCATTTTCTGCACTTAACATTTATTTCGGCCTTTTCAATAAAATCATAATTCTTTCTTTCCTGATTTTCATCACAACAAAAAACAAACCCATCATTAACAGTAATAACAAAATAGATTTTAGAAGAAGTTGTAATTCTTAAAAAGTGATACATACTTTTTTGAAAGCATGTTAATAACTGTTTTTTAAAAAATTTTTTTAACAACACACTGCATCTGTGACATGCGGGGCAAAAGCTGGCAACAGTGAGCTGACATCTCTTTAATCATGTTTACAGTGTGGTAACCTTCCCGTAAAATGCCCGCTCGCGTGAAATGACAATAGAGCCCTTGTAATTGAGGTCGCTAGATGAGACTCAGGAAATACAATAAAATTTTTGGGATGTTGTCTTTAATCGTAACCACTCTGCTTCTCAGTGGCTGCGATATGGCATTAATGAACCCCAAAGGACAGGTCGGGTTAGAACAACGATGGCTCATTCTTACCGCACTTGGTTTGATGCTGATCGTTGTGATCCCAGTGATCATTATGACGTTAGCCTTCGCCTGGAAGTTCAGAGCTTCCAACCAAAAGGCGAAGTACACGCCAGACTGGTCGCACTCCAACAAAATAGAAGCCGTCGTATGGACGGTTCCCATCATTATCATCCTCATTCTCGGGACTATCACCTGGAAAACGACCCATTCGCTTGACCCGTACAAGCCGCTGGATTCCAAGGTAAAACCCGTTAATGTCGAAGTAGTGTCACTTGACTGGAAATGGTTGTTCATCTATCCGGATCTTGGTATCGCTACCGTCAATGAACTAGCCTTCCCGGCCAATGTTCCCGTCGATTTTAAAATCACGTCGAATTCGGTGATGAACTCATTCTTTATCCCGCGTCTCGGAGGTCAGATTTATGCCATGGCCGGCATGCAGACCCAACTGCATCTTATCGCCAATGAACCCGGAAAATATGATGGGATTTCAGGCGGATACAGCGGAAAAGGTTTTTCCGGCATGAAGTTTACCGCCATCGCGACACCTGATCAGCAAACGTTCGACCAATGGGTTGATACTGTCCGCAAGTCGTCCAAGACGTTGGGTACAACGAATGACTTCGACAAACTGGCGCAGCCGAGCGAATACCACCCGGTAGAGTATTATTCTCAGGTACAGCCCGATTTGTTCCATCAGATCATTACCAAATTCATTGGCAACAACATGACCATGCAGCACCATGGCGAAGGCGAGCCGAGCCAAAAAGAAGAAGGCGCGCCAAACCACACCGGCATGAACATGAGCGAACACTCCTCTCATTGAGGAGTCGAGGGATAATACGATGTTCGGAAAATTAACTCTTGATGCGGTTCCGTACCACGAACCCATTATCATGGTTACCGTAGCGGGAATTATTCTCGGCGGATTGGCGCTACTGGCGGCAATAACCTATTTTGGCAAGTGGAAATGGCTGTGGTCCGAATGGTTCACCTCTGTCGACCATAAAAAGATCGGGATCATGTATATCATCGTCGGCATGGTGATGATGCTGCGTGGTTTCGCCGATGCCATCATGATGCGTGGCCAGCAGGTTCTTGCCTCCGCCGGTGAAGCGGGATTCCTGAATCCCCACCATTATGATCAGATTTTTACCGCTCATGGCGTCATCATGATTTTCTTCGTGGCGACACCGTTCGTAGTCGGTCTGATGAACCTGGTCGTGCCGTTGCAAATCGGTGCTCGCGACGTGGCATTCCCCTTCCTGAACTCCCTTAGCTTCTGGCTGTTCGTCGCCGGTGTGATTCTGATCAACCTGTCTCTCGGCATCGGCGAATTCGCCCAAACCGGCTGGGTTGCCTATCCACCGCTATCCGGCAAAGAGTATAGCCCCGGCGTAGGGGTAGATTATTGGATATGGAGTTTGCAGATTTCCGGCGTCGGTACCACATTGACCGGGGTTAACTTCTTCGCCACCATTTTAAAAATGCGCGCTCCCGGTATGACACTGATGAAAATGCCGGTATTTACCTGGACCGCACTGTGCACTAACGTACTGATTATTGCCGCATTTCCAATTTTGACGGTGACTATCGCGTTGCTGACGCTGGATCGTTATCTCGGCACCCATTTCTTCACCAATGATATGGGCGGCAACATGATGATGTACATCAACCTGATCTGGGCCTGGGGCCATCCGGAAGTGTACATCCTGGTGCTACCGATTTTCGGGGTCTACTCCGAAGTGGTAGCCACCTTCTGTAAAAAACGACTGTTCGGCTATACCTCGCTGGTATGGGCGACCATCGCCATTACGGTATTGTCATTCATCGTGTGGCTGCACCACTTCTTTACGATGGGCTCTGGAGCCAATGTCAATGCCTTCTTCGGCATAGCGACCATGATTATCTCGATCCCTACCGGGGTTAAGATTTTCAACTGGCTGTTTACCATGTACCAGGGCCGTATCCAACCGCACACATCCATGCTGTGGACGACCGGATTCATCATTACATTCTCCATCGGCGGTATGACTGGTGTGCTGCTTGCCGTACCTGGCGCCAACTTCGTACTACACAACAGTTTGTTCCTGATCGCGCACTTCCATAACGTGATTATCGGCGGCGTAGTCTTCGGCTGCTTTGCTGGCATCACCTATTGGTTCCCGAAAGCGTTGGGCTTCACACTGAACGAAACCTGGGGCAAACGCGCCTTTTGGTTCTGGCTGATTGGCTTCTTCGTTGCTTTTATGCCGTTGTATGCGTTGGGCTTTATGGGGATGACCCGCCGTCTGAGTCAGCAGATCAACCCGGAATTCCATCCGTTGCTGGTCGTAGCGTCGTTTGGCGTCGTGCTCATCGCTATCGGTATCCTATGCCAGGTTATTCAGTACGTAGTGAGTATTCGCGACCGTGACCAGAACCGCGATTTGACTGGAGATCCTTGGGGCGGACGAACACTGGAATGGGCGACTTCATCACCGCCGCCGTTCTATAACTTCGCCATTGTTCCGCAGATCGCCGAACGCGATGCATTCTGGGATGCCAAGGAGAAAGGCGATGCTTATCGTAAGCCGGCAAAATATGAAGAGATTCATATGCCAAAAAATACCGGTGCGGGCGTTATTATCTCTGCATTTAGTCTGGCATTTGGCTTCGCGATGATCTGGTACATCTGGTGGCTGGCTATCATCGGCTTTGTCGGCATGATCGCAACCTGGATCGTGCACAGTTTCAACCAGAACGTGGACTACTACGTGCCGGTTAAGGAAATTGAAGACATCGAAAATCAGCACTTCGAGCAAATCACCAAGGCAGGCGTGAAAAATGGCCACTGATACTTTACATCACAATGCCGCCCATGCTGAACATGGGCACCATGATACGGGAGCGACGAAAGTTTTCGGCTTCTGGATCTACTTGATGAGCGACTGCATCCTGTTTGGCATGCTATTCGCCACCTATGCAGTGCTGGTCAATGGCACCGCCGGCGGCCCGTCCGGCAAAGATATTTTTGATTTGAAATTTGTGCTGGTCGAAACCTTCGCCCTGCTGTTCAGTAGCATCACCTACGGCATGGCGATGATCGCCATGAACAAGAACAGTAAATCACAGGTCAACACCTGGCTGGCGCTGACATTTCTGTTTGGGCTGGTGTTCATCGGCATGGAAATCTACGAGTTCCACAAGCTGATCGAAGAAGGTTTCGGGCCTGACCGCAGCGCGTTCCTGTCAGCATTTTTCGCCCTGGTCGGAACCCACGGTATCCACGTCACCTCCGGCCTGATTTGGATTGCTATCATGATGACGCAGGTTGCTGGTCGTGGTTTGACAGCGACGAACAGAACCCGCCTGATGTGTCTGAGCCTGTTTTGGCACTTCCTTGATGTGGTATGGATCTGCGTCTTCACCGTTGTTTATCTGATGGGGGCAATGTAATGAGTCATTCAGCACACGATCATTCAGGCGCCAGCCATGGTAGCGTCAAGTCCTATCTGATTGGTTTCGTTTTGTCGATCATCCTGACGGTGATCCCTTTCAGCATGGTCATGAACGGTACCACTGCACACAGTATTATTCTGTTGACTGTTCTGGGATGCGCCATCGTGCAGATACTTGTTCATCTGGTGTACTTCCTGCATCTGAACACCGCATCGGAAGAACGCTGGAACGTGGTCGCCATTGTATTCACCGTTCTGATCATCGCCATCGTGGTGGTTGGATCCATATGGATCATGATGAGCGCGCACCATAATATGATGATTCAGTAACCAGGCAGGCGACGATGATTAAGCAATACCTGCAGGTCACTAAACCCGGCATTATTTTTGGCAACCTCATCTCCGTTATCGGGGGGGTTCTACTCGCCGCTAAGGGTACGATCAGTTATCCGCTGTTTTTGGCAACACTGGTTGGTGTATCGCTTGTGGTTGCATCAGGTTGTGTTTTCAACAACGTGATCGATCGCGACATCGATAAGAAAATGGAGAGAACCAAGAACCGGGTAATGGTTAAAGGGCTGATTCCACTGAGGACAACACTGGTTTACGCCTCGCTGTTAGGTATTGCAGGCTTCGGGTTACTGTATATCGCGGCAAATCCGCTGGCCATGTGGCTAGCGGTGATGGGCTTCGTTGTGTATGTCGGTGTTTATAGCCTCTATATGAAGCGGCATTCTGTTTACGGCACCTTGATTGGCAGCCTGTCCGGCGCGGCGCCGCCAGTTATTGGTTACTGCGCCGTCAGTAACCAGTTTGACGCTGGTGCGCTGATTCTGCTGCTAATATTCAGCCTGTGGCAAATGCCCCACTCTTACGCCATCGCTATTTTCCGTCTTAAGGATTATCAGGCTGCCAATATTCCGGTACTTCCGGTTGTTAAAGGCATTTCTGTGGCTAAACATCATATTACGCTTTATATCGTGGCGTTTATGGTTGCGACTCTGATGCTCTCTCTTGGCGGATATGCCGGCTACAAATATCTGGTGGTTGCCGCGTCCGTTAGTATCTGGTGGCTTGGTATGGCGATTTCAGGTTACAAAAACTTGAACGATGACCGGGTATGGGCCCGTAAACTGTTCGTCTTCTCAATCGTGGCCATCACCTCGCTAAGCGTCATGATGTCGGTGGACTCCATGAGTCCAATGCAGGACGTACTGCTTACCTATATCCGCTGACGCAGCCAGCGTTCAGCCTCGAAAAACAGACGGTTCCGCCGTCTGTTTTTTTATTTCTCCCTCCAATTGCCAAATCAAGTAACAAACCTGTCATTTACGCCCCGACATGCGAAACCTAAAATAGCGCCAGCAAAATACAGAGGTAGCAATGAACGATAATAAAATGACGCCTGTTGAGTTAAGGGCGACGTGGGGATTAGGCGCCGTTTTTTCCCTGCGTATGCTGGGCATGTTTATGGTGCTCCCCGTGCTGGCCACTTATGGTATGGCCTTACAGGGGGCCAGCGAGTCACTCATCGGCGTGGCCATTGGCATCTATGGTCTGATGCAGGCGATATTTCAGATTCCTTTCGGGCTGATGTCCGATCGGCTTGGGCGTAAACCCCTCATCATTGGCGGTTTGGTGATCTTTATCCTTGGTAGCGTCATTGCCGCACTCAGCCATTCCATTTGGGGGATCATTCTGGGCCGGGCGTTACAGGGAGCCGGTGCCATTTCTTCCGCCGTCATGGCCCTGCTTTCCGATTTGACCCGCGAGCAAAATAGAACCAAAGCTATGGCATTTATCGGCGTCAGTTTCGGCGTCACATTCGCCATCGCGATGGTTATCGGCCCGATTGTCACTCATGCCTTCGGACTGCAGGCATTATTTTGGGGAATTGCGCTGCTTTCACTGGTCGCCATCGCTATCACTATTTTGGTGATTCCTTCAGCATCAACACATGTGTTAAACCGTGAATCAGCCATTATCCGTAGTGGGATCCGCAAGGTTCTCGCTAACAGCCAGTTGCTGAAGCTCAACTTCGGGATCATGTGTTTGCATATGCTGTTGATGTCGAGTTTTGTCGCCCTTCCCCGGGTTATGGAGCAGGCAGGGCTCGCACCGCAAGATCAGTGGAAAGTGTATCTGGTTACTATGCTGGTATCGTTTGTCGCCGTTGTGCCGTTTGTCATGTATGCGGAAATCAAACGGCGGATGAAACAGGTATTTATTATCTGCGTTATGCTGCTCACCGCAGCGGAGCTGGTACTGTTGCAAAGCCAGCACTCGCTGGAACAAACGCTGATAGGCATTCAGATTTTCTTCATCGGATTCAACGTGATGGAGGCTATTCTACCGTCACTGATCAGTAAAGAAGCGCCAACAGGTTATAAGGGAACCGCAATGGGTGTCTATTCGACGACTCAGTTCATCGGGGTCGCATTGGGGGGCAGCCTGGGTGGTACGCTTTACGACCTTCAGGGCGCATCGCTGGTTTTTAGCGCCGGAATCGGGCTGGGTTTAGTTTGGCTACTGATCAGTAGCACCATGAAGGAACCCCCCTATCTCAGCAGTCTGCGTATTACGCTGACGGATACCGCCCTTCAAGATGCCGGGCTGCCGCAAAAACTACAGCAACACCCTGGCGTAGCAGATGTCGTCATTGTGCCGGACGAAGCGAGCGCTTACATAAAAATCGACCGCAAAAAAACCAACCGCCAGCAGTTGGAGCAGTTGGTGAGTCAATATAGCTAGCGAGGCCAGATTCGGCATATCGATATCATCCAGGTGTGGTGAGACGCCACCTCACCTGGCTTGCCCCCCGCGAACAGGTGGCCGTTTATTCAGACTGTATAGAGTATCAATCGCGGAAGTTGTTAAATTGGAAGGGTTGTCCAAGATCAGAGCCGCGAATCAGTGCGATGACGCCCTGTAAATCATCACGTGATTTACCCGTGACACGCACCTGCTCTCCCTGAACCTGCGCCTGTACTTTCAGTTTGCTGTCCTTGATCAGTTTGACGATTTTTTTGGCCAGCGTAGCCTCAATACCCTGTTTCAGCTTAGCTTCAACGCTGTAGGTTTTACCGCTGTGCTCCATCTCCTCAGGAATTTCCAGCGAGCCGCCTTCAATACCGCGCTTGGCCAGTTTTTCACGCAGGATATCCACTAACTGTTTGACCTGGAAATCCGACTCGCTGCTGGCTTTGATCGTTTGCGCTTTTTCATTAATGTCAAAGCTGGCAGCAACATTGCGAAAATCCCAACGAGTGCCCAACTCGCGAGACGCATTCTCCACCGCATTACGAACTTCCTGCATATCAATTTCCGATACGATATCGAAAGATGGCATCATTTTTCTCCTGACAATTAGCTGCCGAGCATAATAACCGCTACCCACTGATAAACAAAATGCGTAGCGCTTCCAGAATCGACATTCACCGTCTTTACCACTCAGAGGTCTACCATCAGGATATGGTGCGGGCAAAGCGACAATGAATCCCCTATGATAGATGCAGTTCTGTTACACACGGCGACGAGATGCAGCACGGTTAAACAGAACACTGATGGATGTGTTTTCAACAAATACAGCGTCAATGGGCACAATTTCGATGGGCATCGTGTTGATGCGCAGAGTTAGCGTTATGAATATCATTCCGCCTCACTCCAGGCACTGTCTACATAGGCGCAGGGAAAAGAGTTACCGTACCGGTAGCATTTTCACCGGACAAAGGAAGAATGCATGAAGATTACCGTTCTTGGCTGTGGCGCTATTGGGCAGATTTGGCTTGCGGCGCTGCACCGACAAGGACATGACGTGCAAGGATGGTTACGCATCCCGCAAGCCGCATGCCGGGTCAATGTCACGATGCTTAACGGCGAGAACTGCGAATTCAGCCTGAAAGCAAACGATACGGAACATTTGTCGCAAAGTCGGCTACTGCTGGTGACGCTGAAAGCTTGGCAAGTCTCCAACGCCGTAACGCCGCTGCTTTCCCGACTTCACGGCGATTGTACGATCCTGCTGTTGCACAACGGTATGGGTACTAGGGAAGAGCTCCCTGCCATCACGCAGACGCTGTTATTCGGCGTCACAACGCATGCGGCCCGCCGAGATCCGACATCTGTCGTACATGTGGCCGCAGGCGTAACGCATATCGGCGCGGTCAATGGCATTGACGACTTCGGTCATTTCTCGGAAATATTGCACCAGGCGTTGCCGGACGTCGCCTGGCATAACAATATTAATGCTACCTGCTGGCTGAAACTGGCAGCCAACTGCATGATCAACCCGCTCACTGTCTTGTATGAGTGCACCAATGGTGGGTTGATGGCTTACCCGGAAACGCTAGCGACACTCAGTCAGGAGATCGCCCGTCTCATGGAACGGGAGGGGTTTCACACCTCGGCGGAAAACTTGCTGCACTATGCCCACCAGATTATCCAGAACACGGCAGCCAATACCTCTTCTATGCGACAGGATGTTCTGGCGCAACGTCATACGGAAATAGACTACATTACCGGCTATCTGCTGCGCCGTGCCCGGGTTCATGGGTTATCCCTGCCGGAAAATCGCCGACTATTCGAATACATCAAACAAAAGGAGAGTGAATATGACCGCATCGGTACTGGTTTGTCTGGCGCCTGGTAGTGAGGAAATCGAAGCTGTTACCGCCATTGACCTGCTGGTCAGAGCGGGCATCAAAGTCACTACGGCCAGTGTGGCCAGCGATGGCACGCTGGAAATCACCTGTTCCCGCGGCGTCCGCCTGATTGCCGATGCGCCATTGGTTAGCGTGGCAGATGAGGAGTTTGACGCGGTGGTGCTGCCTGGAGGAATGCGAGGGGCAGAATGTTTTCGAGATAGCCCATTACTGATCGAACGGCTGCGCCAAACGCATCAGGAAGGCAAAATCGTTGCGGCGATTTGCGCATCGCCAGCAGTAGTGCTGGAATACCACAAACTGTTTCCGGTAGGAAACATGACCGGTTATCCCACGCTAAAGGAGCGTATCGCGGCCGATAAATGGCAAGAAAAGCGCGTGGTCTACGATCCGCGCGTCAATCTGCTGACCAGTCAAGGGCCGGGTACCAGCATTGATTTCGCGTTAAAACTGATCGACCTGCTCGCGGGAAAAGCTAAAGCAGCGGATGTCGCATCACAATTGGTGTTACCGCCCGGCATCTATAACTATCAGGACTGATACGTCGTCGATGAGGCTAAACCTCAGCCTCATCGTAATTGTGCTGCGCTCAGAATGTTATTAGGGACGATAGACCTTCACATTGGTGAATCCCTGCTCCCGCAAATATAGCGCCTGCAAACGGCTCATCACACCACGTTCGCAGTACAGCAGATAAGTTTTATTCTGATCGAGATCGCCAAAACCGGTGCCCAGTTTGTAGAACGGCAGGGACTGCACTGTCACATGCTCCATCGTCAGCGGTTTGTCTTCCTGCTCATCCGGTGAACGGATATCCAACAATACATCGCTGGCGCCAAGCGCGCCGACGGTTTCCACTTCAACCACGTTCTGGCTGGTCTGCTCCGCAATCTCACGAATATCAATATTGCGCGCTTCGCTGACCACCTTATCCAGAATGGCGAAATCGAAATTCGCTTCCTCATGCTCGATTTTAGCTTTGACCGCTTTCACCGTCGGGCTCTTGGAAATCACGCCGCAGTATTCCGGCATGGTTTTGGCGAAATCTTCCGTTCCCAACTCGCGCGCCAGCTTGATGATGTGCTCTTTATCGTGGGAAATCAGTGGACGCAGAATCAGCGTATCGCTCGCATTATCAATAAGACGCAGGTTGGTCAACGTCTGGCTGGAAACCTGCCCAAGCGCTTCGCCAGTGACCAGCGCTTCAACGCCATAGCGCTCGGCGATTCTTGATGCCGCTCGCACCATCATGCGTTTGAGCACCACGCCCATCTGGCCATCATCCACTTTTTCCAGGATTTCGCCGACCACGGGCTCAAAATCCACCGCCACAAAGCGAACCCGATGGGAGCTGCCAAACCGGTTCCATAAATAATGCGCCACCTGTTTTACCCCAATCTCGTGGGCGGCGCCGCCCAGATTGAAGAAGCAGTAATGCACCCGACATCCGCGACGCATCAGCATGTAACTGGACACACCAGAGTCAAAACCGCCGGAAATCAGCGACAGTACATCCTCCTGGGTACCGATGGGGAAACCACCGATGCCTTCATAGCGCCCCTTGATCAACAACAGACGATCCTGATCGATTTCTAAATGAACCGTCACCTGCGGCGCGGTGAGGTTGACGCGCGCACTTTCAATATGCTGATTCAACCCACCACCGACATAACGCTCGACATCCTGAGAATTAAAGTCATGTTTACCACGACGTTTGACCCGCACGCAGAAGGTTTTACCTTCAAGTTGCTCACGGTACATGGTCAGCGTCTGCTCAAAAATATGGTGGATATCGTTATAGGCGTGGTCTTCAACCTCCAGGATATGATGAATTCCAGGGATTCTGGTCAATGCATCGCGAATAGCATCACGCTGACTTTCGTCTTTAGCTCTGACGTCGATATGATCCCAATAGCGGACAACCGCTAGTGTTTCATCGTAGTGTTTGAGGACATTGCGAATGTTACCGGTAAGGATTTTTATAAAGCGCAACCGCACAGATTGGCTTTTGATGGTGATTTCCGGGAACAATTTAATGATAAACTTCATGGCGGCGGTCGTTACCAGGCTTGAAAACATCAGGCTTACAGCCTGATTACTGAAAAATCGCGTTATCAGTAAAACCAGCAGACGTGTGATGGTTTTACCAATAACATCCAGGGCGCGAAGTATACCACCATATTGAGGTAAGCTGCGCTGGTTAAGCGCATAATTGACGTCCTTTGCGGCGTGAAGACCATACCGCAGGCAAAGCCGACGCAGACAGACAGGATTGAAGAAAACCTATGCCGAAAAAAAACGACACTCCCGTCAGCTTCGAGACAGCACTCAATGAGCTGGAACAGATTGTCTCACGACTGGAATCCGGCTCGCTTCCACTAGAAGAAGCACTGGGCGCTTTCGAACAGGGGATCCAGCTTGCACGCCAGGGTCAATTGAAATTACAGCAAGCCGAACAGCGGGTACAAATCCTACTGAATGATGATCCTGAAAGCCCTCTGTCCCCATTTACACCGGATAATGAGTCGCTATGACAGATTTTTTGGAGCAACTAAATGCTCACCATCAGAGAATCAACACCACGTTGCGCCGATTCATCTCCGCCTTGCCTTTCCAGCAGATACCGTTGATCGAAGCTATGGCTTACGGTTCGCTGCTTGGCGGCAAACGTCTGCGGCCGTTTCTGGTGTATTCCACGGGTAGGCTATTCAATCTGCCGCTTGAAAGCCTCGACGCACCTGCCGCCGCGGTAGAATGTATTCACGCCTACTCGCTGATCCACGACGACTTGCCGGCCATGGACGATGACGACTTGCGCCGCGGCCAGCCTACTTGCCATATCAAATTCGGCGAAGCCAATGCTATTTTGGCCGGCGATGCGTTGCAAACCCTGGCGTTTTCCATACTGGCGGGCACCGAGATGCCCCGCGTCAGCGATCGCGATCGGTTGTCGATGATAGCCGAGCTTGCCTCCGCCAGCGGCGTGGGCGGTATGTGCGGTGGCCAGGCGCTGGATCTCGAAGCGGAAGGTCGTCAGGTCGACCTCGCCGCGTTGGAACAGATCCATCGGCACAAAACCGGCGCGTTGATTCGGGCCTCCGTCAGGCTGGGCGCGCTGGCAGCGGGTGAAGCCGGACGCCAGGTCATGCCGAGTCTTGACCGTTACGCCAACGCCATCGGGCTCGCCTTCCAGGTGCAGGATGATATCCTTGACGTCATTGGCGACAGCGCCACCACCGGCAAACGGCAGGGGGCCGATCAGCAACTGGGGAAAAGCACCTATCCGGCGCTGCTCGGGCTGGCGCAAGCCAAAGCCAAAGCGTTGGAGCTATATCAGGAATCCCTTGCCGCACTTGACGAACTGGAAGCCGCCATCGCCCACCCGGCAGCCATATTGCCCCTTCGGTCACTGGCAAACTATATCGTCGAACGAGATAAATAATTGCAACACCAACACCGCGTAACGAGCATCCGATGATCTTTGATATTGCGAAATACCCTACACTGGCACTGGTGGAAAATCCTGACGATTTACGCCTGTTGCCCCGGGACAGCCTGCCGAAACTGTGTGATGAACTGAGACAGTACCTGCTGGATAGCGTTAGTCGCTCAAGCGGACATTTCGCATCGGGCCTGGGAACGGTTGAACTGACGGTGGCGTTGCATTACGTCTATAACACGCCATTCGATCACCTGGTATGGGATGTCGGTCATCAGGCTTATCCGCACAAAATCCTGACCGGGCGTCGCGACCGGATCGCCACCATTCGTCAGAAAGATGGCCTGCATCCATTCCCGTGGCGTGGAGAAAGCGAATACGACGTGCTGAGCGTCGGCCACTCATCTACCTCCATCAGCGCCGGTCTCGGCATGGCGGTAGCCGCCGAGCGCGAAGGTAAAGGACGGCGTACCGTATGTGTCATCGGTGACGGCGCGATCACCGCCGGCATGGCGTTCGAAGCCATGAATCATGCGGGCGATATTCGGCCGGACATGCTGGTGGTACTCAACGACAACGAAATGTCGATTTCTGAAAACGTCGGAGCACTGAACAACCACCTGGCGCAATTGCTCTCCGGCAAGCTTTACTCCACTCTGCGCGAAGGTGGTAAGAAAGTGCTGTCGGGGTTGCCGCCCATCAAAGAGCTGGTCAAACGCACCGAGGAACACCTCAAGGGGATGGTCGTTCCTGGCACGCTATTTGAAGAACTCGGCTTTAACTATATCGGTCCGGTGGATGGCCACGACGTACAGGCGCTAGCGCAAACGCTCAAAAATATGCGCAACCTCAAAGGGCCGCAATTGCTGCACATCATGACCAAGAAGGGCAAAGGCTACGCCCCTGCCGAACAGGATCCGATCAGTTGGCACGCCGTGCCCAAATTCGATCCAGCCAGCGGTACTCTGCCTAAAAGCAAGGAAGGGGCGCTGCCCACTTACTCTGCCGTCTTTGGTCAATGGCTGACGGAAACCGCCGCAGGCGACAGCCGGCTGATGGCGATTACTCCTGCCATGCGTGAAGGCTCTGGCATGGTGGCTTTCTCCCGCCAATACCCGCAGCAGTATTTCGATGTGGCTATCGCCGAGCAGCACGCCGTCACCTTCGCCGCTGGGCTTGCTGTCGGCGGTTATCGTCCGGTCGTGGCGATTTACTCGACTTTTCTGCAACGCGCTTATGATCAAGTGATTCACGACGTCGCCATCCAGAATCTACCGGTACTGTTCGCTATCGATCGCGGCGGTATCGTCGGCGCCGACGGGCAGACCCATCAGGGTGCGTTTGACCTCTCGTTCCTGAGATGTATCCCTAACATGGTGATCATGACGCCCAGCGATGAAAACGAGTGCCGTCTGATGTTGCATACTGGCTATCACTATCCACACGGCCCGGTCGCGGTGCGTTACCCGCGTGGCACCGCCGTGGGTGTGCCGTTAACGCCGCTGGAAGCGCTGCCGATCGGCGAAGGCGTGATGCGCCGTCAGGGCGAAAATATCGCCATCCTGAATTTCGGCACACTGATGCCGGAAGCGCGTCAAGCGGCGGAAGCGCTTAATGCCACACTCGTCGACATGCGTTTCGTGAAACCATTGGATGAAGCGTTGATCCTGTCGCTGGCTGGCACTCACCAGGCACTAGTGACCGTGGAAGAAAATGCCGTCATGGGTGGTGCGGGGAGTGGCGTCAATGAACTGCTGATGGCGCACCGGGCGCTGGTTCCCGTATTAAATTTGGGCCTACCGGACTACTTCATCCCTCAGGGCACGCAGGACGAAATCCGAACACTGTTGGGGCTGGACGCCGTGGGGATTGAGCGTCGCATTCGTCAGTGGCTGGCGGATGCGTGACGCGATTGACATGAGACCATGGGTCATCACAGGAAGTGATGGCCCGCCAGATAGATAATCCCCGCAGCAATCACCCCCGCCACAATATCATCCACCATGATCCCCATACCGCCGTGCACATGGCGATCAAACCAGCGGATCGGCCAAGGTTTGAAAATATCCAGCACACGAAAAATCACAAACCCTGCCAGCACCCATCCCCAGTGCATCGACGGCACCGCCATCAGCGTGATCCACATACCGACAAATTCATCCCAGACGATACTGCCGTGATCGTGAACCCCCATGTCTTTGGCGGTTTGATGGCAAAGATACACCCCGATGCAAATGCTGAACATCACCACCAGCGAGTAAAGCTGTAACGGGAGCAGCATCAGCAGATACCACAGCGGGATAGCAGCCAGCGACCCGGCGGTTCCCGGCATCCAGGGAGATAACCCGCTTCCGAATCCGGTCGCCAGCAAGTGCCACGGATTGCTCAGGCGCAAACGGCTTTTCGCAATCTGCGACCCTTTGTGTTCTTCATGCGCCAAAGTGGTCGTATCCTTTCAGATTGATGCTCATCGGCTCATCATGGTGGAAAAAACGCAGCCCCTCGGACGCAGGCCCGATTTGTCCAATACAGGTGTACGGCGCGCCCAGATGCCCGATGGCTACCTCCAGCGCTCCACGATTCAACTCAGGTACGGTAAAGCACAGTTCATAATCTTCGCCGCCACCAAGCGCCCATTGCAACGCCTGATCGGCATCGGCATGTCGGCGCATGGCGTCGGAATAAGGCAGGGACTCCAGGTTGATACGTGCGCCACAGTCGCTGGCCTGCAGAATATGTCTGAGATCGGAAGCCAGCCCATCGGAAAGGTCAATGGCCGAGCTGGCCAAATCGCGCAATGCCTGACCGTGCAATATGCGCGGCTGCGGCCGAAGATGGCGCCGCAGCAAAAACGTCTGATCCTCGTCGTTTGCAACGCTGAACTGCTGCAACAATATTGCCAGCCCGGCTGAGCTATCGCCCAGTGTACCGGTGACATAAATCCAGTCGCCGACTTTGGCGCCGCCACGACGCAACGCGCGACCGGCCGGTACCAACCCCTGGATGGTCAACGTCATACTTAACGGACCGCGCGTGGTATCGCCACCGATAAGCTGCATACCATAATAATCCAGTTGTTCGAACAGCGAATCGCTGTAAGCGGCCAGCCATTGCTCGTCGACGCCAGGCAGCGTCAGCGCCAGCGATACCCAGGCAGGGTCGGCGCCCATTGCGGCCAGATCACTCAGATTCACCGCCAGTGATTTATAAGCCAGGTCGGCAGGATCGATATTCGCAAGAAAGTGAATGCCCGACACTAGCGTATCAGTGCTGACAGCCAACAACTGACTCTCAGGAACGGTCAATAACGCACAATCATCGCCGATCCCCAATACAACATCCCGCCGGGAATTGGACGCCCGATTGAAATAACGGGCAATCACATCAAACTCGCCTTCAGCCATAACCCATCCAGACCACGATGTTTCAAAAAACAAGGCCGGAAAGCCGGCCTTAGTCTACTTACTTCTTACCCGGCCTCAGATGAGGCCCGGCTTTGTCCAGCACGCCATTCACAAATTTGTGACTGTCTTCGGCGCCAAACACTTTCGCCAGTTCAATCGCCTCATTGATGGCGACTTTGTAAGGTACGTCCTCGCGTTTGCTCAATTCATACACCGCCAAACGCAGAATAGCTCTCTCCACCTGCCCCAGTTCATCCAACTGACGGGACAGATATGGTGCCATCAATGCATCCAGACGCTCGGCCTGAGTAGCCACCCCCGCCAGCAGTTCGCGGAAATACGTGATGTCAGCACCTTTGACATCCTGCTCGCTCAGGAATTGTAGTTCAACATCGGCAATATCATTTTTGGATAACTGCCAGGAATAAAGCGCTTGAACCGCACATTCACGAGCGCGGCGACGAGCAGCAGGTTTCACGGAATACCCCTTACTAAATGAATCAGGCTTACTTGATAGCGTTTAATACATTGATCATTTCAAGCGCGGTCAGCGCAGCTTCTGCGCCCTTGTTCCCCGCCTTGGTGCCTGCGCGTTCAATGGCCTGCTCGATGCTTTCCGTCGTCAATACGCCGAAAGCCACCGGAATATCGCTGTTCATCGCGACATGCGACAGGCCGGAACTGCACTCGCCGGCAACGAATTCAAAGTGTGCGGTTCCCCCACGGATCACCGTACCCAGCGCCACGACGGCGTCATACTGCTGGGTTTTCGCCAACGCACGCACGGCCAATGGCAATTCATAAGCGCCGGGAACCCATACGACGGTAATATTTTCATCCTTCACCTGACCAATGCGTTTGAGCGCATCAACCGCGCCTTCCAGCAGAGTGTCATTGATGAAATGGTTGAAACGGGCGATGGCAATCGCCACGCGGGCATTCGGAGCAGCAACAACACCTTCAATAACGTTCATAGCTTTCCTTCGACTGGTTTTATTACCCCGCAGGGGGGCGGATTCTATCATATTCTTCCTGGCTCGTACCGGCTTTTGACCGCAAGTCTCGCTTAACGGCCATCACCGAGGGTTGCGCGTCAAAGCAATGTCCACGACAAAGGCAGCGCCATATTTTCCCCTCCACAAGGGGTGACAAGCTGGGTATGCATCGTTTAACGGGGTTTTAGCGTCAGGCGCACATCCGGCCCAACCTGGCAAACGTCCGCGATGAAGAACTCTGGCGTCTGCGAGAGCGTTTCTACTCCCGACAACACACACAGTGGTCTGGCGGCATCTCCCAGCAGGCGCGGCGCTATATACACAATCAGTTCATCCACGACATTGGCTTGCAATAACGCCCCAGCCAGACGTGGCCCTGCTTCAACCCAAACAGAATTAATCTGACGTTTGCCCAGCAACATCATCAATGCAACCAGATCCAGCCCTTTGCCGTGCAACGGCACGTCGATCTGCTCCACTGACGATGGCCATGCCGCCCCATCCCGCTGCGGCCTGGCAAGCCAGGTGGAAGCGGGTTGGCTTACCAGACGATGCTCCGGCGTCACACGCGACTGGCTATCGACAATGATCCGTACCGGTTGGCGCAAACTCTCTTGTGGGTAGATACGCTGCGTGTCGGCATCCAGTTCCTGCCAGCGAACCGTCAGTGACGGGTCATCGGCCAACACGGTGGCGCTGCTGCTGAGGATTGCCGAGCTGCGGGCGCGAAAGCGTTGTACATCCTGCCTGGCCTGTGGCGAGGTAATCCACTGGCTTTCTCCGGACGCCATGGCAGTACGCCCGTCCACAGAGGCGCCCATCTTGAGTTGCACATAAGGGAAACCGGTACGCATACGCTTGAGGAAACCACGATTGATGTTTTCCGCCGCATCCGCCATCACGCCATGGCACACGTCGATACCGGCCTGATGCAATCGATGCAGGCCGCGTCCCGCCACCTGGGGATTGGGATCTTGCATTGCTGCGACCACTCGCGCCACCCCGGCGGCAATCAAAGCATCGGCACAAGGCGGTGTTCGACCGTGATGGCTACAAGGCTCCAGCGTCACGTAAACCGTCGCGCCTTGCGCTTTATCTCCGGCCATTCGCAGCGCATGCACTTCCGCGTGCGGCTCCCCTGCTTTTTGATGAAACCCTTCGCCGACGACTTCGCCATCCCTGACGATCACGCACCCTACATTCGGGTTGGGCGAGGTCGTAAAAATCCCGCGACGTGCCAGTTCCAACGCTCGGGCCATATAAAATTCATCAGACAATACGGACATCCAGTGCATCTCCTGGCATGAGTGACTCAGAACGGACAGGACTCGCCGACCGGAAGACGGCATCAATCCTGCAGACGGGCAATTTCTTCACCGAATTCGCGAATATCCTCAAAACTGCGGTATACCGACGCAAACCGGATATACGCCACTTTGTCGAGTTTTTTCAACGCATCCATCACCAGATTACCCACCATCTTGGCGGTCACTTCCCGTTCACCAGTGGCGCGCAATTGGGATTTGATATGGGTTATCGCCATTTCGACGTCATCAGAGCTGACAGGGCGCTTTTCCAACGCTTTGAGCATGCCTTTGCGTAATTTTTCTTCATTGAACGGCTCACGCACATCGTTGCTCTTGATAACCCGCGGCATAACCAGTTCCGCTACTTCAAAAGTAGTGAAACGTTCATTGCACACCAGACACTGACGTCGCCGCCGAACCTGCGACCCTTCACCCACCAGGCGGGAATCAATTACTTTGGTATCAACTGCGGCACAAAAAGGACAATGCATAACGATCCCAGACCATAATCTTCACATTAGCCATAGTTTACCCTGAATTTCCTGCACAACCCAACTCTCGGCTCATGTCTGGAAGCGGGCTCGAAAAATCGACGGACGCTAGATGAAAAAGCGGCGCAGAGGCCCCAAACGTGTCCGGCGGATTGCCATGTTGAGTATCGAGCTCACAATCTTTTTGGGGATGCCATCAGGTTTAAACGCCGTTTAAACATTGTGCGATAAAGTAGCGCCGCACTATGCCGTAATGTGTCGAACATACGGGTATAGCGCCAAGGGGCGGACGCCAGATCTGCGTGCTCCGCCAGTCAGCCATTACCGGAGGAATCTTGATGGAACCCGATCCTAATCCTCACCCAGAGAGCAATCTTATCCACCGGTAAGCCAGCGTTTAATGCTGCCTTGCCGGCACAGGCAAGGCAGCGACGTCATCACTCGTCCCTGCTGAACAAATATTACGCCGCGTGCGGCCGATTCCCGTGCGCGCCAGCGCCGTAAACTCCGTCGGGGTTACGGCCGGGGGGACTTATCATGTTTTTTATCCGTATAACCCGACAACTGCTCGCACAACTCGGTCTTCATCTGCCACGCCGTCTGTTCCAGCGTAATCCGATGCCGGATGGACACACGCTGGTAACACAGATCATTCCGGACGATCTGTCCAAACGTAGCCTTCGACTGGCGCAACTGGACGAAGCAGCGTTGTATCAGGAATTCGCCAGCCATCCGGAAGGGCTGCTGGCATCTGAAATCGCCCAGGCAAAGCAGGTGCACGGCGCCAATCGCCTGCCTGGAGAACAGGCTACCCCGTGGTGGCTACATCTCTGGCGCTGCTACCGTAATCCGTTCAATCTGCTGTTGACCATACTGGGCATGATCTCCTACGCCACCGAAGACATGACAGCAGCATTGGTGATCGCTCTGATGGTCGCTATCTCCACGCTGCTGCACTTTGTCCAGGAATCCCGCTCAGGCAAAGCGGCCGATGCGCTTAAAGCAATGGTCAGCAACCGGGTTACTGTTCTACGCAGCGATGACCAAACCGGTTACAGCGACTATCAGGATATCCCGATGGATCAGTTGGTTCCCGGCGACATCGTCAAACTGGCGGCGGGCGACATGATTCCGGCCGATCTGCGCGTACTGCAGGCGCGCGATTTGTTCATCAGCCAGGCTTCGCTGACCGGCGAATCACTGCCGGTAGAGAAGGTTGCGCAAAGCCGTCAACATAATCCGGGGTCGGCGCTGGAATGCGATACGCTATGTTTTATGGGCACCAACGTGGTTAGCGGCACCGCGTTGGCCATGGTCATCAATATCGGCGTCAACACCTGGTTCGGGCAGTTGGCTGGACGGGTGGTGCAACAAGACGGTGAAGAGAATGCCTTTCAGAAAGGTATCAGCCGCGTCAGTTGGCTGCTGATCCGCTTTATGCTGGTCATGACGCCGGTGGTACTGATCATCAATGGTTATACCAAAGGCGACTGGTGGGAAGCCGCGCTGTTCGCTCTGTCGGTGGCCGTCGGGTTAACCCCGGAAATGCTGCCGATGATCGTGACCTCGACCTTGGCCAAAGGCGCAGTGAAACTTTCCCGTCAGAAAGTGATCGTTAAACGCCTCGACGCCATTCAGAACTTCGGCGCGATGGACATTCTGTGTACCGATAAAACGGGGACGCTGACGCAGGACAAAATTGTACTGGAGTGCCATACCGATGCGTTCGGCGCCAGCAGCCAACGGGTACTGCACAATGCCTGGCTGAATAGCGCCTACCAGACCGGCCTGCGCAACCTGCTCGATCAGGCGGTGCTGGATGTCATGCCGGCAGAGGAACAGCATGCGGCACTGTCCCGCTGGAAAAAAGTGGACGAAATTCCGTTCGATTTCGAGCGCCGCCGGATGTCGGTTGTCGTCGAAGAGCAGAGCGATGGACACCTATTGATCTGTAAAGGCGCGCTAGAAGAGGTACTCAGCGTCTCTACGCAGGTTCGCCAGGGCGATCGGCTGCTGGCGCTGAACGACGCGCTGCTGGTTCAGATCCGGCAGTTGACCGACGACCTCAATCGTCAGGGGCTGCGCGTTGTGGCGGTAGCGACCCGCAGTCTGGCGGCCGACCGCCAGGATTACAGCCGGGTCGATGAATCCGATCTGATTCTGGAAGGCTACATCGCGTTTCTGGATCCGCCGAAAGAAAGCACGGCGCCGGCGCTGAAAGCGCTGAAAGAACATGGTGTCACCGTCAAGATTTTGACCGGCGACAGCGAATTGGTCGCAGCAAAGGTCTGTCGCGAGGTCGGCATTGATAATACCGGAGCGTTGATCGGCAACGACATTGATGCGCTCAGTGACGAACAGCTGGCCGCACAGGCGCGTCAAACGACTCTATTTGCACGCCTGACGCCGCTGCACAAAGAGCGCATCGTGCGTTTGCTGCGAGCCGAAGGACATGTAGTTGGATTTATGGGCGACGGCATCAATGACGCCCCGGCGCTGCGGGCTGCGGACATCGGTATCTCCGTCGATTCCGCCGTCGACATCGCCCGGGAAGCGGCAGACATCATTCTGCTGGAAAAAAGCCTGATGGTATTGGAACAGGGCGTGATTGAGGGCCGGCGAACTTTCGCCAATATGCTCAAGTACATCAAGATGACCGCCAGCTCCAACTTCGGCAACGTATTCAGCGTACTGGTCGCCAGCGCGTTCCTGCCGTTCCTGCCGATGCTGCCGCTGCACCTGCTGATTCAGAACCTGATGTACGATATTTCACAAATAGCCATCCCGTTCGACAATGTGGATGACGAACAAATCCGGCAGCCACAACGCTGGAACGCTGGCGACCTTGGGCGCTTTATGGTGTTTTTCGGTCCGATCAGCTCCATCTTTGACATCCTGACCTTTGGATTAATGTGGTGGATATTCAAAGCCAATACGCCGGAAACGCAAACGCTGTTCCAGTCCGGCTGGTTTATCGAAGGGCTATTGTCGCAGACGCTGATCGTACACATGATCCGCACCCGCAAGATCCCTTTCCTGCAAAGCAGGCCCGCCTGGTTACTGGCTGTCATGACGCTGCTGATTATGACGGTCGGCATCGGTATTACCCTATCGCCACTGGCGGGATTCCTGCAATTGCAGGCGCTTCCGCTGGCGTATTTCCCCTGGCTGGTTGTGATTTTGGGCAGTTACATGATGCTGACCCAGGCCATGAAAGGCTTCTTCACCCGCCGCTACGGCTGGCAGTAACCATCCTTTCCCCCGAACCGACAAGGTTCGGGGGGGCTCATCGCAAATTCGGAGTCCCGCTCTGGCTCTGTAGGGCAAATCATCGTTAACTATCCGCAGTATAATGACGCCACCTTACGCAGGGAGACACGATATGATCCTCCGCTACCGACTGTTCTCCATTTTGTCTACAGCGCTATTACTGGCAGGTTGCGCCCAACAACCGCAGGCACCGCAAGTCCAGAATGAGCTGAGCCAGATCAACCAACAGCTACGGGATTTGACCGACCGTGCCGCCGCGCTGGAACAGCAGAACACCCTGAACGCTAACTCGACGACCGGCGTTTATCTGCTGCCAGCAGCAAAAAACAACGTTCTTGTCGACAGCGCTATTGGTCGACTTAGTCTTATGCTCAGCCAGATTGAACCCGAAGCTAACGGGACTCGCGCCTTACTGCGAATCCGCACGATGAATACCGTCTCGCTGCCTTCGTCATTCCAGGCTCAGCTTGATTGGGGCATGCTTGATCCGGTCAGCGGCAAACCTTTGGCTCGCGATATTCAAACGCAAACACTGAATGTCGAACAACCTCAGATGCCCAAGTCAGACATCACGATAGAAATCCGTCTTTCCGGGATCACGCCCGAACAACTGGGTTTTGTCCGTATTTATCAGATAACCACGACGACAACCGGCAGGCTGAACTAAACGCCCGACGCGAAGATGAAGGGAAAAGAACACCATCACTACCAACAAAGAATGGGCACCGCGATAAACGTAAAGAGGGATGAGGCGGCCTCGCTCATGGAAAAGGCTAGCGTGGTGTTTTTAATAGCATTTACAGAGATTACAGGGTGAGTTGAGTATGCGGGGAAAAACGCCGGAAGCGTCTTCAACGGTATATTCTTGCCGGCGACTGGATGAACAATGGTGACATCCACCCTAAAAAAAACTCCGCCGAAGCGGAGTTTTTATCATGGGAATACGGGTAATCAGGGCAGCAGCGACGGCTGATCTGCGCCTTCTTTTTCCACTTTCTGCACCAGCATGTGCTCGCGTTTCATACCCAGCTTGAGTGCCAGAGCGGATGCGACATAGATAGAAGATACCGTACCAATGGTCACACCTATCAGCATCGTCAATGAGAACCCTCTCAGCATCGCGCCGCCGAACAGATACAGCATCAGGATCACGACTAACGTAGTCCCTGACGTGATCAAGGTTCGATGCAACGTTTGAGTTAACGATACGTTGAAAATCTCATAAGACGTGCCACGACGAATCTTACGGAAATTCTCACGAATACGGTCAGAAACCACGATGCTGTCGTTCAGCGAGTAGCCGATGACCGACATCAACGACGCCACAATGGTCAAATCGATTTCAATATTGAACAGCGACAGTACGCCCATGGTGATAATCACGTCATGTGCCAACGCAATAACCACCCCCGCCGCCAGACGCCATTCGAAACGGAAACCGACGTAAATCAAAATACAGATTAACGCCGCCATCAACGCCATGGCGCCCGTCTGCGCCAGATCGGCGCCCACGCTCGGCCCAACGAACTCAATACGTTTAACCACGGCATTCTGACTGGTCGTCTCGTTGATCACATTAACGACTTTGCTGCCCAACACCTGGCCGCCGGTTTCACCTTTAGCAGGCGGCGTGCGCACCATAATGTCGCGGCTGCTGCCGAAGTTCTGTACCAGCGGATCCGCAAAGCCGGCTTTCTCAAGCGCCTCGCGCATTTGCTCCAGATCCACGGATTTTTCCAGCGAAATCTCGATGACCGTACCACCGGTGAAATCCAGCCCCCAGTTGAAACCGCGCACGCCCATCACGACGATAGACAGCAACAGCAACAGGCCGGACAAGCCAAATGCCCAGTAATCCCAGCGCATAAAGTCATAAACTTTACGGCCGTAGTTCAATTGTTCAACAGTATATTCCTGTGCCACAACGCACTCCTCAGATAGACAGCTTTTTGATGCGTTTGCCGCCGTACAGCAGGTTTACGATGGCACGGGTACCCACGATCGCAGTGAACATGGATGTCGCCACGCCGATACCGGTCGTAATCGCAAATCCTTTAATCGAACCAGTACCGATCGCGTACAGGATAATGACCTTAATCAGCGTCGTGACGTTCGCATCAAAGATGGAGCTGAATGCGCCTTTGTAGCCTTCGTCAATTGCCTGCTGAACAGTACGCCCGTTACTCAGTTCTTCTTTAATACGCTCGTTAATCAGTACGTTGGCATCCACCGCCACCGCAAGGGTTAACACAATCCCCGCAATCCCCGGCATGGTCAGCGTAGCACCCGGCAACAGCGACATAATGCCGACCACCAACACCAGGTTCGACAGCAGGGCAGAGGTCGCGATCATGCCGAACTTTTTGTAGAAGAAGATCATGAACAGGATGGAGACGGCAAGACCAGCCAGACAGGCTTCCAACCCTTGAGTGATATTCTGCATCCCTAGTGTTGGGCCGATGGTACGCTCTTCCACGATCTGAATCGGCGCGATCAACGCACCGGCACGCAGCAACAGTGACAATTGGCGAGCTTCGTTCGGGTTGTCGATACCGGTAATCCGGAAACTGTTGCCCAAGGCAGACTGGATTGTGGCGACGTTAATCACCTCTTCCTGTTTCTCCAGAATGGCACGACCGTTGGCGCCTTTTTTACCGCTGTCCTTATACTCCACAAACAGGGTTGCCATCGGCTTGCCGATGTTGACCTTAGTGAAGTTGAGCATCATATTGCCGCCGGCGCTATCCAGCGAGATATTCACCTGCGGGCGGTTGTACTCATCGTTACCGGAGGTGGAGTCGGTAATATGATCGCCGGTCAAAATGACACGTTTGTACAGCGCTATCGGCCCGCCGTCACGCATGTTCTTCACTTCGGTATCGCCGGGTACGCGGCCGCTGGCTAACGCAGCGGGATCGACGTTGCTGTTCACCAGACGGAATTCCAGCGTTGCGGTCGCACCCAAAATTTCCTTGGCGCGCGCGGTATCCTGAATCCCCGGCAGTTCAACCACGATGCGGTCAGCACCCTGACGTTGCACCAGCGGTTCGGCCACGCCCAGTTGGTTAACACGGTTACGCAGGATATTGATGTTCTGCTGAACGGCATATTCGCGGGCTTCGCGCAACCGGGCATCGCTCATCACCGCACGCAACGTGTCGCTGCCGCTGGAGGTAATGACCAGATCACGATGACGGGACGTCAGATAATCAATCGACTGATCACGCTGTTGACCATCACGAAAAACGATTTCTACGCCATAGTTATCAGACTTACGGATAGAGGCGTATTGAATATTTTTCTCACGCAGATCGCTGCGCAGAGAATCCATGGTCTGTTCCTGCAATTTGCTCAACGCGGTTTCCATATCCACTTCCATCAGGAAATGTACGCCGCCGCGCAGGTCGAGGCCCAGCTTCATCGGTTCTGCACCGAGCATTCTCAGCCAGTTGGGGGTTGACGGCGCAAGGTTGAGCGCCACAACGTATTTCTCACCCAACGCATTGAGCAGCGCTTCGCGTGCCCGCAATTGGATATCAGGAGTAGAAAAACGCGCCAAAATGGCGCCATTTTCCAGCACAATGGATTTGCTGGAAATATTTTGTTCTTTTAAAACGCTCTGGATCTGGACCAGCGTACTCTCACTGGCGGCGGTTCCCCGCGCGCCAGTGACCTGAACAGCCGGATCCTCACCATAAAGGTTAGGAAGTGCGTAGAGCAGACCAACGACAATCGTCACGATCAGCATCAGGTACTTCCACAAAGGATAGCGGTTTAACACGGTAATTCCCTTTGGGAAAGATCGATGGATTACAGAGCCTTCATGGTACCTTTCGGCAGCACTGAGGTCACGTAGTCACGTTTGATGACCACTTCGTTGGTGTCGTTCAGCGCGATAGTGATGAAACCGTTGTCCGCTACTTTGGTCACACGTCCCACCAAGCCGCCGTTAGTCAGCACTTCGTCGCCTTTACCGATCGAATCCATCAACTTTTTGTGTTCCTTGGCACGTTTTTGCTGAGGGCGCAGGATCATGAAGTAAAAAATCAGACCGAACACGGCCAGCATAATCACCAGAGAGTACGGGCTTCCCTGAGCCGGAGCACCTGCGGTTGCTGCCACAGCGTCAGAAATGAAAAAACTCATTTAAATGTCCTCTTTAGTTATCAAAACAACAGTTATCAATACGAAAAATCATGAATATAAACATTTAATTGCAAAACATTCATGCCATGCAAACGTGCTTATTGCGACACATGGCCTTCATGGCCATCGCCCGCCGAATTGTCCGCCAACGGCGGAACCGGCTTACCAATACGTTGATAAAATGCCGCGGCAAAGTCCTCTAATTTACCTTCCTCAATAGCCTGCCGTAAACCCGCCATCAGCCGCTGATAGTAACGCAGGTTGTGGATAGTATTGAGGCGTGCGCCCAGTATTTCGTTGCAACGATCGAGATGATGCAAGTAGGCACGGCTGTAATTGCGACATGTGTAGCAATCACAGTGTTCATCCAGAGGGCCAGTGTCATCCTTGTGCTTGGCATTGCGGATTTTCACAACGCCGTCAGTGACAAACAGATGACCGTTACGGGCATTGCGAGTCGGCATCACGCAGTCGAACATATCAATACCGCGACGCACGCCTTCCACCAGATCTTCCGGCTTGCCAACACCCATCAGATAGCGCGGTTTATCCGCCGGGATCTGCGGGCAAACATGCTCCAGAATACGGTGCATATCCGCCTTAGGCTCACCGACCGCCAGGCCGCCCACAGCGTAACCATCAAAACCAATGTCTACCAGACCTTTTACCGAGATATCGCGTAAATCTTCGTAAACACTGCCTTGAATGATGCCGAACAGCGCGTTCCGGTTGCCCAGTTCGTTAAAACGCTGACGGCTACGTTGCGCCCAGCGCAGCGACATTTCCATCGAGCGTTTAGCGTAATCCCAATCTGCCGGGTACGGCGTACACTCGTCGAAAATCATCACGATATCGGAACCGAGATCGTACTGAATTTCCATGGATTTTTCCGGACTCAGGAAAATGGCGTCGCCGTTGATAGGGTTACGAAAGTGCACCCCCTCTTCAGTAATCTTGCGGATATCACCGAGGCTGAAAACCTGAAAACCGCCGGAGTCGGTCAGAATCGGGCCTTTCCACTGCATGAAGTCGTGCAGGTCGCCGTGCAGCTTCATGATGTCCTGACCGGGACGCAGCCACAGGTGGAACGTGTTGCCCAGAATGATCTGCGCGCCGGTATCTTTGACTTCTTCCGGCGTCATCCCCTTGACGGTACCGTAAGTGCCCACCGGCATAAATGCCGGGGTTTCCACCACACCACGCTCGAACACCAGTCGGCCGCGACGCGCACGCCCGTCGGTTTTCAACAACTCGTACTTCAACATAACCTCCAGCACCAGAGAGACAGTCTGATGTCATCATATAAAAGAGATATACCCACAGAACCTGGTCTGCGGTATGTACGGGATTCGGCCCGGCTGGCTTGCCGCCTCAGCGACGCGGATCCTGACCGACGATTTCCTGTTCAGCGGCAGGGTTGGGAGTAATAAACATGGCATCCCCATAGCTGAAAAAACGATATTCGCTGACAACTGCCTGACGATAGGCCTCCATGGTATGGCGATAACCGGCGAAAGCGGAAACCAGCATGATCAAGGTTGACTCCGGCAGGTGAAAGTTGGTGACTAACGCATCCACGACGCGGTAGTGATAGCCGGGATAAATAAAAATGCGGGTATCGCCGAAAAAGGGCGCCAGCTGCCCGGCAGGGCTGGCTTGTGCCGCGCTTTCCAGCGAACGCACCGAGGTTGTACCAACTGCGACCACCCGGTTCCCTCTGGCTTTGCAGGCCAGCACAGCGTCCACCACCTCTTGCGGCACTTCGGCATATTCGGCATGCATGACATGCTCTTCGATGGATTCCACCCGCACTGGCTGGAACGTACCTGCGCCCACATGCAGCGTGACGAATGCCATCTGCACGCCTTTTTGTTTCAATGCCGCCAACAGGGGTTCATCGAAATGCAGACCAGCGGTCGGTGCCGCGACCGCGCCAGGGCGCTGACTGTAAACAGTCTGGTATAACTCGCGATCGGCGGCCTCATCGGGGCGGTCGATATAAGGCGGCAGCGGCATGTGCCCGATGTCATTGAGGATCGTCAGGATATCGCGCTCGTCGTCAAAGCGAATCTCGAACAGCGCGTCATGGCGCTCCAGCATGGTGGCGTGGACGCTTTCATCTTCCCCCAACAGCAGTTCCATCCCCGGCTTCGGCGCTTTGGAAGCGCGAACGTGCGCCAACACCCGCTTGTCGTCCAGCATACGCTCCACCAACACTTCCAGCTTGCCGCCGCTGGCTTTACGGCCGAACAGCCGGGCGGGGATCACCCGGGTATTATTGAACACCAGCAGATCGCCGGGACTCAGCGTATCAAGCAAGTCGGTGAATACGCCGTGAGTCAGCGCGCCGGTTGTCCCTTCCAGAGAAAGCAGTCGACAAGCGCTACGCTGCGCTTGCGGATAACGGGCGATCAGGGATTCGGGAAGTTCAAACGAAAAATCGGCAACACGCATGACCATTCACTTAATTTTCGGTACTAGAAACAGGCGGCCTAGTCTAGAGCCCGAAAAGAGCCGCTGCAAGAAAGAAGTGCCACGGCAGGAAATAAGCCGGGACGCGGTGCGCAATTCGGCTATAGTAGGCAAGCGCCGACAACGGACGTCGGCGCTGAGCGCATCACCACCCTCATCAAAGGACATCCCGGATACCATGAATTTTCTTGCTCACCTTCACCTTGCTACGCTAGCCCAAAGCTCTTTGATGGGAAATCTGATGGCGGATTTTGTGCGCGGCAATCCCCAGGAATTGTATCCGGACGATATCGCGGCGGGTATTCGCCTGCACCGGCGGATTGATACGCTGACCGACAGCCTGCCGGAGGTGCGCGAAGCCTGCCGCAGTTTCAGCGCCGACTATCGCCGCGTGGCACCCATCGCGCTGGATGTGCTGTGGGATCATTTTCTGGCGCAAAACTGGTCACAGGTGGAACCGTCCGTCGCATTATCCGGCTTTATCGACCATGCCAGACAACAAATCACGCCACATCTGGCCCACACGCCGGAACGTTTCCAGAACCTGAACCGCTATCTCTGGCAAGAACGTTGGCTCGAACGTTACGCCGAGTTGCCGTTCATCGCTGAAGTATTGCACCGCATGGCAATGCGTCGTCCCAGATTATCGGCGCTTTCCGGCGCTATTACCGACATCGAGCGGCACTATCATCAGTTTGAAACACTCTTCTGGCAGTTCTATCCTCGTATGATGCAACAGGCCAGCAGCGGCCAGCTTCACCCATCTCAGGGCAGTTGACGCGCTTTCCCACGTAGACGTCATTTACAAGAAGAATTATCGATTGCTCCGATAGTCAAAACCTATCTCATTGATTGGCCTGTTTCGCTTTATTGGTACGAGGGGAGTACCTATACTTACGGCGTTTATCAGGCATAAACCTGCACAAATCATCGGGTTTATGCCGGTATCCATCCTCCTTTAACCCACTATTTACAGGAGTAATTATGGTCCTGGTAACTCGTCCTGCCCCCGACTTCACTGCAGCTGCCGTATTGGGAAGCGGGGAAATCGTTGAAAATTTCAACCTGAAAAAGCACATCAACGGTAAACCGGCCGTGATCTTCTTCTGGCCGATGGATTTCACGTTTGTATGCCCTTCAGAACTGATCGCCTTCGATCACCGTTATGAAGAATTCCAGAAACGTGGCGTTGAAGTTGTTGGTGTTTCTTTCGACTCCGAATTCGTGCACAACGCTTGGCGCAGCACCCCGATCGAAAAAGGCGGCATCGGCCCGGTGAAATATGCCATGGTGGCGGACATCAAGCGTGATATCCAGCAAGCCTACGGCATTGAGCACCCTAATGCGGGTGTCGCGCTGCGCGGATCTTTCCTGATTGATAAAAACGGCATCGTGCGTCATCAGGTAGTGAATGATCTGCCGCTGGGCCGCAATATCGACGAAATGCTGCGTATGGTCGACGCACTGCAATTCCACGAAGAGCATGGCGAAGTTTGCCCGGCACAGTGGGAGAAAGGGAAATCCGGCATGGGCGCCTCTCCGGACGGCGTGGCGAAATACCTGAAAGAGAACGCCAGTTCTCTGTAATAGCCCGGATTTTTCCGTATCAAGCCAGCAGCTTCACTGCTGGCTTTTTTTATTGCCGACCCCGAACGTGGTCGGTTCCATGCGCGCTACAGAAAAATGAAAAAGAGGTGATTTCAACTCTCCGTAACAGGGTTCCCGGTCGTTTTACGGCGCTGCCACAGTGCATAGCTCACCAACAGCATAACCATCCACGCCAGCCCGGCGAACAGGGAGATGCGCGTGTCAGGGAAATAACCGATCAAGCCGATGATAAACAGCAGAAAAGCCACACCGACTGCGGAGGTCGCTACACCGCCCGGCAATGGAAACGCCAGTTTACCCGCCTGCTCAGCCGACAACTGACGACGGAAAGCAATCTGCGAACACAAGATCATGATCCAGACCCAGACAGTAGCGAACGTTGCCAGCGATGCAATCACCAGAAACACCTTTTCCGGCATAATGTAATTGAGGTACACCGCAATCAGCAGCGCGGCCATCATGACCAAGACCGTCACCCAAGGGATACCGCCGCGCGACAGCCGGGCAAAGATTTTGGGCGCATGCCCTTGCTCCGCCATGCCGTGCAACATGCGACCAACACCGAACACGTCGCTGTTAATGGCAGACAGAGAGGCGGTAATCACCACAAAGTTAAGGATGCCCGCCGCCGCGGTGATCCCCATATGCTGGAAGGTCAGCACAAACGGGCTACCGCCCGTGCCGACCTGATCCCACGGATAAATCGACATGATGACAAACAGCGTGCCCACGTAAAACACCAGAATCCGCCAGGGAACCGAGTTGATGGCGCGCGGGATGGATTTATGCGGCTCTTTGGCCTCGCCTGCCGTGATACCGATTATTTCCACGCCGCCATAGGCGAACATCACCATCTGCAGCGACAGAATCATCCCCATCACTCCATGGCTGAAGAAACCGCCGTTGCTCCACAGATTATGGATGCCGGTGGCCTCGCCGCCGTTGCCGATCCCCCAGAAAATGATGCCAATCCCGGCAACGATCATCACGATGATGGTGGCGACCTTAAAGAAAGAGAACCAGAACTCCAGTTCACCGAACACCTTGACGTGCATCAGGTTGATGCCGCCGATAATCAACACCACGCTCAGCACCCACACCCAATGCGGCACGGCGGGAAACCACACCCCCATGTAAATCCCGAATGCAGTAACATCGGCAATGGCCACGATCAGCATCTCGAAACAGTAAGTCCAGCCGGTGATATAACCCGCCAGCGGCCCGAGATAATCCCGCGCATAGCGCGAAAAAGCGCTGGCCTGCGGATTATTGACGGACATCTCTCCCAGCGCACGCATGATGATGTAAGCGAACACCCCACCAATCAGATAAGCCAGTAGCACACTGGGCCCGGCCATTTGAATCGCACTGGCGGAGCCATAGAACAAACCGGTACCGATGGCGGAGCCCAATGCGATAAAACGGATGTGTCGCGTGCTAAGGCCAGGCTTGAGTCTGGATTCTTGTTCCATAAAAGAGCAACCCTGTTTTTAAAGACGAAAAAACCACAGGCAGCAGCCTGTGGTGAAAAACGCGCCATATGCAACGGTTCAGGAATGCGCCGTCACTTCCTGACGACCAGAGAGCCGATCGTAAATGGCGACAGCCAGCAATACCACCAACGACGGCGGCAACCAGGCCAAGCCCTGTTCGCTCAGCGGCAAACGCTGGGTCCATTCGGGCAGCAACGCGGCCAATGCGGATGACTTCACACCGTCGATAGCGCCAAATACCAAGCTAACCAACATCACCGGCGATACCACCAACGCGCTGTTATGCCACCAGCGCCGAGTAAAACTCAACAACACCAGGACGATGCAAGGTGGGTAAATCGCGGTCAGCACCGGGATCGACAACTGGATCAGATGGCTCAATCCCAGATTGGAAACCACCATCGAGAACAACCCCAGCACAAACACCAGTGAACGGTAGGATAACGGCAGGTATGCCGAGAAAAACTCGGCACAAGCGCAGGTCAGGCCGACAGCCGTCACCATGCAAGCAATGAAAATCAGCAACGCCAAAAAACTGCTGCCCATATTGCCGAACGTATATTGAACATAAGCATGCAGAATCTCGGCGCCGTTTTGCGCTTCCGGCGCCAGTGAACCGCTGAATGTCCCCAGGCGGAACAGGCTCAGGTATACCAACGTCAGCCCGATCCCGGCGATCAACCCGGCCAGGATGGTATATCGGGTCAGCAAACCGGCGTCGCTGATGCCACGGGAACGTGCTGCATTAACGATCACAATGCCGAAGACCAGCGCGCCCAACGTATCCATCGTCAGATAGCCGTTAACAAAACCGCTGGAAAAAGGGACATGCAGGTAAGCGTCTGTTGCCGGAATCTGCGGGCCGGCAGGCCATAATAATGCGGCGATGCCCAGTACGGTCAGCGCAATGATTTTCACCGGCGCTAGAATATGCCCTACCGTATCCAGCAGACGGCCGGGATAAAGTGAAATAAGAATGACGATGGCGAAATAGATCAGGCTGTATACCAGTAACGGCGCGGCGCCCGTTCCCACCAACGGTGCAATCCCCACTTCAAAAGAGACCGTCGCGGTACGCGGCGTGGCGAATAGCGGCCCAACCGCCAGATAGCAAACCGTCGCCAGCAAAACGCCGGCTTTTTTGCCAATCGGGCTGCTAAGTGCGTCGATACCGCCCCCAACTCTCGCCAACGCGATAACGGTCAGAACAGGTAGACCGACTGCGGTAATCAAAAATCCGCATGCAGCGCTCCAAACATGCTCCCCAGCCTGCAACCCGACCATGGGAGGAAAAATGATATTGCCGGCGCCGACGAACAAGGCAAATGTCATGAAGCCCAGCGCGACGATATCTTTAGACGTTAAACGATGACTCATAAAAGTTGTGGCCTGTGAAAACTCGAACAATTAACAATGCTGGCCGCTGCGTGATAGCGACGTCGCCGGGCCCCTTTCGGGTGATGTGCTGGTGTGTAACGACGAAGCGTCCTTCAATGTCTGAACGCGGTGGATAATCAGGAACCGTCGCCGTAAATAAGATGATTTCTTGCCCAGCGTTAATGGGCGATAAGTAAAACGTTTATAGTAAAAAAAGACAATACGAGATCAATAAACCAGAAGATAAATCTTATTTTCAATAAAAATATAGAATTTATATTTAAAACAATGCGATCATCGCTATACATGATTTGTGCATTTATTAAATAAACAGCGCAATTAAATTGCACTAAAAGCCCAACACAGTGCAATTATTGACCATAATAAAAACTTATTACAATAAAAAACGCCAGCATCTTGTGCTGGCGTTATAACGGGAGCGTATAAAACGGAATTACCAGACGCGCGCGGCGATATCCACCACCAGACGCACCTTCGCCCATTGTTCCTCTTCGCTCAGGGAATTGCCCTCTTCCGTGGAAGCAAAACCACACTGCGGGCTGAGACACAACTGCCCAATATCCACATATGACGCCGCTTCAGCGATGCGCGCCTCCACCTCCGCGGCACTCTCCAGTACGCCGGTCTTGGTGGTAATCAGCCCCAGCACCACCTTCTGGTGCCCCGGACGAATAAAGCGTAATGGTTCGAAGCCACCGGCCCGTGCCGTATCGTATTCAAGGAAAAACGCATCAACATTGACTTCACCAAACAGTGTTCCGGCGACCGGCTCATACCCGCCTTCAGAAATCCAGGTTGAACGGAAATTACCGCGACACACATGCAGCCCGACGGTCAGATCTGCGGGCTTACCTTCCAACGCTTTGTTGAGCACATAAGCATAGGTACGGCTTAACACCTCAGGATCATCACCGCGTTCACGGATCTGGCGTTTCTGATCCTCCGAGCACAAATAGGCCCACACGGTATCGTCCAACTGCAGATAGCGGCACCCCGCCTCATAAAACGCCTGAATGGCGTCGCGCCAGGTTTGCGCCAGATCGTCAAAATATTCGGCCAGATCAGGATAAACCCGGCTATCGATAACTTCCCGACCGCCGCGAAAATGCAACACGCTGGGGCTGGGAATGGTCATTTTGGCGACGGCATCGCCCGCAATGCTATTTAGAAAACGGAAATCCGCCAGCATCGGATGTTGTGGATTAAAACTGATCTTACCGGTGACTTTGATGCCGCGTGCTTTGGTTTGCACACCGTTAAACTGAATCCCCTGACTGGCTTCATAGCGTTCAACGCCGTTGAGGCTATCGAAGAAATCAAAATGCCACCAGGCGCGACGGAACTCACCATCCGTCACCACCTGCAACCCGTTGGCTTGCTGTTGTTCTACCACGCGACGGATTTCCCGATCCTCAACCTGACGCAGCGTGTCGGCATCAATTTCGCCGGACTGGAACTGCTGGCGAGCCTGTCGGATAGCGGCCGGACGTAAAAAACTGCCGACGACATCGGCGCGAAACGGGGTGCTTGCTTGGGTCATGTTGTGCTCCTGACTGTCAGCCTTGCCGACTGACACGAGTGATTTCTTTGAGAAACGATTACGTCGATGACGAAACCGGCCATCTGGACGGCTAAAATTGAATGCATCCTGTCATGCGCATTTCTCACCGACAACAGAATAATTTTCACATCACATGAAAGAAATTCACTCAATAAGGCTGTGATGACAGCCATCAGGTAGGCAGATATACATCAATATATTGTTAGATAAGGATAAAACTGCCTCGTTCACGACCGAGGCTGATGCCGTTATAGGCCAGACTACAACCCCAACTGCTGACGCGCCTGGCGCCGCACAGCATCAGGCAGCGGCAGATAACCGTCCTGACTGACCAACGCCTGCCCTTCTTCCGACAACACCCGATCCAGAAACGCTGCCGTCAGCGCTTCCAGCTCACGATCCGGTGCCTTATTGACGTAAATGTACAGATAGCGGGTATAGGGATAACGCCCGCTGCGGATCGTTTCCGCAGTCGGCAGCACGTAATCGTCCTTGTCGCTGGCAGCCAGCGGTACCACCCGCACGCCGCTGGCGCGAAAACCGATGCTGGCATAGCCGATGGCGTTTACCGATGTGGCCACCGCCTGTACGACGGATGCCGATCCCGGCAATTCATTGACTTGCGGAAGAAAATCACCGCCGCATAGTGCCTGTTGCTTAAAGAAACCATAGGTACCGGACGCGGAGTTCCGGCCATAGCGTAGCAGCGAACGTTGCCGCCAGACGCCGCCCAGGCCGACGTCCTGCCACCACCGCACCGATTTCCCCGCGCCACAACGGCGGGTGACGGAAAAGATCGCGTCCAATTGCTGCAGATTAAGGCCGGCAACCGGATTGTCCTGATTGACCAACACTACCAATGCATCCATCGCCACCGGCACCGCCAACGGCGCGTAACCGTAATGTTGAACGAAAGCCTCAATCTCGCTGCTTTTCATTGGCCTGCTCATCGGCCCCAGCTGCGCGGCACCCGCCGCCAACGCTGTCGGTGCGGAGGATGACCCTGCCGCCTGGATCTGCAGATTGACGCCGGGGTAATGCTGGCCAAAATCCGCCGCCCAAAACGTCATCAAATTGGCCAGCGTATCCGAACCGGCGCTGGACAAATTGCCCGCCAGCATCTGGCGCGGCTCTGCATGGCAAACCAGGCTGAACAGCAGGCCAATCAAGATGTACAGGCGCGAAGCGGGTGTCATATCGGTATTCCATCGGAAAAAGATAAGCCGCGCCCAAGCAGAGCGCGGCCGGCGTATTTTCAGCCACGAACAGGCGGCGATCAAGCGCAGAAACTCACTCTCAAACCAGCGGTTTAGCCGCATTCTGATTCAATGCTGAACGAACGATCAACGGATTGGGCAAGGTAAACATGAAACGAGAGCCGACGCCCTCTTCACTGATGATTTCCAGCCGCGAATCATGATGGCTGAGTGCATGCTTCACAATCGCCAGCCCCAACCCGCTGCCGCCGGTCTGGCGCGAACGCGCCTTATCGACGCGATAAAAACGTTCGGTCAAACGGGGAAGGTGCTCCGCGGCAATCCCCGGCCCGTTATCGCTGACCTGAAACTGCGCGCCTTGTGGAGTCTGCTGCCAGCACACTTCGATACGGGTGCCCTTCGGCGTATGGTTAACAGCGTTATACACCAGATTGGACACCGCGCTGCGTAATTGCTCTTCATTGCCGAACACCTGAAGCTGCTCGTTAACGCGAAAGATGATTTCATGCCGATCCTGACTGAGCGTCTGCGCCTCACGCTGCAACACCCGCAACATCATGGGCACGTCGACTTTTTCATTCAGGTCGATATCGGTCGCCGCTTCGATGCGTGACAACGTCAGCAACTGCTTGACCAGCCCGTCCATGCGGCGCGTTTGCTCCTGCATGGTCTGCAACGCCTTGGCCTGCAGCGCGCCGTCCAGCGAATCGTCATTCATCATTTCCAGATAGCCCTGCAACACCGTCAACGGTGTGCGCAGTTCATGGCTAACATTGGCGAAGAAATTGCGACGCGCGCCCTCTAACTGACGCATCTGCGTCACATCACGCACCACCATCAACAGTTGCCCTGCGGAATATGGCATGACGCGGAACTCCACATGGCGAGTCTGCTTGATCTGCAACATCAAGGGACGGCTGAAGTCCTGCGATTGCATATACTGGGCAAATTCAGGGAAACGCAACAGGTTAAGCACATTCTGGCCGTTGTCTTCCGGCCAGCGGAAACCCAGCAGATGCTGAGCCAGCTGGTTGCACCAGATAATCACGCCGTCTTCAGTCGTGATGATCACGGCATCCGGCAACGATTCCGCACCGCTGCGAAAACGTTTGATCAACAACGCCAGTTCGCGACGGCGACGGCGATTGCGCAATTGCATCTGATACAAACCATAAAACAGCGGCTCCCAGCTCCAGCGGCCGGGAGGTGGCGTCATGCTGCGGTCGACCCACAACCAATGGGAAAGGCGTAGCTGATTATAAAAATTCCAGCACAGAGCGCCGAGCGCCGATGCCAGCAGACACCACGGCAGCGCGTCGAACAATAGCCCCAGCAGCACACCGGGCAAACAAAAAAAAGCCAGCTCCAGCGCCAGCTTTTTCCAGGATAAACGTTCCAGCACCTAAAATCGTCTCCGGGCTCACGCCGTCAGTAGCGCGTTGAAAAACGGTATCCGGTTCCACGAACCGTCTGCACCATCTTGTCATGCCCGGTAGTTTCCAGCGCTTTGCGCAGGCGGCGGATATGAACGTCCACAGTGCGATCCTCAACATAAACGTTAGTGCCCCAGACATGATTCAGCAACTGCTCACGGCTGTACACCCGTTCAGGATGAGTCATAAAAAAGTGCAACAGCTTAAATTCGGTCGGCCCCATATCCAGCGCGTACTCTTCGGTAGTCACGCGATGCGAAGACGGATCCAGGCTCAGGCCGCGCATCTCGATCACCTCTTCCACCGCCATCGGCGAAATCCGGCGCATGACCGCCTTAATGCGCGCCACCAGCTCTTTGGGCGAAAACGGCTTGGTAATATAATCGTCGGCCCCCACTTCCAGGCCGCGTACCCGATCCTCTTCCTCGCCGCGAGCGGTCAACATCATGACGGGAATATCGCGGGTCAACGCTTCGCGTTTCATATGCTTGATGAACTGCAAACCGGAACCGCCCGGCAGCATCCAATCCAGCAGCACCAGCTCGGGATACGGTTCCGCCAGCCGGGAAACAGCGACGTCGTAATCCTCGGCTTCCACCGGCTGATAACCGTTTTGCTCCAGCACAAAGCACACCATCTCACGAATGGGCGCTTCATCCTCTACCACCAAAATACGTCTTGCCATTGTCAATCCTGCCGTTAATCATCACGGTTAGCATGCGGTGTGCATTATGCGTCAGTTTTATGACAGATTTATGAAAAGCCGCCCGCACAGCGTTTTCCCCTAAATGGCTCCCTCAACCTACTCCGCCCCCGCCCCACCGTACAAGATTAATTTCGGACACAGCCTAAACCGCATGCTTATAATCGCCGATGATAACAGTGCAGAGCCCTCTTCTTCGCAGGATGTGCTGGCGATTGCCCCAGCCTGGGGCCGTGCCGCGAACGGGGCAGAAACAAACAGACGATATCGGTTGCACGCACCTGCAGGGAATTCCATGCGAATTATTCATACGTCAGACTGGCACCTCGGCCAGTACTTTTATACCCGAAGCCGGGCCCCCGAACATCAGGCATTCCTGAACTGGCTGGTGCAACAAACCGAAGAACACCATGTTGATGCAGTAATAGTCGCAGGCGACGTGTTTGATAACGGCACGCCGCCCAGCTACGCCCGGGAAATGTACAACCGCTTTGTGGTTGACTTGCAACGCACCGGCTGTCAACTGGTGGTGATGGCGGGCAACCACGATTCGGTGGCGACGCTCAACGAATCCCGCTCGTTACTGGCTTGCCTCAACACGCAGGTCGTCGCCGGTTTCGAAGGCGACTATCACCAACAGGTGCTGTTGCTTAAAAACCGTCAGGGCGAGCCCGGTGCGCTGCTGTGCGCAGTACCCTATCTACGCCCACGCGATGTACTATTCAGCCAGGCCGGGCAATCGGCCGGAGAAAAACAGCAGGCGTTGCAGGACGCCATCGCCCGTCATTATCAGCAGTGTTACGACTTGGCCTGTCAGCGGCGGGACGAACTGGCCCGCGCATTGCCGATTGTATTGACCGGCCACCTCACCACCGTCGGCGTGACCACCACCGAATCCGTGCGCGACATCTATATCGGTACGCTGGATGCGTTTCCCGCCCAGGCGTTTCCTCCGGCGGATTACATCGCCCTCGGGCACATTCACCGCCCGCAGCGGGTAGCGCAAAGTGAGCATATCCGTTACAGCGGCTCACCGATCCCCCTCAGTTTTGACGAGCTGAATCACGAAAAATCCGTCTTTCTGGTGGAGCTCGATAACGACGGGCTACACGACATCGTCGCGCTGGAAACGCCCGTCACCCAACCGATGCAGTTGGTCAAAGGCAACCTGGCGGAAATCGAACGTCGGCTGAATGGGTTTCGCGACTATCAGGGCGAGAAGCCGGTGTGGCTGGATATCGAAATCGCCACGCAGGATTACCTCAACGACATCCAACAGCAGATACAGCACATGACGGAAAACCTGCATGTGGAAATCCTGTTGCTGCGCCGCGCCCGGGAACAGCATTTACAGATGTTGATGCAGCAGGAAAAGGAAACGCTGGAAGAACTGCAACCGGTCGAGGTGTTCGAGCGGCGCCTG
This sequence comes from Musicola keenii, assembly GCF_014855505.1. Lineage (NCBI taxonomy): Bacteria > Pseudomonadati > Pseudomonadota > Gammaproteobacteria > Enterobacterales > Pectobacteriaceae > Musicola > Musicola keenii. The sequence goes on along the minus strand of NZ_JAAWVW010000008.1, from coordinate 157,743 downwards.
GCGCTGGAGCCGGAACTGGAGGAGGAACGTCGGCAACGGCTACGGGGCCTGTTCAGTCAGGTACTACAGGAAGTGGAAGAACAGCGTCAGGAGACATCGGCATGAAAATACTCAGTCTGCGCCTGAAAAACCTGAATTCGCTACAGGGCGAATGGAAAATCGATTTCGCCCGCGCGCCTTTCGTCAATAACAGCTTGTTTGCCATCACCGGCCCGACCGGCGCCGGAAAAACCACGTTGCTTGATGCTATCTGTCTGGCGCTGTATCACCAGACGCCCCGGCTGAAGGTCAGCCCCAGCCAGAACGAGGTGATGACCCGCCACACGGCGGAATGTCTGGCCGAGGTAGAATTCGAGGTGCAGGGAACCGCCTACCGCGCCTTCTGGAGCCAGCGCCGGGCGCACGACAACCCGGAAGGCAATCTGCAACCGCCCAGAGTCGAGCTGGCACGCTGCGCCGACGGCAAAATCCTCACCGATCGCGTCAACGACAAATTGGCGCTGATCGCCGATATCACCGGGCTTGATTTTGGCCGTTTCACCAAATCCATGATGCTGTCGCAAGGCCAGTTCGCGGCCTTCCTGAATGCAGACGCCAACGAACGTGCCGAGTTATTGGAGGAGCTGACCGGTACCGATATCTACGGTCAAATATCCGAACAGGTGTTTGAAAAGCACAAACAGTCGCAGGCCAGGCTGGAAACACTACAGGCGCAGGTCGCAACCATTGAATTGATGAGCGACGAACAGCGCACATCGCTGGAACAACAGTTGGCCGTCTTACAGCAACAGGAAAACGATCTGGCGCTGCAGCGCGATGAAATTCTGGCGCATCAGCGGTGGTACGAGCAGCTCCAGCACTATCAGGAGGCGCTGGCGACTAGCGTACAACAGCGTTCCGCGCTGGATATCGCGCTGATCCAATCCCAACCGCAGATGGATCGTCTGGCGCGTAGCGAACCGGCTGAAAAACTGCGCCCGTTGTACAACGAACGGGAACGCTGCGCCCGCGAGAAAAGCCTGTTGACCCGGCAAATCACCAGCGTCAAACAGCAAATCGGCCAGTATCAAACCGCGCTGAAACTGCTCAAAACGCAGGCGGAAAAAACGCTGTCCGACCAGAAAGCACATGCCGAACACCGGCAACAGCAGGAAGATCTGGTCAACGAACGCATTCTGCCGCTGGATCAACATATTGCTACCCAGCAGGCGCTGCGCGCTCAACGACAACAAACGCTGGATCAGTTAAACGAGCGACAAAAAAACCTGATCGCGTCATTGGATAACCTGCAGCGACAACAGCAGGCAACCCGTCTCCGGCTGGAGGATATCGACGCCTACCGGCAGCAAAACGCCATCCACCAACACTGGGGCAGCCATATTCCGCTCTGGCAGGCCCAATTCCCCCAGCAGCAAAAATGGCAGCAGGATCGGCAAATCCAGCAGGAAAAAGCGAACCAGCAACAGGTGCAGGCCGAATATCTGGAACAACAGCGACAGACGCTGTCGGAACAGCAACAGGCCCAGTCCGACGCCCAGGAGCGCGCCCGGCAGCGTCTCGCCGAACAACAGCAGCATTATGAACAACAGGAAGCCGCGCTGCCGATATCGGATCTACAGCAGCAATTGGCCCGCAACGTCGCCCAACGCCATGATCGGCAGCAACTGGCCACCAGTGCGGCGGTGCTGCAACGCCTGCTCAGTCAACGCACACTGCTGGAAACGCAGCGGTTGGGTTCCCGCCAACAGTTGGAGCAATTGGAAGACGCGCAGGTACGCCAACGGCTGGATTACCAGCGTCAGGCCGAACATCTGCGCGATCTGGAAAAACGTTACGAACTGGAACAACACATCGTCAGCCTGGAGAGTGAGCGCCAACAACTGCAGCTCGGTAAAGAGTGCCCGCTGTGCGGCTCGACTCACCACCCCGCCGTGGAGCGCTATCAGGCGCTGCGCCCTTCCGAAACCCAAATCCGGTTGCAGACGCTGCGTCAGGAGGTGGAAACCCTGCGCGCTACGGTGGTACAGACCGATACCCAGATCAACCTGTTGCAGCATCAGCGCCAACAGCAGCAAAATGCGCTGGATAGCGTGCAGCAGGATTTATCCGCGCTGGAACAGCAGTGTGTCGCGCTGAGTAAACACTTACTTATCGATTTCGATCCGCAGCAACTGGAGCGATTGACGCAATGGCTGACATCCTGCGAGGAACAGGAACAATCCTTACAAGCGCACATCGCCGACCGGGAACGTCAATCACGGCAAATTCAGGAAAGTAAGGATTTACTGACCTCAGCCAGCCAGTTACTGCAACAGACCGAGCAGCAGCTGGCGCTCAACCAGCAGCAACGGGATGCACTGACGCTGGCCCAGTCGGAACTGCAGCAAACACTGGAGAAGATCACACAGGAATTGCAGCGCCTGCATCAGGCCATCAGCCAGACGTTGGAGGGTTTCGGCCTGTCCGCGCCCGAATTGACTCAACAGGACGACTGGCTGCGTCAACGTCAGTTGGAGTGGCTACGCTGGCAGGAAAATGAGCACGAACATCACCAGAAACAGCCCTATCTTTCCGCCGTCAGCGCTGACATTGAAAGCAGTCAGCGTCAACGAGAGGAAACCAACCTGGCTATCAAAAGTCAGCATCAGCAACTAGCCGAACTCCAGCGCTCGCTGGAACAGGCTCAGCAGCAACGCTGGCAATGGTTCGGTAACAAGGTGGTCAATGAAACGCTGACTGAACTGCGTCAACGCAGCCAACTGCTGGAGCGGGAAAATCAACAGGCACAAATCCAGTGGCAAAACAGCCAATCGCATATCAGCCACCTGAACGGGGAGTTGGGCAGTCTGGAACAGCAGCACCAACGCGCCGACGATGCACTCAACGCCGCGACGGAACAATTCGGCGCCGCACTGCGGGAAACCGAATTTCAGGACGAGGCGGATTTCCGCCAGGCATTACTGGATGAGTCTACACGCCACCAATTAATGACGTTGAAAGAACGCCTCAATCAACGCCAGCAGCAAGTGGAAAGCGTGCATCAACAGGCGGAAAACACGCTGGATCATCACCTGCAGAACAAGCCGGCGTCCATGCCGGAGGGCATCAGTCACCACGATATCCACCAGTTGCTGGCAGGATTGGGGGATATGCTGAAAAACGAGGTGCGGCATCAGGGCGAGCTACGCCAACAACTCGCCGGCGATCAGCAACTGCGTGATAAACAGCAAGCCCTGCTGAACGAGGTAGAACGCAGCCGCCAGCGCAGCGAAGACTGGGGCTGCCTCAACCAATTGATCGGTTCACAGCGCGGCGACAAGTTTCGCCGGTTCGCTCAAGGGCTCACGCTGGATCATCTGGTGTATCTGGCCAACCGTCAGTTATCCAGACTGCACGGCCGGTATCTGCTGCAACGCAAAGCCGCCGATACGCTGGAATTGCAAGTGGCGGATACCTGGCAGGCGGATGCAGTGCGCGACACCCGCACGCTCTCCGGTGGCGAAAGCTTTCTGGTCAGTCTGGCGCTGGCGCTGGCATTGTCCGATCTGGTTAGCAATAAAACCCGTATCGACTCGCTATTCCTGGACGAAGGATTCGGCACGCTGGACGAAGAGACGCTGGATACCGCGCTGGACGTGCTCGACAACCTCAACGCCTCCGGTAAAACCATTGGCGTTATCAGCCATGTGGAAGCCATGAAGGAACGGATTCAGGTGCAAATTCGGGTGAGGAAACGCAACGGGCTCGGCATCAGCCAGTTGGATAGCGAGTACGCAGTGAAATAAAGGCGACGGGCCGAGGCGCTACGCTCACGGCCCGTTCCTCCATCAGGTATTCGACTCATTTTGCGGCCACAGCCAGGCAGCGCCGCGCACGCCGCTGGAATCGCCATGCAGCGCCCGACGGATCGGCGTACTGCATTCCCCGCCGAACGCCCATCCGGCCAGCAACGCGGGCACCGTCTCGTACCAGCGGGCGATATTGCTCATCCCGCCGCCCAGCACGATCACATCCGGATCCAGAATGTTAACGACATGCGCCAATGCGCGCGCCAGACGACGCTCATAATGCTGCAACGCCAGTTCCGCCGGGGCGTCGCCCTGGGCAGCCAGTTGCACGATCTCTTCGCCCCGCCGCGTCCTGCCGCTAAGACGCGCATAGTCAATGCCGAACCCGGTGCCGGAAATAAAGGTCTCAATACACCCGCGTCGGCCGCAATAACAGGGAACGTCCTGTTGATAACGCCACTCCTCGTCATCCATCCAGGGCAGCGGATTATGCCCCCATTCACCGGCGATGCCATTCATACCGGCATGAACCTGTCCGTCAATCGCCACCCCAGCCCCGCACCCGGTGCCGATAATCACGGCAAATACCACTGCGGCACCCGCCGCAGCGCCATCCACCGCTTCGGATACCGCCAGGCAGTTGGCATCGTTGTCCACCCGAACCGGACGCGCCAGCAAGGCCGATAAATCCTGATCCAATGGCTGCCCATTCAGCCAGACGGAGTTGGCATTTTTGACTCGCCCAGTCACCGGTGACAATGTGCCTGGAATACCGACGCCCACGCTGCATGACGCGCCGACAGCGCGTTCCGCAGCGACGACCAGATCCGCAATGGTGGTCAACGTCCGCCGGTAATCGTCGCGCGGCGTCGATACCCGGTGCCGAAACGCCACACTCCCGTCATCCGCCAACGCCACCACTTCCGTTTTGGTGCCGCCCAAATCAATACCTATCCGCACAAGCTCTCCCGTTATTCGCTTTGGCCGCATTCCTGATTTTATCTTAACTTCATCTGCGACAATTCGTTATGATGCCCGCTGCCAACAATATCGCGCATGGCGACGCGCCCGTATCCCGGCCCGGCCGATAATAGCGCGCACTGCGCCGTGCGACAGTCAGGAACAACACAATGCTGTGGTTTAAAAATTTGATGATTTATCGCCTGAGCCGCGATATCAGCCTCTCGGCGGATGCCATGGAATCCCAACTGGCCACCTTCGCCTTCACCCCATGCGGCAGTCAGGACATGGCCAAAACCGGTTGGGTCTCCCCTATGGGAGCACATGGCAACGCATTAACCCATGTCGTCAACGGACAGATCCTGATCTGCGCACGCAAAGAAGAAAAAATGCTGCCCTCGCCGGTCATCAAGCAGGCGCTGCAGGCGAAGATAGAAAAACTGGAAGGCGAACAGCATCGAAAACTGAAAAAAACCGAGAAGGACGCGCTGAAAGACGAAGTCGTTCACAGTTTGCTGCCGCGCGCTTTTAGCCGTTTTAGCCAGGTCTGGCTGTGGATTGATACCCAGAGCGGCTTGATTATGGTGGATTCCGCCAGTGCCAAAAAAGCCGAAGATACGCTGGCGTTGCTGCGTAAAACATTAGGATCGCTGCCGGTCGTTCCGCTCACCATGGAAAACCCGATCGAACTGACGCTGACCGAGTGGGTTCGCTCCGGCGACACGCCCGCCGGCTTTGCCTTGCAGGATGAAGCCGAACTGAAGGCGCTGCTGGAAGACGGCGGCGTCATCCGTTGCAAAAAGCAAGCGCTGGTTAGCGACGAAATTGCCACCCACATTGAAGCCGGCAAGATGGTGACGAAACTGGCGCTGGACTGGCAGGAACGGGTGCAACTGGTTCTGGCGGACGATGGTTCGCTTAAACGGCTAAAATTCGCCGAGGTCTTGAAAGAACAAAATGACGATATCGATCGCGAAGACGTCGCCCAGCGATTTGATGCCGATTTTTCGTTGATGACCGGTGAACTGGCGGCGTTGATCGCCAACCTGACTGAGGCGTTGGGCGGGGAAGCACAGCGCTGACCTGCCAAAAAGTAGAGCGTGCCGCCTGATGGCGACACGCTCGCGGATTACAGCTTGAAGTGGCCGATTGACGAGTGCAGCTCTTCCGTTTGTTCTTGCAACGAAGCGAAAGCAGAGGCGGATTCCTGCACCAGTGCCGCGTTCTGCTGCACCATAGAATCCAACTGCGCCACCGCCTTGTTGATCTCCTGAATACCGCGCATCTGCTCTTCCGAAGCATGGGTAATCTCAGACATTACCGACGTCACCGTTGATACCCCGGTAACTATTTCATGCATGGTGTTGCCGGCCTGACGCACCTGCTGGGAACCCGCGCTCACACTCTCAACCGTAGATTCGATCAGTTCCTTGATCTCTCTCGCCGCCTGAGCGCTACGCTGTGCCAGCGCACGTACTTCGCCCGCCACCACAGCGAAACCGCGCCCCTGTTCGCCGGCACGCGCGGCTTCCACCGCAGCATTCAACGCCAGAATATTGGTCTGGAACGCAATGCCATCAATCACGCCGATGATATCGCCGATCTTGCCGGAGGCGACCTCGATCTCCTCCATCGTCACCACCACTTCGGAAACTACTTTGCCGCCCGCGCCGGCATCATCCGCCAGCGCCAACGCCCGATCATTCACTTGGCGCGCCGCACCGGCCGATTGCGTTACCGTCGCGGAAATTTCCTCCAGCGCGGCAGCCGTCTGTTGCAGACTGGCAGCCGCCGCTTCGGTTCGGGACGACAAGTCGTTATTACCGGAAGCGATTTCACCGGTCGCCGACTGTAGCGAGGTGCTGATGTCGCGGATCTGCAGCATGATCATGCTGAGCTTGTCGATGAATGTATTGAAAGAGCGAGCGATCTGCGCCACTTCGTCATGCCCTTCATCCGGCAGACGCTGGGTCAGATCGTTAGTACCATGACTGATATCGTCCATCGCATCACGAATCTGCATCAGTCGCTTGAGCGATGCGTTGATCAACGTCCCGACAATCGCCGACCCCAGCAATGCAATAATGATCAGCGTCACCACGGAGGTCCACAGCAAAGAACGCATACCCGCCGTCGCTTCGGACTTGTCCAGCGCCACCAGCACGTACCAGTCCGTACCTTTTACCTGTTGCGCCCGAACCAGCATATCGCGCCCGCTGATGACCTGGCTGCGTGGGTGTTCGGATTTCAGCACCGCCGGTAAATCGATATCCGGAGCGATGCCGGAAAATTTTTTCAGCGTCAGAGAGGCATCCGGGTGCGCGATAATGGTGCCGTCGGCCTGCACCAACAACCCGTAGCTTGCAGGCGTTGGATGAATCGCCTTCACGTTGGCGATCACGCTTTCCATGGTCACATCGCTACCCAGTACCCCTTTCGTCTGGCCGCCGTCCAGCACGGGAGCGACAAACGACACCACAATGGTATTGGTGGCCATATCCAGATACGGCGCGGTCGCGATAGGTTTACCTTCACGCACGGCCTGCTGGTACCACGGACGGACTGTGGGGTCATAATTGGCGGGAATGCCGCCGGGGTCAGAAAATTTGGCCGTATGATTGGCGTATCCCATGTAAACATTGATGAAATTGCCGGCGGCAGCCATCTGTTTAAACACGGGGATAGGATCATCGTTGGTCAATACCGCTTGGTTCAGAGAGGAGATCATCTGTTTCTTCGCCGCCACCCAATCACTGATGGCGAGACTGTGGCTGGAAGTGACTGCAGCCAACAGATTATCAATGGATTCATCGTTATATTTATCTGTTACTCGATAGTTGAAGAAGGTATTAATTATCAAAGAGAAAATAATGATACTGGTGCATACCGCCAGTATTCGTGCGCGAGTCGTCTTAAGCATAATAACCACTTATTATTTGTACTATGTTGAAACAAGATATATTGACGGTTGTTCTATCCTTGAGGTGTATCCCATTGTCCAGGGAGCGACATACAGTTATATCCACTACCTGTAACGAGGAGATAGCCCTAAACCATCGTAAAAATGCAAATAAGCAGACAGAAAATACAACGACTTTCCTCAGATTTACAGCGTTATCTTTAAAATAAAGAAATAAGAAAAAATTATTGATACAGAATAACAAGCGATTATTTCAGACTGAAAATAATTAAGATCAGTCGTCTGCAGGATTGCTCGAAGAGAAAACGTTACCCTGTTTCGACTGAATGATTACCGTGTAAAAATAATTACGGGATGAAATAAACAAAATGACTCACTCAACGATATTCCACCATTATTTACATCGCTGCCGGTCTTAAATAATAGAGGCACGACCAGGTTAATGACGTTAAGCCCAAACAAGGCATGGTGAAACACGAGTCAGGAAAGGGTCCGGCGGCGTCCCCCGGCGGGCAACCTAGGGACGCCGTCAGACTGTATTACAGATAACGGCAGAGGTAAGAGGTGGGTTCCGCGACTTTCAGATCGAACTTACTGTTTTCAGGCACATTGAAAACCGCGCCCGGCCCAAATACCTGCCACTCGCTGGCGCCCGTCAGCAGGACTGTCAGCGAGCCGCTGACGACCGTCATCTCTTCGGCCTGAGCCGTGCCAAACGTATACTCGCCGGCTTCCATTACCCCTACGCTGGCGCGGCCGATACTGCTGCCGTCAAAACCGATAGACTTTACTTTACCTGAAAAATATTCATTTACATTCAGCATAACGTACAACCCTTTCTGTCTAAAAAATCCGTCAATTATCGTCGAGCACACGCCAAAACACCGACACATCGCCACATCATGCGGCAGGCTGACGCAGCCATTGCAGCAGTTCGGTCACGATCATTTGCGGGGAACGAGTCGCGTCGACCACATGATGCGCCACGGCCTGATACAGCGCCTCGCGCTCAGCCAGCACGGCGGCGACCTCTTCCGAGATCGGACGCCCGGTCAGCGTCGGACGCTGATGTGCCTCGGGACTAGCCTCCAGGCGATGGGCCAACTCCGCAACGGGCGCTAGCAGATAAATCACTGTCCCCTCGTCATGCATGAAACGGCGGTTCTGCTCCAGCAACACCATACCGCCGCCGGTCGCAATAACCCGATTCGGCCGGCTCACCCGTTGCAACGCTTCGCTTTCACGACGGCGAAACCCGGGCCATCCTTCCGAAGTCACGACATCCGCCACTGTCATGCCGCTGGTTTCCTGCATAAAAATATCGGTGTCGACAAACTCATAACCCAGCGCTTGCGCCAGCTTGCCGCCGACAGTGGTTTTTCCGCACCCTCTGGCACCAACCATGAAAATGGGTTGTGTCATGTAACGACGTATCCTTCTTTATTTCCCAGGCGTACCGCCACGACCCACGCAGCAGGCACAACCTGACGCACCAAGAGCAGAATCATACAGGCAAAAATTGCCATTAAGGAAGCTTCTGGCTCCGGCTGGCCGAGGAAAGCCACTTCGCGCCATGATTCCAGCAATATGCAGCACAATTTTCCGTTGTTCGGCGTAAGCTCGGCCAATCTAGCCACAAACGGCAAGGGAAACAGTATGGAGCGAGATACCCCGACACGACAGGGCACATCGCGGGGAATGACATCGTGGGGAAGCAACATTGTAGGGAAACAACAACCCGCGATGCGGACAGAGGCCAGACACCTGACTCTTCGCTACAGCCGGGAAACCGCCGTCGTCGGCAGCTTCCCGGCAGGGTCAGAAATACAACGAGACGAAATCAGTAGCGATGAAAATACTGCTGAATCTCCGCAGGCGCCGTCGTGCGAGTCAGGGCCAGCATCAACAGGATGCGGGCATGAGCCGGATTAAGCGAATCGGCCGTCAGCCCAGGTAATGCGTCGTCCGGCGGCACAATGCCATTGCCCGTGCGGCTTGAGCGAACCACAATCACGCCCTGTTTTTCAGCGTTGCGCATACCGGCTTCCCCCCGTACCGATACAGACCCAGCGCCCATACCGGCATACACGATGCCCTTGACGCCATGACTGATCGCCGCGTCATACAGGTATTCAGGGTCATCCTGATACCCATAGATGATGTCGACTTTCGGCAGGGTTTTCAGGCCGCTCACGTCAAACACCGAATGCGTGGTATGCAGCTTGTCGATACGGTTCTGGTAGTAAATGCGATTGCCGATCGCAACACCCAGATAGCCTTCTTCGGTGGCGCGAAACGTGTCCAGCGTAGAAGCGTTGGTCTTGGTGATATAGCGCGCAGAACCGATACGATCGTTCAGCACCACCATCACACCGCGTCCGCGAGACTGACTATCGCCGGCCACCCGCACCGCCGTCAGCAGATTCATCGGCCCATCGGCACTGATGGCTGTCGCCGGACGCATGGCGGCGGCAAACACCACCGGCTTATCGCTCTTTACCGTTAAATGAAGAAAATAAGCCGACTCCTCCACTGTATCCGTTCCATGCGTAATGACCACGCCATCCACATCATTCTGCGCCAGCAGCGCGTTAACACGCTGGCTCAGTCGGAGCACCAGATCGCCGGTCATATTCTCGCTGGCGATATTGGCAAACTGCTCGCCTTTGACATTGGCAATCGCCGTCAATTCCGGCACCGCTTTAATCAGAGTATCCACCCCCAGCGCACCTGCCTTGTAACCGGTCGTTTGCGTGTTGGCGGCGGCAGACCCGGCGATGGTGCCGCCGGTCGCCAGAATGACGATGTTCGGCAGCCTCTCCGCTGCATTGGCCGTGAATACCACACAAAAAATGAAAAACAGGAAAGGTTTGAGCCATCTTTCCATAACAGACTCCCTTCTTATTATTCGGGTTTAGGACGGCAAACAAGATATTTACACCTGTCTGCCCGCTTTTATTGGAAAATAATCCTTGATACCGACACAGAGCCGACATCGGCACCTATCTTGCAGTAAGTGTGGATGGCTGTATATCCGAGGATGGCAATCTAGCGAATCCCGTCACTGAATGGATGAAATCATCCGACTCTGGTTTACACGCGCAATAGCATCACGGCTGGCGTCCAACCGCGCATCACCGGTCAGCTCCGTGAGCGTACCGGCGCGCATCTCCAGCAACCGGTCGGCCTGCTCGAAATAGTGATCGTCATGGCTGATGGCAATAATGGTTTTTCCCTCCGCCCGTAACTGTGGCAATAACATCTGATAGAACACACGCCGGAATTGGGGATCCTGATCGGCGGCCCATTCATCCAACAGCAGAATGTCCCGCTGCTCTGCCACCGCCAGCAACAAAGCCACACGCTTGCGTTGCCCCTGGGACAACGACAAATTGCGAACCTGAAAATCGGCAATATCCAGTTTACGGCGCATATCCAGGCGCTCCAGCCAGTCGGCCAGCAGTTGGTTATCCGGCTCGCCGCCTTGCGGGCCCATCAGGTAATCAAACAGATGAAAATCGGTGAATACCGCAGAGAACAGCGCCTGATAATGCGCCGGCGCCACAGGCTGGCTATCCACCAGAATGTCGCCGGAGACCGGGATATAAAGCCCGGTCAGCAACATCGCCAGCGTAGATTTTCCGCTGCCATTGCCGCCGATAAGAAAGATCAGCTCACCACGCCGTATCGTCAGATTGACCGGGCCGACGTCAAACCCACGCTCGCCATAGTGAAAGCGGACATTTCGCAACTCAAGCGTTTGCCACCCCTGCGGCGCAACGGTCTCGGCAAAACCGGCGCTGAAATCCACCAGTTTGAGCCGCCGCAACGTTGCGAACGCGACCTGTGCGCTAGCCAGCGTGGGAAACGCACCGACCGCTTGCAACAACGGCGTGCGTAAAAACAGCAATACCAGAGAATAGGTAGCGGCGACCGCGTTATCCGCCCAGGAAAGGCGATTGGCCATGAAAAACACGGCGCCAATCGCCCCCAGCATCATGATATTGGCCCAATTGATGGCACTGAGGTGATAGGTATCGGCACGGATAATATGGTGGCGGTAATCGAGGGCATGACGCTGATAGTCCCGTTCATACAGGCGCTTTGCCCGGTCGCGATTGAGCATCAGCTCTTTTCCCCCTTCAATCACCCGCCGGTAATCCTCATGCAGCCGATCTTCCTCTTCGCGTACTCGACTGATATGGCGATAGACCCTCGCCACCAGCAAATACCCCCCCCAAATAGTGACGATGATCCAGACCAACGTCACCAACATCATCCGGGGCGACAGCCAAGCCAGGTACAACGCCGACCCCAGCGTCAGAATCACCCCCTGCAGCAGCTCCGGCAAACGCACAAAAGCAAACGTAATGGTGTGGATATCATTGGCTAAACTGGCCTGCAACTGTGCCGGGCCGATTTGCTGCAAACGCTCCAGCCCGGTATCCAAAATACGTTTGATCAGATCGCCGCGCAGGCGATAGATAAAATGGTGGCCGAGCATGGTCAGCGCCAATTGCGAAGCCAGCGTCACCGCCATCAGCAGGAGCAATAGACCGATAAAACCGGGCAGAACCTGCAGCGAGGGGTTAACCGTCTCGATCAGTTGCCGGTTGATAAAGGCGATTAAACCAATCCCCAGCGCCGCACTGGCGAGACTGAGTGCGATAACCGCCATAAACGGCCAGCGATACTGCCGGTAGACCAGGTGAAGTAATTCCATAACTGATGACTCTCCGCGATAAAAGGCGCAGCCAGTTTAATAAGCGGGAAAGCGATATCAAGAATTATTCTCACCTTTGAGAGGTAGGGGAAATACGCGAAACGGGCGCAGGAAGCCAAGCTATCTACGCCCGAATGACGCCGTTTAATCGGGAATGGTCCAGACCTGACGGGCAATACTCACGATATGGCGCAATTTGTCCCACTGCTGTTCCTCCGTCATATTCTGACCGTTGACGTGGCCGAACCCGCATTTAGGGCTGATGGCCAATTGTTGCAGCGGGACATATAACGATGCGGTATTAATCGCCATTTTGATAGATCGCGGCTCCTCCAGCTCGCTGTCATGGGGATCCACTAGGCCGAGCACCACCTTTTGGCGATGAACCTTGCGCAACGGTTCCAGCCCGGCGGGACGGCTGTCGTCGTAATCAAGAAACAGACTGTCCACGTTAGCGTTAGCCATGGCGTAGCCCAACACATCCAGCCCGGTATTGCACCCATGCCGAGCGGAGAAACGGCTGCGGCACAAATGCAGGCTGATATACATATCATCCGGACGCTGCTCCAGCGCGCGATTCAAGGTTCTGGTGCACAACGTCAGTAATTTTTCCGGCGCGATGCCGGATTCGCTTTCCCGCGCCAACATGTTTTCGTCGCACAGACAATGCCAGAACAGATCGTCCAGTTGCAGATAACGGCACCCCTGCTGGTAAAACGCGCGGATGGCTTTGCGATACACCTCGGCCAAATCGTCGCTGAACGCTTCCAACGATGAATAGAACCTACTTTGCCGGATACAAGAGTACATCAGCATATTGGGACTTGGCAGCGTCTGCTTGGCCAGCATGCGCGGGTCATCACCGATCGCCTGATGCAAAAACCGGTAATGGGCAAGAAACGGATGGGTATCCTCAAAATCCAGCCGACCATTGATGCAAATCCGGTACGGCGCGCCCCCTTCGTACGGTTCAGCTTCGCTTTTGCCGATGCCCTGAAGGTGTTCAAAAAAATCGACGTGCCAGTCATCCCGTCTTAATTCGCCGTCCGTAATGACCGTCAGACCGCAAGCTTTCTGACATGCCACGACGTTCAGCACTTCTTCATTTTCAATCTCGGTTAACCGGTCGCGGGAAATCACCCCTGCCCGCCAGTCGTGGCGAGCCTGCACCAGCCGTTGAGGCCGCAAAAAGCTGCCCACATGCTCGGCATGAAAGGGAGGATAAGGTTTTTTGATTGTACGTTGCATCAACGCGTCCTTTTAGTTAACAAACCACTGTCTGCGCCTCATGCGCATTTATTATTTTTTACGACTTTATGCTCAAACCGCCGCCGCATCCCACCGGGCGGGCGCTCGTCGCTTTCAAATTCATACAACAGCACACTGATAATGATGCAAATGCCAATCAACAAATAATCCATGCAAACTATTTGGCGACTATGTATTCCAGCCCAATCTTTTACTTCCTGAAAGGTCCTACTGGCAATACCTTCTCGCAAATGTCGGACTCCTCTGACCAGAAATACGCAATCACCGGCCAACAGAGAAACGTAATCGTTTTCGTCTGCGGATATCGTTATGATCTAACTCGTTATGCCCGTCAACCCGTAAATGACGGCTCATCGTTGTTTTCTATGCCATGCGGGAGTGCACCGCGCGATGACGAGCCGCATCGGGCGGCGGTTTTTCGCAAACCCACCGTTGTGGCCGGTCGGCTTATCACACGCCGGTCATGATTGACGACTATGCTGACGCCCCGTCAAGATGACGATTCAACCCGACACATCGCCCCGGAGAGCCCGATGGATTTAGCCCTGTTCGATTTGGATGAAACCCTGATTTGCGCCGACAGCACCGGCCTGTGGTTACGTTGGCTGGTGGCGCAGGAGGTCGCATCGCCTGCATTGCTGCAACAAGAACGCGAACTGATGAAGGCCTATTATCAGGGCACCATGTCGATGGATGCATACATGCAACTGACGCTGTCCCCGCTGGTAGGCGTTGCGGCGGATACAGTGGCAGGCTGGGCCGAACGTTTTATTCGTCAGGAAATTCTGCCGCGGGTCTACCCGCAAGCCAGAGAAGCCATGGCCTGGCACCGACAGCGGGGGGATATCATCGTGGTGATTTCCGCCTCCGGCGAGCATCTGGTTGCTCCCATTGCGCGCCATCTTGACGCGGATCTGGCGCTGGCGATCGGCGTCACCCTGGACGCACAACGTTTTACCGGCGCTATTCACGGCACACCGACCTACCGACAAGGCAAAGTCACCCGCGTTCAGGAATGGCTGGAAAGCCGACCCGGCGCACCGTTCCAACGCACGCACGGCTACAGCGATTCGATGAATGATCGGGCGCTGCTGGAATTCGTCGATCACGCCAGCGTTATCAACCCGGATGAAACACTCACCGTGCTGGCGCAAGAGCATGGCTGGCGCATCTGCCGCTGGCAGCCGTCGCGCCACCCAGACTAACGCGGTTACGACAACGACAGATCCGCCATTACCCGTTCATTTTCCTGGCTAAGCTCATCCGTCACAAAGTCAATAAAATGGTTGAGCGCCGCAGAGCGATGCTTGCCCGCCATGGTCTGGATCTGCAATGTACGTTGCGTCAGCGGATTGCGCAGCACCGGCTTCAACATCAACCCGTCCGCTTTCGCCCGGTAAAGTACGGAGAAATGGCTACAGGCCGTCACCGCATCCGGCGTCTGTAGCAGGAAATAATAGAGGGTGGAAAGGTTGTTGCAGCTCAGCACCGGCTCCAGAAACGTCCCACTCATCCGGCAGGTGAGATCGAACAATTGGCGGGTCGTGGTGCCTTGCTGCGGCAGCAACAGAGGGAAAGCCTGCAAATCCGCCATCTGGATATCCTGTTCTTGCGCCAGCGGATGTTCCGGGCGCATCAGCAACATGACCGAGGCGGGATAGGACGCCAACACTTCCACGCTCCGTTCCGGCGACAGACTGAACTGGAACGCCACATCGCATTCGCCGTTGCGTACCATTTCAGACACCTGCATTGCCGTGCCCACCTGCAAAAAGAATGTCACCGATGGATTGGTCTGACGAAACCGGGTCAACAGGCTAGGCAGCAGATCGAAAGCCATGCCATCGGTACAGGCAATCCGCAAAAATGCGCGCCGAACCGCTTTCAGCCCCTGGATCTCGGCGATGGCGTATTCCATGTCCATCATGCTTTTACGCACATGGTTTTCCAGAATCTGACCGGCGTCGGTCAATACCATGCCGCGAGCATGGCGCTCAAACAACGGCGCGCCAATCCGTTCCTCCAGCTTTTGAATCTGTCGGCTGATGGCCGATACCGCCACAAACAACTGCTGACTCGCCGCGCTCAACGAACCGGTATTGGCGACCGCCAAAAAGTATTTGATTTCACTGTTATGCATGACGCCCCTGCCGTTGCCTCGTTTCTGTGCACTCAAGCCTTATATTAAAAGCAAAGATCGATTGCAATTATTATTATTGCGGCAACGCTGCGCATGGTTTAGACCTGTAAGTACCATAACAACAGCAATACAGGCACAACATGACCGCAACACAGGTTGTCCAGCAGGCGCTGGACTATTTCAACAGTGGAAAACTCAAAGAGGTTCTGGCTCGCCGGGTAGCCATAGCCAGTGAAAGTCAACGCAACGATCGCGATGACGCCCTGCGGCAGTATCTCGACGACGAAATCGTACCGGCGCTGCAAGCGTTGGGGTTCGACCTTCGTAAAATCGACAACCCGCAAGCGGCCAACCGGCCGTTCCTGCTGGCCTCGCGCATTGAGGATCCGCAGTTGCCCACGTTGCTGTGCTACGGCCACGGCGACGTCGTTTTCGGCGACGACGAAAACTGGAGTGACGGGCTCTCGCCCTGGCAACTGGTGGAAAAGGATGGCCGCTGGTACGGCCGCGGTAGCGCCGACAACAAAGGCCAGCACACCATCAATCTGGCGGCGCTGGAGCAAGTCTTTCAGGCGCGGCAGGGCAAACTGGGCTTTAACTTCACGTGGATTTTTGAAATGGGGGAAGAGATCAGCTCCCCCGGTCTGGCTGACGTCTGTCGCGAATATGCCGACCTGCTGAAAGCCGACGTGTTCCTCGCTTCCGATGGCCCGAGGCTCAACGCGGAGCGGCCGACCCTGTTTCTCGGCTCGCGCGGCTGTGTCAATTTTCGCTTGACCCTCCATGCCCGCGACCGCGACTACCACTCCGGCAACTGGGGCGGATTGCTCAGTAATCCCGGCACTCAGTTGGCTAACGCCATTGCCAGCCTGGTCAATCAACATGGTCAGTTACAAGTCTCCGCACTTAAACCGCCGCGTCTGACGCCGGCGCTGCGCGATATCCTGAGCGACGTCACTCCCGGCGGCAACGCCGGCGACCCGGACATCGATCCGCAATGGGGCGAAAGCGGGCTTTCGCCGTCGGAACGGCTGTTTGGCTGGAATACACTGGAAGTGTTGTCGTTCCTGACCGGTAATCCACAACGCCCGATGAACGCCATTCCCGGACATGCCACAGCAGTTTGCCAGTTACGCTTTGTGGTCGGTACCGACTGGCGACAACTAGAGCGTCACCTGCGCGAACACTTGGACGCCCACGGCTTCAGTCAGGTCGTGATCAGCGAAGTCCGCGGCACACCGGCCACCCGGCTTGACCCAACCGACCCGCTGGTCGACTGGACGCTGGATTTGATGCAACAAAGTTGCGCGAAAAAACCGGCGCTGTTGCCCAATCTCGGCGGTTCGCTGCCCAATGACGTGTTCGCCGATATTCTGGGCCTGCCGACGCTCTGGATCCCCCACTCCTACCCGGCCTGCGGCCAGCATGCCGTGGATGAACACATGTTGGCGGATATCGCTCGTGAAGGGCTGCTGATCATGACCCGATGGTTTTGGGAATTTGGCGAACAAGGCGGCGAGATTCTGGCACGTCACCATGCGCATCGCACAGCAGGGGGGCGCCCATGAATACACTGACCACGGCGCTGGAGTCGCGAGCTCCGGCACGTCCGAGCTTGTACAAAACGCTGTTCGCTACCTGTATCGGTAACGCGCTGGAATGGTTCGATATCGCCGTATACGGCTTTTTCGCCAGTTATATCGCCAAGGCGTTCTTTCCCACGCAGGATCCAGTGGTGTCACTGTTGCTGGCGTTCGGCAGCTTTGGCCTGTCGTTTCTGATCCGTCCGTTGGGCGCCATCGTGCTGGGTGCCTACGCCGACCGGGCCGGGCGCAAGGCATCGCTGCTGTTATCCATCAGCCTGATGATGCTGGGCGGCGCCATCATCACCTTCATTCCGTCTTACGCCTCGATCGGCGTAGCGGCGCCGATACTGGTGATGTTGGCCCGTCTGATTCAGGGCTTTTCCGCCGGCGGCGAATTCGGTAGTTCAACCGCCTTTCTGGTAGAGCATTTTCCAGAGCGACGCGCTTTTATCGCCAGTTGGCAATTCGCCACCCAGGGCGCCAGCACGCTGATGGCCTCCGCCTTCGGTCTCGGTCTGTCGCAATGGCTGAGCGAAGCGCAGATTCAAGAATGGGGTTGGCGTATTCCTTTCGCCTTCGGCCTGCTGATTGGCCCTGTCGGGTTATACATTCGGCGTCATGTCCATGAGCCGGCGAACTTCGAACAGGCGGAAAAAAACCACGCACCGGTAAAAACGTTATTTACGCAACAGAAAGGACTGTTTTTTACCGCGATCGGTCTGATGGTGATCTCAACTGCCGTCAACTACATGCTGAACTACGTTCCCACCTACGCCACCAAAACACTGCACCTGCCTTCTAGCGCAGCGTTCAGCGCCACGCTGATTGCCGGCATCATCCTGACGGTAGTCACGCCGCTGATGGGCCTGTGGGCGGAGAAGATCGGGCGTCTGCCGCTGATGTGGGGCTCGCTGCTGTTATTGGCCGTCACCATCTATCCGGCATTCTGGTTGATGACCCAGCACCTTTCCGCACTCTCGCTGATTCTGGTGGTGGGCTGGATGGCGCTGCTCAAGTCGGTCTATTTCTCGACGGTACCGTCGATGATGGCGGATCTGTTCCCGGTATCGACTCGCGCCAGCGGTATGGCGATCAGCTATAACGTCGCGGTCACTGTTTTCGGCGGCTTTGCGCCGTTCATTTGCACGTTGTTGATTTCGTCCACCGGCAGCAACCTGGCACCGAGCTACTACTTGATGATCGTTTCCATCCTCAGCGTACTCGCCCTGAGGAAGGCTCAGCAACAGCATCGCTGATACCGCAAGGCCGTAACCGACCCCAGGTCACGACAGCCTTGACGGCGTCCGAACATAACCGGACGCCGTCAGGCTCATCGACCTTCCGGCGGCAGCGTGTTATCCCCTTCGCCCAATGCTCGCTGCATGATGACCGTATCGACCCAGCGGCCATGCTTCATACCAACGGAACGCAACGTCCCCACCATTTCAAACCCCAGCGACCGGTGAACCCCCAGCGAGGCCTGGTTGTCGCTATTACCGACCACCGCCACCACTTGCCGATACCCCAACTGCCTGACACGTTCGAGCGCCGCCTGTAACAAGCGTTTGCCCAGACCGCGCCCGGCGCACTCCGGCGCGAGATAGATAGAATCTTCCAGCGTAAAGCGATAGGCATAGCGGGGACGATAAGGGGAGAGATAGCAATATCCCAGCACATGGCCATGCTCTGTCGCAACCAGCCACGGCAAGCCCGCCTGTCGCACCTTATCCACCCGATGGGCCATTTCCTGTTCATCTGGAGGTTCGGTTTCGAAGGTCGCAATCCCATGCAGCACATGGTGGCGGTAGATTTGATAGATGGTCGCAATATGCTCAGCGCCAGCCTCTTCAATAACAATCGACGACATAATCGCTCCCGTCAGTAAGTCCATGTTACGCCATCGCACGACAACGTCCGGACAAGTATCAGACCCATAGCCTAAATCATCGGTTTAATGAGAGTCATACGAGTTACTTATCCATACCAGCAATACACGCATTGACAACAGCAATGCAGATGCATCGACACGCCTCATTTACGCCGGTCATTTATTGATATATTCGCCATATTTCAGGTGCAGCTACGTTATACGTTAGCTGCGTCATTATTAAAAAACCGCATGATTATTCCAACGCGGATCCGTCGTGATGTATAAAAAACGATTAATCCCCTCATAATGAGTTATACACTTCATACCACAAGTTACCTGCGCATTGGCCGCCATTGTCGCTTACGCCACCCGCTGGCTAATAAAAACGACCGGAGATTAATCTGGCTATCACCTACCTGAAACGTAAAGTACGACGTGTATAGATATAAAGGCACTATCAATATGGTTTCTTTATATCAAGATGGTTTTTTATAATTAAAAATAGATAATAACAGGAGAGAGTACACGCTTTTCAGATAAAGAAAACGCGCCCGATGCAACATCAGGGATTAAGGTAGGAGATCAAAAAAAATAATGCTTACTACATCATATTATTAGAATTCACTTAATGAGTCAGCGGTACCTATTACATTCCAGGATATCTCCGCCGAGCCATTACCCAGCATTTGCTGAATTTGCTGATAAACCTCTGCCGCTGACATGCCGTTATATAACCCTTGGCTGTAATAACTAAATGCTTCTTCCGCATCGGTGAAATTTTCCGTACCCACCCAAAGCATGTCTTCAGCACTCATACGTTTCCCGGTAAAGGCATCAAACACTTCTGATTCGCCATCCGGATAATTAATAACAGAGACCAGGGAACCGCCATACAAAGGGATACCGCTCATGCGTAAAGAGCGCTCCACCGCGTATTCCTTTTGTTGCTGCTGTTGTTGCTGTTGTTTTTCCTTATTTTCCTGCGCTTTTTTCTCTGCCGCTTTTTCGTCGGATACCTGACTGCTGCCAGAATATCGGGTTGAGTCGGAACGATTTTTACCATCGCTGGATAACGTCACTTTAGTGCCGCTATTTGACAACAAAGAATCCGATGAACTATCCCCCGTCGTCGACGAATCAGTTTTATTTCCCGCACTGACCGCCGCCACGGCATTGGGATTCTTTATCACACTCACCGTGGAGAGATTAGGCTGAAAATTCGCAACGCTCGCGTTTTGTGTCTGAATGTCTGGAATAGCCACAATGTAACTCCTTTTTATATTCATAAAACGCCGGCACTTTTCTCATGCCAGTGAGTTACCGTAATTAATTCACACCAATTTATTGAAATGAAAAATAATTATTCTTACCGGCGGCATCTACCAATGAACGCAAGAACACCACCACTTCGGCTTACCACCTCAAATCATCCCCGGCACTATTGGCTTAATAGGGGACTAACAGACAAAAAAGACTCTCTTGTAAACTATATCGGCTGTTTCATTTTTTCATTAAGATTGAAAATGCATAAAAATGTTCATTTAATAACCCGCATGGAAATATTTGCTCATATATGTAAAGGTTATCTCACGAACTGCAACACAAAACCCAACATTGTATGTGCCAGCCCCTTCCCTGAGATCTCGCTTTTTCGTTAGCCAGCGCTGGCGTCACGCCACTACAACGAACACGAAACAGCCCTCGCATCATCCACCGGGTTTTGTCACTGTCATGTTTCTGTCATCCGGCATTGCTATTTTCAACAAAGTCGCATTTGCCTTAAGACAAGCACATGAGCACTTTATCCTCCCCGATTAACCGACTACGTTGTGTCAATTTTCCTAGCGCGCGTGACTTGTGTATCGCCACACCCAATGTCTCCCCCGCCACCGATAATGCAACCGTGATGCAGCTTTTCAGCCGTCATAAAGAATTGACCAGCCTGCCGATCGTCGAGGCGGGGTATCCTCTCGGGCTCATCAATCGCCACAGTTTTCTATCCCAGATGACGCGCCCCTACTACCGTGAAATATACGACCGTAAAAGTTGTATCGCGTTCATGGATAAAAACCCATTGATGGTAGAAGCCTCTTCACTACTGAGCGATGTGGCCGATAAAGCCGTGATCAGCGGAGACAAATTTCTGGCGGACGGTTTTATCATTACCGAAAACGGCCGCTATCTGGGCATTGGGCTTGGCCTGGACTTGTTCCGAACCGTCTCGGATATACACACCCGCCAGCATCAGCAGATCATACAAAGTATAGAATATGCCAGCGTCATACAGGGGGCGATGCTAAGCCCATTTAGGCAGGCTATGGCGGCCTCGCTGCAAGATTGGTGCCTGACCTGGGAACCCCGAGACTGCGTAGGCGGCGACTGCTATGCCTTTCAGGTCTGTGAGCACGGCTGGCTGGCAGTTATTGCCGATTGTACGGGGCACGGCGTGCCCGGTGCGTTTATGACGCTCATTTTCAATTCTGCGCTGGAACAGGCGCTCTCCAGCCATTCCCCCGCTCAGACCGGCCAGCTACTGGGGTATATCAATCGCTATATCAAAGACACGCTGGGCCAGAATGATTTCCAGGGCCAGCTCACCGCCTCCAACGATGGGTGCGACGCGCTAATGATCTATGTGAATACCGAAACGCATACACTCCATTGGTCCGGCGCACGTCTGCACGCTTTTTTTATCGATACCACAAACAACGAATTACTCACCCTCGATAGCGACCGAATGGGCATTGGCTACACGGATACGCCATATGACTATCAATGGCCGACCTGCCAGCGGCGGTTGCAGCCACAAGATTTGCTGCTCGCCGCCACCGATGGGCTTACGGATCAGATCGGCGGTGAAAAACAGATCAAGTTTGGCAAGCGTCGCTTACAAAGCCTGCTATTACGTTTGCAGGAACTGCCGATGGACGTGCTGGCACACCAGGTATTGCAACACCATCACGACTGGCAAGGCACGCAGGAACGACGCGACGATCTCACCCTATGGGGATTCAGATACCAGTGAATACACACCATCAGATTCCGCAGAGAATCACGCCCCACGAAGGCTATGCCGATATTTTTGACCTGATGCAGCAGCAGGAAATCGCGCTGTATTACGTGGGGTATTTCTCACAGAACATCATCTGCTCGCTGGCAGAAACAGTGCGACTCCAGCTTGAGAAAAGCCGGGTTCCGCCGGCAACACGTCGTCGGCTGTTTTCCAGCCTGGTGGAGTCGATGCAGAACATTATCCATTACTCAGCGACGGCGCTGACCGGGGAAGAACAAACCAGCGACGAAGTGCGCCACGGTTCTGTGTGCGTCGGCCATGAAGCCGGGAAATACTTTCTGCTATGCGCCAACCGGGTTCATCCCTGCGATATTGAGAAACTAAAGGGCCGTCTTGAACCACTGAGCGCCATGAGCAGCGATGAAATCCGGCTTGCGTATAAAGCTTCGCTACGGGAAGAGGCGCCGGCATCCAGCAAAGGCGCGGATATCGGACTGCTGACTATCGCCCGCGATGCCAGCGAACCCTTGCAGTTCACCTTTCGTGACGACGACGCCACCGGGCTCGCCACGTTTTATCTGAAGGCGGTGATCTAACCATGACGGAAACTATAACAACGGAAAATCTCCATATTGCCGGTACACCCAGTACGCCGACCGTGGATTTTCACTTCGACACACATCATCTTTCCCTTGCCGGCGAGTCCTACCCTGAAAATGCCGCCGCATTTTATGGCCCGCTGATCGCCAGAGTGCAGGCGTATCTGGCTGCCAAAATCAACGACACGGATTGGCAGAATGCCTGTACGGAATGCCATGTGGCGCTGGCTTATTTCAACAGTTCCAGCACCAAAATGCTGTTCGGTTTGTTCAACGTGCTCAATCAGGCGGCCGAGAACGGACAACCCGTGGCGCTACACTGGCACTACGACCGGGACGACGATATTGCCGAAGAATTCGGTCAGGAATTACGCATCGATTTCCCTGCCCTTGCGTTTTACAGCCACATACTGGAGTAACAGCAATGAGCGGCTATGAACTTTTTACCCCGGAATATGACATCCTGCTTTCTGCGCGCAATGTGGCTGCACAACCGAATATGCCGGCGGATATCTATCGGGAAAATCTGCTGATATTGACGGAGCATTACCAACGTCTGGTGCGGGAAACCCACCGGCTGATTACGCGCAGCGATCGGGCGGAACGCGAGCTAACCCGTCTCAACGCACAGTTGCATAAATTGGCAGTAGAGCTCGAATACAAAGCGACTCATGACCCGCTGACTGATGTTTTTAACCGCAGCGCCATTATCGACCTGATCGATCTCGCTCTGGAGCACGAGCAGGCCGCGCTGATCGTGTTGGATATCGATCACTTTAAAAAGATCAACGACACTTACGGCCACCCCACCGGCGATGCGGTGATCTGCGCGCTCATCGGACGTATCAGAGAGGTTTTACAAGGGAAGGGCAGCATCGGCCGCGTCGGGGGGGAAGAGTTCACCATTTTGCTGGACGGCTACTCGCTAATGCAGGCGGTGGAGCTGGCGGAACACATTCACGCCAGCCTGAACCACACGCCGCTGGACGCGCTGCCTGAATACCTGGTCACGGCCAGCTTCGGTATCAGTTGGGCCCCGCCGCAGGCGCATTTCGACGAACTATACAGTGCAGCGGATATTGCCTTGTACCAAGCCAAAAACGCCGGCCGCAATCGGGTGGAATATATGCCGACTGCGGCTGCCGGTTAAGCAGGGAGCGCGCACCTCAGTTCTTTTTCACAAACTCGGACTTCAGCTTCATGGCGCCGAATCCGTCGATCTTACAGTCGATGTTATGGTCGCCTTCCACTAGGCGAATCCCCTTCACCCGGGTGCCAATCTTCAATGTGGACGAACTGCCCTTCACTTTCAGATCCTTGATAACAGTCACTGTATCGCCGTCCGCCAGTAGATTGCCATTAGCGTCACGGACGATCAGCCCCTCTTCCTGGGCATCAGCCTCGCCAACCTGCGCCCATACATGCCCGCACTCGGGACAATTCAGCATCTCGCCGTCCTGCCATGTATACTCTGACTGACATTTTGGACATGCAGGTAACTGTTCCATAAAAACCCTCGATAAAATGGATTAAACAAAATAAAAATGATAAATATCAATACATAAATAATAAAATCGCCACTATTTTATCTTATTGAAACGCATTTCGACAGCCAGATACCTGTAATAAATTTAGATTACCCGTCATCAAAATAAAAAACATCACGATTATTAACACCTTCTGTTCTTTTACCTTCTCTATCACGGCATGTTTCATCATGGTTTTCCAATCTTTGCCAGGCACAGCCAATACGCTGTTTTATAAAGCCTTAACTCAGGTACACTGTCGGCTTGTTCTTATTTCCCGAACCGGATGGAAACTGTGGATACATCCCCGTTAAAACACCCCACCTTCATGTGTTTTTGGATAGGTCAGATTGCCTCTTCCTTCGCCTTTCAGATGCTGGTAGTGGGTATCGGCTGGCAAATGTACGACCTCACCAATAGCGCCCTCAATCTGGGGCTGGTCGGTCTGTCGCAGTTTCTGCCGCAGTTGGCGCTCACACTGGCGGCGGGCCACGTTGTGGATCAGTACAATCGCCAGCGTATCATCCTGTGTTGCCGCATCATCATGGCGGCGACGGTGTTTATCCTGGTCGTAGGGTGCGTCACTCATACCATCAGCGCCGCCATGATTTACAGCTGTTCGGCATTATTGGGCGCGACTCGCGCATTCGAAATGCCGGCCACGCAGGCGCTACTGCCTAACCTGATTGAACCGGCGTTGTTATCCCGCGCGGTGGCGCTAATGGCTTCCGCCCGCGAAGCGACCGTCATTGCCGGCCCGGCGCTAGGTGGGTTGATCTACCTGATAGGCGCAACCACGCTTTACGCATCCAGCGTGGTCTGCTTCTTAATCTCTTCACTGATCCTGCTGAACCTGCACTACAACTACAAAGCCCCGGCACGCACCCCCGTCAGTCTGGAAACACTGTTCGGCGGCATGAATTTCATCCGCCGCAACCCTGTGATCTTTGGGTCGATTTCGCTGGATATGTTTGCGGTGCTGCTGGGCGGCGCCACGGCCCTGTTGCCCATCGTCGCCAGAGACATTCTTCACACCGGCCCGTGGGGGCTGGGGCTGCTGCGTTGCGCACCTGCGCTGGGCGCGGTACTGATGTCGGTCTACCTCAGCCGCCGGCCGCTTCAGCGCAACGTCGGTAAAATCATGTTTATGGCGGTAGCGCTATTCGGTATCGCGACCATCGCCTTCGGGCTTTCCACCAACCTGTTCTTGTCGCTGTTTGCGCTCTTGATTCTGGGTGGATCCGATATGATCAGCGTAGTTATCCGCTCCACGTTGGTACAGTTGGAAACGCCGGATGAAATGCGCGGGCGCGTCAGCGCCGCCAACTCGATCTTCATCGGCACGTCCAACCAATTGGGAGAGTTTGAATCCGGCGTTACCGCGGCCTGGCTCGGCGTTGTACCCGCCATCGTTATCGGCGGCATCGGTACGCTGTTCGTGGTGGGACTATGGATGAAATGCTTTCCGATGCTCACCCATCGACAAACATTGGAGGCCGGGGAAACCGCCCAACAGACAGCGCCCAAGCATCAGTCACCGGCTTCCGGAGCCTGAGCGGCCGAACGGAACGAGGAACCGTTTATGTCACCCTGGGGATTTATCGACAATGAGTGTGACCGCCCCGTTGAACGTCGCGCTTTCACCACAGAGTTAGCGCTTCTGCCGCATCCTACACGGCACATTGCACGGCGTTGCGAATCGCTTCGCACGCCGACGAAAGAGCCGCCCAAACGGATACATTTCCGGTCATGGCTCTGGTAACGTCTGCCAAACGCCGTCTCCGACCCGATGATGACGATGCGGGAATGTCCGGGCTGACGCCAATTGGAAAAACACGACGCTTTTCAGTGATAATGCCGGACTTCCGTCGGTGTAGGAGCGCCTGACGAGCAGGATCTCTGACGACGGGGGGATGTCGTGTAACGAGCAGCCGATCGGCGGCACATCGCCGCACTCATCACCACCGCCGACACCGGGGGACTAAGGCGATAACAAGCATCGCCCATATCCAATCTGTCGCCGATCGATAATTTTTCAGATTCGGCCGTTTTTCGGCGCGCGACTGGCTTCAGTGGAACAAACAGAATGATTGAAAATCGAGTAAATTCATTATGAAAGAGTCTATCGACATGGATCTCACCGACCACACGCCGATGATGCAGCAATACCTAAAGCTGAAGGCGCAGCATCCTGACATTCTGCTGTTCTATCGTATGGGAGACTTTTACGAGCTGTTTTACGACGATGCGAAACGCGCATCACAGCTGATGGATATCTCGCTGACCAAACGCGGCGCATCGGCGGGTGAACCGATCCCGATGGCGGGCGTTCCGCACCACGCAGTGGAAAACTACCTGGCAAAACTGGTTAGCCTTGGCGAATCCGTGGCGATTTGCGAGCAGATCGGCGATCCCGCCACCAGCAAAGGGCCGGTTGAGCGCAAAGTCGTCCGCATCGTCACGCCCGGCACCATCAGCGATGAAGCATTGCTGCAAGAAAAACAGGACAACCTGCTGGCCGCCATCTGGCAGGACGGCAAAGGGTTCGGTTACGCCACGCTGGATATCAGCTCCGGCCGTTTCCAACTGGTGGAGCCCGCCGATCGGGAAACCATGGCGGCGGAACTGCAACGCACCAATCCAGCCGAATTACTGTACCCGGAAAACTTCGAGGCCATGCCGCTCATTGAGCATCGTCACGGCCTGCGCCGCCGCCCACTCTGGGAGTTCGAGCTGGATACTGCCAGGCAGCAGCTGAATCTTCAGTTCGGCACCCGCGATCTCACCGGTTTCGGCGTTGAACAGTCTCGAATGGGACTGCGGGCGGCCGGATGCCTATTGCAATACGCCAAAGACACGCAGCGTACCTCTTTGCCTCATATCCGCAGTATCACCATGGAGCGGCAACAGGATGGCATCATCATGGATGCCGCCACCCGACGTAATCTGGAACTGACGCAAAATCTTTCCGGCGGTACGGAGAATACATTGGCGGCAGTGCTGGATCGCACCGTCACACCGATGGGCAGCCGTATGCTGAAACGCTGGTTGCATATGCCGGTTCGCGATGCCCACTTGCTGATGCAACGCCAACAGGCAGTGGGCGCCTTGCAGGATATCGCTCATGAGCTACAGCCTTTCTTGCGCCAGATCGGCGATCTGGAACGTATCCTCGCCCGGTTGGCGCTACGAACCGCCCGCCCACGCGATCTCGCCAGAATGCGCCACGCCTTCCAGCAACTGCCGGATATCCATGCCCTGCTGACCAGAGTAGACGTCGACTTCATCCGGCAACAGGATGCCCAAATCGGCCAGTTTGATGACCTGCGCGCCCTGCTGGAGCGCGCCATCATCGAGTCCCCTCCGGTACTGGTTCGCGACGGCGGCGTCATCGCCAGCGGCTACAACGAGGAACTGGACGAATGGCGTCGACTGGCGGACGGCGCCAGTGACTATTTGGATAAACTGGAAATCCGCGAACGCGAACGGCTGGGCATAGATACGCTGAAAGTCGGCTTCAACGGCGTTCACGGATACTATATCCAGGTGAGTCGCGGCCAAAGCCACCTGGTCCCCATGAATTACGTCCGCCGCCAAACATTGAAAAATGCGGAACGCTACATTATTCCGGAGTTGAAGGAATATGAGGACAAGGTTCTGACGTCTAAAGGCAAGGCTCTGGCGTTGGAGAAAGCGCTTTATGACGAGTTGTTCGATCTGCTGCTGCCGCATCTGGCCGAATTGCAGCAAAGCGCCAGCGCGTTGGCGGAGCTTGATGTACTCGCCAATCTGGCCGAACGCGCTGATACGCTGAATTACGTTTGCCCAACCTTAAGCGACAAACCCGGCATCAGAATCACCGGCGGCCGTCATCCGGTGGTGGAGCAGGTACTTAGCGAACCTTTCATCGCCAACCCGCTGTCGCTGTCGCCGCAACGTCGCCTGCTGATCATCACCGGCCCCAATATGGGCGGCAAAAGTACCTATATGCGTCAGGCAGCGTTGATCGTACTTATGGCACATATCGGCAGCTACGTTCCGGCCGAACAGGCAAGCATCGGCCCGGTAGATCGCATATTCACCCGTGTCGGCGCCGCCGACGATCTGGCATCTGGACGTTCTACATTCATGGTGGAAATGACGGAAACCGCTAATATCCTGCACAACGCCACAGAACACAGTCTGGTGCTAATGGATGAAATCGGACGCGGTACATCCACCTATGACGGCCTGTCGCTGGCCTGGGCCTGTGCGGAGACACTGGCCAACAAAATCAAGGCGATGACGCTGTTTGCCACCCACTATTTTGAACTCACCAATTTGCCGGAAAAGATGGAAGGCGTGGTTAACATCCACCTGGATGCGTTGGAACACGGCGAAACCATTGCGTTTATGCACAGCGTACAGGACGGTGCGGCCAGTAAGAGTTATGGTCTGGCGGTCGCCGCGCTGGCCGGCGTGCCCAAAGACGTCATCAAGCGGGCCCGTCAAAAACTGAAGGAGTTGGAATCTCTCGCCGGCCATACTTCCAGCAGTCATGTGGACGGTTCACAACTGGCACTGCTCAGCCCTGAAGAACCGTCGCCTGCTATTGAAGCGCTGGAATCCATTGACCCGGACAGCCTGACGCCGCGCCAGGCACTGGAATGGCTCTATAAGCTGAAAAATATGCTGTAACTAGCGTGGAAACCGTGTCAGGCGAGGCACCTCTGCTTTCGCCGGATTCGGTCGGATAAAAGGCCCGGCGGATAAACCGCCGGTTCAGACGCGACGAGCCGCCGATTCAAGTCCGACGTCACGACGAACATTAAGTGCAAATGTCTTCATGATGCGGCTGTCGCAGCCGATTTCTACGCCGTGCCAGGATACGGGGGTGGTCATGAAATCGACCACAAACAGGCGATAACGGTTATCAGACAGTGGGTTTTTATCCTGCCCCAGCGCTTCCAGGTAGGCATCTCTGGCACGGAAGTAATGCTTATCGCCGTGATCGTCGGTCAGTATGAGTTGTTCGGCGGTACGGCGCCAGCGGCCGGACTCTTCGGCCATCACCTGGCCGCCAGTGCGATCACGATAGGACTCTTGCATGACGAAACTGCCGTCTGCATCCAGAAACAACGCGGCGTCGATATCGCCGCACGCACCGCAGGGAAGTTTACCGCGGTAGTGCTGGGCCATTGGCCTCAGTTGCTCTTCCGTCCCTTTGGGTGAAGAATGGCAGCCGATTAATCCCGATAGTGCGACAATCAACACGCCCCCAGTGATCCATTGCCTCATCCATTCCTCTCCTGTGTCGAGTCGGCTCGACATAACGTTGCACAACGGGTGCCATCATCCTTGATGAATGGCCGTTTTCCAGTCGTCAAAAGCGAGTTCCAGATTATTCTTATCATCAGAAAACCAGATCGTTCCTTCCTGCAGCGTGGCTTGCAGCGTCATATTACGAGTCGCCAGAGAGGCCAGCAGACCCAGTTGCCGATCATCCAAAAAGCGAATGGTCAGATTACGCAAAGGAGCGATTTTGTCAGCGATGTTTTGCCACCAGACCCGAGCCGCCCGCTCACCATAGGCATATAGCACGACGGTAGGCGCAAGACTGCAGGCTTTTTTCAACCGTTTCTCATCCGGTAGCCCCAGCTCGATCCACAGTTGCAGCTGTTGCGCATCGTCATGCAACCAGATTTCCGGTTCATCATCGGCACACAACCCTTTGGTGAAACGTAAACGTTCATCGGCGTGACATACCCATGCCAACAAACGGAGCATCATCCGCTGATCGGTTTCCGAAGGATGCTGGGCGATGGTCAAGCTGGCATCATGAAAAAAAGATCGGTCCATATCCGCAATGTTAACGCTCGCTTTGTAAACCGTTGCTTTCAATGCCATGTTTTCCCCCTTTCGACAGACGCGACAGTGTACCCGAAGCACGCGACGCAACCCAACGCATTCCATGGCAAAACGCCATTCCGTCTGCGCAGACTGTTTATGTCTGAACCGAGCACGCCCTCACAATCAATACCCTAAGCACGGAATATGGCGCTTGCATATGCTGATAACCCGTAATGGCCTGTGCTATAGTCGAAAATAGAATTAGAGTTTATCTTCGTAGATTTATATTCTCGGCCACGATAACGACGACAAACGCATGAATGTCTACCGGGCTAAGCTCTAAGGGAGGATATTGTGCAACAATACAGTGAATTAGTACGCCGTCTTTATGCAGAGATCGCCAGCGGCGATCTGGGTTTCATACCCGACGCTCTGGGTTGTGTATTGAGGACCCTGGATGGCATTGCCGCCGACAGCGAATTGCCATCCTCTGTCAGGGAACAAGCGGCTTATGCCGCTGCTAACTTATTGGTGAGCGATTATGTCAATGAGTAATGAATATCAACCCATCAATTGTGATGACTACGATAATCTGGAAGCCACTTGCCAGCAGAAACTGACGCTGACCGTTGAATTGCGTGACGGGGAGGTCGTTGTCGGAACTGCCAGCGATATGATCTCTCGAAAACGTGTTGAATATCTGGTGATTGAAGCCTCGGGAAAAACTCGTGAACTTCGTCTTGACCATATACTGAGCTTCAGCCATCCCGAAATCGGCAAAGTTGTGGTGAGCGAATCCTGACGGAATTCTGCCCGGTAAATGCAGCCAAACGGACAACCCAGGTTGTCCGTTTTTTATTGCCAACGGGAAACCACGTCCAGGCGGCAACAAAGCAAACGTTGTCGCAATCCCTTTCAAAGAAACACGGCTATCCGAGATGGCATACCGGCGCGACCGACACTGGGCTATTCATCGCCGTCCCCCGGCAAATGCCAGTCAACATACCAGCCATCACTCTCCGATGCCGGTTGCCCGGTTTGGGTCACAAAACGCCCGAGCGCGGCGATCAGCACATCGTTGTAGAAAATCATCGGTGTTCTGTCACGAAGCCAGGGCGGCACGCCCAACTCCTGCCACAACTTTTTGAGGTGACGCCCATGCTGGCGTCCGACAATATGCACGTCGCCGGAAGCACTGAATCTCACCGTCACTGTTTCATGACGTTGTGGACGACGGATACAGGCGCCGGTTTTCTCAGACGATAACCGTAATTCTCCCAAACCATCGGGCAACGGCAACGCCCCGATTTCCGGCTGCCACGGCAGAACACACGCCTTCACCGAGTTCATTACCGGCAAAAGGTACAAATCACCCCGGAATCGCCGTACTTGCCAACGCCCCAATAGGAGTGACGGTTCAGCGTCCTCCCGGCAGCAGGCGACTTCCAGCCACAAACGTGACAGTTGATCCCGCGCGGGCATTTTCGCCCCACGCGACGCCAGCCAGCGACGTAGCAACGCGAAACGACGCACCGGGCTCAATGGACGTAGAGCATCGATAGCCAACCCGCCTTGCGGATTGCACATCCCCGCCAAAGCCTCCGCCAGCAGTTCATCCAACAATTGTTCCTGCTCCGCGCACAGTTCGGCGCTGCGCGCCACGGCGGACGGAAAGTGCGGCCATCGCTGTTTCAACAAGGGAAGGATCCGCAGACGAAGGAAATTGCGATCAAATCGCTCATCGCTATTGCTGTCATCTTCAATCCAACTCAATTGGTGTGTGTTGGCATAGCATGCCAGTTGTTCGCGCGACATATTCAGCAAAGGCCGCCGTTGTCTGAACGCTCTGCCTGCCGAAAACGCCGCCATGCTGGCGAGCCCGGCAGGGCCGCTGCCCCGTTTGAGTGCCAACAGGAATGTCTCGCTCTGATCGTCTTGATGCTGCGCTGTCAGCAATGTTTCCTGCGGTTGCAACGACGTCCTCAGGGCGGCATAGCGCGCCTCGCGAGCGGAAGCTTCAATACCGCCACGCCGCGCATCAACGTGGACGGTCAATACCTCAAACGGAATCCGCCATAACTGGCATTGGCGACGACAGTGGTCAGCCCAGGCATCCGCACGCGGATTAAGCCCGTGATGAACGTAAGCGGCCCGCACCTCAATCGGCAATTGCTGTTGCAAGCGCATCATCAGATGCAGCAGTACGCAGGAATCCAGCCCACCGCTGTATGCCACCAAAAAACGGCTATCGGCATCGATCTGCCGGCGCAACAACGCCAGGAGATCGTTTTCCGGCACATGTTCAACGCTCATAAAGTTCCAGGGGTAATCCATCAGGATCGGCGAAAAAGGTAAAACGACGCCCGGTTATCTCGTCAGTGCGAACCGGCTCGCAATCCACACCCGCGACATTCAGTTCAGCCACAGCTTGCCCGATATCCTCCACCGCAAAAGCCAAATGCCGCAGACCGCAGGCTTCCGGACGACTCACCCGCGCAGGTGGAGCAGGGAAGGAAAACAGCTCTATCAGATAACGATCATTGAGCGACAGATCGCCTTTCCAGGAGTCTCTGGCCGAACGATAGATTTCATTGGTCAGAGTAAAACCCAATACGTCGCAATAAAAATGCTTACTTCGAACGTAATCGGAAGCGATGATCGCTATATGGTGGATATCCTGCAGTTTCAACATGGGTGTCAATCCGGAACAGATCAGGCCGCCATCATAACAAAAAAGCCCGCTATCGTTGCCAATAGCGGACTTTCCGGACAAGCATTATGTGGTCGAACGATCAACAATAGCCGTAGTTCATCAACCGCTGATAGCGACGGTTGAGCAACTCGTGTTCACTCAGCGTGTCCAGTTCAGCGAGATCCGACAACAGTTGAGATTTCAGCGAAGCGGCCATCGCCTCCACATCACGGTGGGCCGAGCCCAGCGGTTCGGGAATCACTGCGTCGATCAATTGCAGTTCCTTCAGACGCGGTGCCGTAATCCCCATGGCGTCAGCCGCCAGCGGTGCCTTGTCCGCACTCTTCCACAAAATGGATGCGCAACCTTCCGGCGAAATTACGGAATACGTGCTGTACTGCAACATGTTGACTTTGTCGCCCACACCAATCGCCAGCGCGCCGCCAGAACCGCCTTCGCCGATCACGGTGCAGACAATCGGTACGCTCAGCCCAGACATTTCACGCAGGTTGCGGGCAATAGCCTCGGACTGCCCGCGCTCTTCCGCGCCTACGCCCGGATAGGCTCCCGGTGTATCGATGAAGGTGATGATCGGCATTTTGAAGCGTTCAGCCATTTCCATCAGCCGCAGCGCCTTACGGTAGCCTTCCGGCGCCGGCATGCCGAAATTACGGCGAATCTTTTCTTTGGTTTCACGGCCTTTCTGATGACCGATGATCATCACCGGACGCCCATCCAGCCGGGCGATACCCCCAACGATCGCTTTGTCGTCGGCAAAGGCGCGATCCCCCGCCAGCTCGTCAAAATCGGTGAAGATGTGCTGCACATAATCCAACGTATAAGGACGCAACGGGTGACGTGCCAACTGGGCGACTTGCCATGCCCCGAGGTCGGAGAAGATTTTGCGCGTCAGTTCTACGCTTTTCTCTCGCAGACGCTTTATTTCCTCGTCCAGATTAATATCTAATTTTTCGTCCTGGCGGCTAACTGAGGTCAGGGAATCAATCTTCGCTTCCAACTCTGCAATCGGCTGCTCAAAATCAAGAAAATTCAGACTCATAGTATTCCTATATTAGTCAAATTCCAGTTCTACCTGTTCACTACCAACCAGAGTGCGTAAGTCATTCAGCAACCCGTCGGTAGGCGTAACACGCCACGCGGCACCAAAGCGTAACCGGGCTCGCGCATCCTCTCTCAGGTAGTAAAGATGCACCGGAATCGTCCCCGATCGATGGGGTTCCAACGACTGACGGAGACGGTTTAATAGCTGGTCATCAATTTGCCTGTCAGTCAGCGAGATAGCAAGTCCGCGCGCGTATTTTTCCCGCGCTTCGCTGATATCCATTAACTCCCGGGCAGTCATTCTAAGTCCACCGCTAAAGTCATCAAAGCTGACCTGTCCGCTGGCGATAAGAATGCGATCCTTCTCCAACAGATGCTGATATTTATCCAGTGCGTCGGTAAACAGCATCACTTCCAGGCGACCAGAACGATCGTCCAGCGTACACACGCCGATACGATTGCCTCGTTTAGTCACCATGACACGTGCAGCCAGCACCAACCCGACGGCGATGGTGACTTTTCCCCGTTCCGTGGGATGCATGTCTTTCAAACGCCCGCTTCCGGCATAGCGTTCAATTTCTTTCAGATACTGGTTGATCGGATGTCCAGTCAGGTACAGTCCCAACGTCTCGCGCTCGCCATCCAACACCACCTGCTCCGGCCACGGCGGTACCGTACTGTACGATTGCTCAACCTGCTCCGGCGATTCCGTCAATACACCGAACATATCCGTCTGCCCAATGGCTTCCGCCCTGGCGTGCTGCTCGGCGGACTTCATGGCATCGGGCAATGAGTTCATCAACGCTGCACGGTGAGGGCCCAGTCGGTCAAACGCGCCGGACATGATCAGTTTTTCCAGTACCCGGCGGTTCAACTTTTTAATATCGGTACGGGCGCAAAGATCGAACAAATCGCGGAAATAGCCGCCGTTATTGCGAGCCTCGATAATGGCTTCAATCGGCCCTTCGCCCACGCCTTTTATCGCCCCGATGCCGTAAACGATCTCTCCCGCATCGTTAACATGAAAATGATACAGACCGCTATTGATATCCGGTGGCAGGATTTTCAGCCCCATACGCCAGCATTCATCGACCAGACCGAC
This sequence comes from Musicola keenii, assembly GCF_014855505.1. NCBI lineage: Bacteria > Pseudomonadati > Pseudomonadota > Gammaproteobacteria > Enterobacterales > Pectobacteriaceae > Musicola > Musicola keenii. The sequence goes on along the minus strand of NZ_JAAWVW010000008.1, from coordinate 122,664 downwards.
GATTTTGTCGGTATTGTCCATATCCGCGGTCATCACCGCCGCCATAAATTCAGCGGGATAATGCGCCTTCAGCCACAGGGTCTGATACGACACCAGCGCATAAGCCGCCGAGTGTGACTTATTGAAACCATAACCGGCAAACTTCTCCACCAGATCGAAGATTTTCATCGACAACTCGCCGTCGACGCCCATCTTCTCCGCGCCCTCTTTGAATACTGAGCGCTGCTTCGCCATTTCCTCCGGTTTTTTCTTACCCATCGCACGGCGCAGCATGTCCGCCCCGCCCAGCGTATAACCCGCCAGCACCTGCGCTATCTGCATCACCTGTTCCTGGTACAGGATGATGCCGTAAGTCGGCTCCAGCACCGGCTTAAGCGATTCATGCTGCCACTGGATATCTGGATAGGAGAGCTCTTCGCGCCCGTGCTTACGGTCGATAAAGTTATCCACCATACCGGATTGCAACGGCCCTGGCCGGAACAAAGCCACCAGCGCGATCATATCCTCAAAGCAGTCAGGCTTCAGACGCTTAATCAAATCCTTCATGCCGCGCGATTCAAGCTGGAACACCGCAGTGGTTTCCGAACGTTGCAGCATATCGAAGCTTTTTTTATCATCCAGCGGGATCGCGGCGATATCCACCGGTTCCAGCCCCTGCTTTTCCCGGCGGGGGTTGATCATCTCCAACGCCCAGTTGATGATGGTCAGGGTGCGCAATCCCAGGAAGTCGAACTTCACCAGACCGGCGTATTCCACGTCGCTCTTGTCAAACTGAGTCACCGGATGGTGCCCTTCCGGATCACAATACAGCGGCGCGAAATCAGTGATCTTGGTCGGCGAAATCACCACGCCGCCGGCGTGTTTACCCGCGTTACGAGTGACCCCTTCCAATTTGCGCGCCATATCGATCAGCGCCTTAACCTCTTCATCCGCGTCATAGATCTCGCCCAGTTGCGGTTCGGCGGCAAAGGCTTTCTCCAGCGTCATCCCGGGATCTGGCGGAACCAGTTTGGAAATACGATCGACAAAACCGTAAGGGTGCCCCAGTACACGCCCAACGTCCCGAATAACTGCCTTCGCGGCCATAGTACCGAACGTGATGATCTGGGATACCGCATCACGGCCGTACATGTCGGCAACGTGATCGATCACCAAATCACGCTTTTCCATACAGAAATCGACGTCAAAGTCAGGCATCGACACACGTTCCGGATTAAGGAAACGTTCAAACAGCAGGTCGAACGCCAGCGGATCCAGATCGGTAATCTTGAGCGCATAGGCCACCAACGAGCCTGCCCCCGAGCCTCGCCCCGGCCCAACCGGCACATTGTTGTCCTTGGACCACTGGATAAACTCCATCACGATGAGGAAGTAACCGGGAAACCCCATCTGGTTGATAACATTGAGTTCAATCTCCAGGCGCTCATCGTATTCAGACCGGCGATTGGCCCGCTCCTCATCATCGGGAAACAGGAAAACAAGCCGCTCCTCCAGCCCTTCTCTGGCCCGCAAGACCAGATAATCCTCCGTCGTCATGTCGCCCGTTGGGAACTGCGGCAGGAAATATTCACCCAGACGGATGGTGACGTTACACCGTTTGGCGATCTCTACGCTGTTTTCCAGCGCTTCAGGAATATCGGCGAACAGTTCGCACATTTCCTGTTCGCTGCGCATATATTGCTGGGGACTGTAGTTGCGAGGGCGCTTGGGGTCGTCCAACGTAAAGCCGTCGTGGATGGCGACGCGGATCTCATGGGCGTCAAAGTCATCTTCACTGATGAAACATACATCGTTGGTGGCCACCACCGGCAAACCGCGCTCCGTAGCCAGAGCAACCACTGCGTGCAGATAACTCTCTTCATCAGGGCGGCCGGTGCGTATCAGTTCCAGATAAAAACGTTGAGGGAAGTGCTGTTGATAAAATGCCACACACTGATCCACCAGCGTCTGGTTGCCACGCAGCAGAAACTTGCCGATGTCGCCTTGCCGTCCTCCTGAGAGCAACAGCAATCCGGCCTGGAGCTCCACCAGCCATTCTCGCTCGATCGTCGGCCCAGCAGCACCATAGCCGCGCTGGTAGGCGCGTGAAATCAGCAACGTCAGGTTCTGATAACCTTCGTTATTCATCGCCAGCACGCTGAGGCGCGCCAGCTCATCCCCCAACTCTTCACTTTGCAGATAAAAATCGGCGCCGATAATCGGCTTGATACCCACGCCATGGGCGCTGCCGTAAAACTTCACCAGCCCGCAAAGGTTGGTGAAATCGGTGATCGCTATCGCAGGCATTCCCAGCGCCGCCGCTTTCTTTACCAACGGGCCGACTTTCGCCAACCCATCGATCATGGAATAGTCACTGTGAACACGCAGGTGTACAAAACGTGGTTCGGCCATTTTCAGATCCCATAATCTCTTCAGTAATCAGCCTGACTAAAATATCAGGCTGCTCATGCGTTTGCGTTATGCCAGACCCAACGCCCGCTTAACCGGGGCAAAACTGCGTCTGTGGTGGAGGGTGGCGCCAAGCGTCGCCAGTTTTTCCAGATGATAGGCTGTAGGATAGCCTTTGTGCTGTGCAAATCCATACGCAGGAAACAGCTTATCCAGCTCTTCCATTTCACGATCGCGCGTGACCTTCGCCAAAATGGACGCCGCGCTAATTTCGGCGACCCGGCTATCCCCTTTGACCACCGCCATTGACGGCATAGGCAGCGAAGGACACCGATTGCCGTCAATCAGTACATAGTCCGGCGTGACGGGCAGCCCGGCTACGGCACGCTGCATCGCCAGCATGGTGGCATGCAAGATATTTAACTGATCGATCTCTTCCGGTTCGGCACGCCCAAGGCTCCAGGCCCGCGCTTTTTCCCGAATTTCGTCATACAGCACCCGACGACGTTTCTCGCTGAGCTGCTTGGAATCAGCCAAACCGGCAATCGGTTTGGCCGGGTCAAGAATGACAGCGGCAGTCACCACCGCACCGACCAGTGGCCCGCGGCCGACTTCATCCACGCCGGCAATACAAATTGCCTGCGGATAGACAAAAACCTCACTCATGATCGTGACAACTCCAGTACCGCCTGGGCAGCTTGCTCGTCGGCATTGCAACGGATCTGCTCATGCAGGTGCAGAAAGGTCTGTTGCAGCACATTGACCTGTTCGCCACCCTGTAGCCATGGCATTAATGCGGCCGCCAGATTTTCCGGCGTGCAGTCGTCCTGAAGCAATTCAGTGACCAGCTCCCGGCCGGCCAGCAGATTCGGCAGCGATACCCAAGGGGTTTTTACCAGTCGTTTCGCCAGCCAGAAAGTGAAAGGTTTCATTCGATACCCCACCACCATCGGGCTTTTAGCCAACATACACTCCAACGCCGCCGTTCCCGATGCCAGCAGCGTCGCATCGCTGGCGATCATGGCTTCACGCGCATTACCGTCCAGCAAACGAACCGCCAAATTCGGCGCGACTGCGGCCTTGATGTGCTCGAACTGTTCGCGGCGTCGCTGATTCACCAGCGGCACAACCACTTCCATATCCGGCCATGTCTGGCGCAACAGCGCTGCGGTCCTCAGGAAATCCGCGCTCAGCATTTCCACTTCAGCACTGCGGCTGCCTGGCAATAAAGACAGACAGCGCGATGCTTCAGGAAGCCCTAGCATACGGCGTGCAGCCAACTTGTCGGGATGTAACGGCATGGCATCTGCCATGGTATGCCCGATAAAACGGCAAGGAACATCGAAACGATCGTAAAATGCTTTTTCGAAAGGCAGAAACGCCAACACCATGTGCGTAGCGCGCGCAATCTTGAAAACCCGCTTCTGACGCCACGCCCAGACCGACGGGCTAACATAATGGATAGTCTTGATGCCATTGCGTTTTAGGCGTTCTTCAAGGGTAATGTTGAAGTCCGGCGCATCAATGCCGACGAACACATCAGGCTGTAATTCGGTAAAACGGCGGGTAAGGTCGCGGCGGATCGTCAACAATCGAGGCAAACGCCCCAGCACTTCAACCACGCCCATGACGGCCAACTCTTCCATCTCATACCAAGCTTCACACCCGGCAGCCTGCATACGCGGGCCGGCGACACCGACGAAGCGCGCATCAGGCATGGCGGTCTTTAACGCCTGGATCAACCCGGCACCCAAAATATCGCCGGAGGTTTCTCCGGCGACCAAGCCTACAGTAAGAGGACGCTGCGACATAAATCAGCGGATGATGCCGCGCGTTGAGCGGGCGAAGAAATCGAGGAAAGCCTGCACGGCCGGTTGTTCAGCCGCCAGCGCTTCCAAATCGAGTTTGACTTCGTCCAGCGTTTTGCCGCTACGGTAGATCAGTTTGTAGGCAGCGCGAATCGCCTGCAGTGTTTCCTTCTCAAAACCGCGACGTTTCAAGCCTTCAATATTGATGCCGAACGGCGTTGCGTGGTTTCCCTGTGCAATCACATAAGGGGGAACATCTTGCGCCACGCCGGAACATCCACCGACCATAACGTGTTCACCGATAACGCAGAACTGATGTACCGCCGTCATCCCACCGATGATGGCAAAATCATCGACAAAGACGTGTCCACCCAACGTTGCATTGTTAGCCAGGATGCAACGGTTTCCGACGATGCAATCGTGAGCGATATGCGTATTGATCATCAGTAGGTTATCGCTACCGACCTTAGTCAACCCACCGCCTTGCACCGTACCGCGGTGAATGGTCACGCTTTCGCGGATCCGGTTACGGTCGCCAATCTCAACACGGGTCGGCTCCCCGGCGTATTTCAAGTCCTGATTGACCTCCCCGATAGAGGCAAACTGGTAGATTTCGTTATCGCAGCCAATGCGCGTAATGCCATTTACCACAACATGGGACTTGAGCACGGTTCCAGCCCCGATCTCTACCTGAGCGCCGATATAGCAGAACGGCCCGATATGGGCGCCAGCACCTATCACTGCTCCGTCTTCAACAATCGAACTGGGGTGAATAAAGGCGGTTTGATCAATCACGTTATCAGGCCTCCCGACGGCGAGCGCACATCATTTCCGCTTCGCAAGCTACTTCACCATCTACTTTAGCTACGCCACGAAAACGAGCCACACCGCGACGTTCTTTAATAAATTCGACTTCCAGAATCATCTGGTCTCCCGGCAGAACCGGACGTTTGAAACGGGCTTCATCAATTGCGGCGAAATAATACAACTCGCCCGGCTCAAGCTTACCTACGCTCTTGAACGCCAGAATACCGGTGGCCTGCGCCATGGCTTCCAGAATCAATACACCTGGGAAGATGGGCTTGCCTGGGAAGTGCCCTTGAAAGAAGGGCTCGTTCACCGTAACGTTCTTCACCGCGCGCAGGAATTTCCCTTCTTCAAAATTCAGTACGCGATCTACCAGCAGGAACGGGTAGCGGTGCGGCAATAGATCCAGAATCTCTCCGATATCCAGAGTATGGGTGTCTGTATTCAAAATACTCTTCCTGTCCATAAAATGATGTCATCAACAACACGGCCCGCCGAAACCTCAACATGAGGAATACGATGCAGGCCGCAAATCAGGCTCAGGCGCGCCAGCGCCAGCCTTGCTTGTCAAACGCTGAAGGTCATGAATACGGGTGACTTAATCCTCCTGAAGCTTACGCTCCAGAGCTTTGAGCCGCTTGCTCATATCATCAATATTCATTACCAGTGCGGCGGTCTTACGCCAGACTTTGTTGGGCTGCAATGGAATGCCTGAAGAATACACTCCAGGTTCGGTAATAGGCCGCATGACCATCCCCATTCCCGTCACCGTGACTTTGTCACAAATTTCCATGTGACCATTAATCACGCTGGCACCACCAATCATGCAATAACGACCGATTTTCAAACTTCCGGCCATAATCACACCACCAGCAACTGCGGTATTGTCACCAATCACAACGTTGTGTGCAATCTGACATTGGTTATCGATGATGACACCATTGCCGATGATCGTATCATCCAATGCGCCGCGATCGATGGTGGTATTTGCCCCGATCTCAACGCGATCACCGATTATAACCGTCCCTAGTTGTGGTATTTTGACCCAATTGCCGCGATCGTTAGCATAGCCAAAGCCATCCGAACCAATCACAGCGCCAGACTGGATCAAACACTTCTCACCCAAAACAACATTATGGTAAACCGTTACATTTGCCCATAACCGGGTGCCAGCCCCGATACGGGCTTGTTTACCAATAAAGCAGCCAGCGCCAATCACTGCACCCTCGCCCAGTATCGCACCAGACTCAATAACAGCATTGGCGCCAACAGAAACCCCATCTCCTAAGCGCGCATCAGGAGCAATCACCGCAGAAGGCGAAATGTCCTGTGCCGGCGTTGGCGTTGTATCCATCAACTGTGCCATACGCGCATAGGTCAAATAAGGATTCTTCACCACCAGAGCGGCAACATTGCAAAAAGGCACATCGGCCTCTGTCAGCACAACCGCCGAAGCATTCGTACTCGCCAGTTGCTCACGATAGCGGGTATCGGACAAAAAAGTAATCTGACCTGCCTGGGCGGACCGCATCGAAGCCACACCGGTGATGACGATATCGCCATCACCGTGCAACTGTGCATCCAACTGTTGAGCCAAGGCGTCCAGTCGAATTGAAAGCATGGATTATTTAACCTGTTTCAGCACATCAGCAGTAATATCTTTCGCATTATCCGCGTAAGCGACGGCATTGGCGTCGATAACCACATCATAACCCTGCTTGGTCGCCACGGATTTAACTGCATCCTGAATACGGCTCAGGATCTTGTTACGCTCTTCCATCTGGCGGCGACGGCTATCCTGTTCGAGAGCCTGCCCTTTGGTATTCAACTGATCGCGCAAAACAGACAGATCTTTCTCCGCTTTGCTGCGTTCGCTGGCCTTCATAGTAGAAGCATCGCGCTGATATTTTTGCACTCTATCCTGCAATTCACGCTCCATGGACTGCACTTCGGAAGCACGGCCCTTGAACTCGTTGTCCAACTGCTTCGCCACGGTTTCACGCTGCGGCATCTGCTGAAATACGCTGGAAACGTTAACGATAGCAATCTTATCAGCAGCCTGAACACTTGCCGCAGCAGCCAATGCCAGGCCCAAGCCCGCGGCAGATAACCACTTTTTCACTATAAACTCCTCACCCTAGACTAATATTCGCGCTTAATGCGCTTATCGTGAACACGGCGTTCAACGTCAATTCACATGCGCCACTATCACATGTTCAGAAGGCTCTGACCGCCGCGCATTTTTACATCTCATACCCACCGGGTATTCCGTTTACCAGGTTTTGCCGATGTTAAACTGGAATTGCTCTGATTTATCCCCTTCATACTTCTTGAACGGCTGGGCGTAGGAGAATACCAATGGCCCAAGCGGGGACATCCATTGTACGGCAATACCAGACGACATACGGATATTGCCCGCCTGGCTGTAATCAGGTATGCCGGCAGCAATCGAGGCCGCCGTGTTTTCCCAGTGGGTATCCCACACCGTCCCTGTGTCAACGAAGAACGAGGTACGAACGGAACTGGCGTACTTATCGCTGATAAACGGTGTTGGTACGATAAATTCAGCACTGGCAACCGCCATCGCATTCCCCCCTACCGCATCGCTAGACTTGGATACAGGACAGGTGGAGTAAGACGAATCCGAACTGGAACACTGGTAGTAAGCCGCCTTAGGACCGATGGTATTTGAGCGGAAACCACGCACAGTGCTTGAACCGCCGGCGAAGAAATTATCATAAAACGGCACTTCCTTACCGCCCAGACCATCCCCATAACCAACACGGGTACGTGCCATCAACACCCAGTTTTTGCTCTCAGTCAGTGGGAAGTAACTGGCTGAATCAAACGTCGCCTTGTAATACTCGTTATCCGAACCAGGCACCGTCACTTTGACGTTCAACGATGCACGGTTCCCTGCAGTCGGGAAATAGCCGCGATCCAGATCATTGTAGGTCCAGCCCGGCGTCAGGAAGAAGTCATTGGCGGCATAGTTGGAGGTAGACGAATTGCTGCTCGTCACAACTTCCGGATGCGTACCGACTTTATCCAGATAGCGCCACATCCCGACCTGAGGTTTCATGTCCGACAGGTCGTTATGTACATAATCCAGCGCCAGACGCAGCGAGTTGTTCTCGTTGATCGGGAAGCCCAACGTAGAGCCGACCCCATAGCTGCGGTTGGTATAATCCGCAAGATCAGCGTCATAAGCCTTAAAGTTGTTATAGAAGATACGGCCGCCCAGACTTACCCCATCCACAGTGAAATAGGGATCGGTCATCGACAGTTCGACATAGGTCTGGTAAGAGTTGCGCGTACCACTGATCCCGACGGAATTACCGGTACCCAACCAGTTATCCTGCTGGACACCCGCCTGGAAACTGATGCCGCTTTCCGTACCGAAACCAATGCCGAAATTCAGGCTACCGGTATTACGCTCTTTGACCTTGTACACCACATCGACTTGATCGGGAGTTCCCGGCACGCGCTGGGTTTCAACATCAACACTTTCGAAATACCCCAGGCGATTCAGACGCTCTTTACCTTGCTGAACCAGATCATTGCCTAACCAGCCACCTTCCATCTGGCGCATTTCGCGACGTAATACGGAATCTTTGGAGACATCGTTGCCCTCAAAGCGGATACGGTGCACGGTAAAGCGATTACCGGCATCCACATTGATACTGAGACGAACGGTTTTATCTGAATCATTAATTTCCGGCTGAGTCACCACGCGAGGATAGGCATAACCATAACGCCCCAGCAGCTTTTTGATGTCCTCTTCCATGCGGGTCACTTTCGTGCCGTTGTACAGCTCACCTGGCTGAATGCGCGTCAACCCCTCGATTTCCGATGCATGACCAGCCAGATCGCCCCGCACAACAACGCCGGAAAGTTTGTACTGATCGCCTTCGGTAATATTGATGGTGATATAGATGCCTTTCTTATCCGGCGTCAGGCTCACCTGGGTGGAGTCAATATTAAAACGCGCATAACCACGATCGAGGTAAAAACTGCGTAAGGTTTCCAGGTCGCCAGAGAGTTTCTGCTTCTCATACTTCCGATCGCCGACCACGTTCCACCATGGCACTTCGTCACGCAATTGGAAGCGGGAAATCAGTTCATCGGAATTGAAAGACTTATTACCGACGATATTGATCTGCTGGATTTTGGCCGAAATCCCCTCGGTAAAGACCAGTTTAAGGTCGACACGATTGCGGGGCAGCGGTGTGACAACCGCCTTGACGGTAGCGCTGTATTTACCAACGCTGTAATAAAAATCTTCGAGGCCTTTCTCAATATTCGACAGTGTAGTGCGATCCAGTGCCTCACCGACACGAACGCCCGATGCCTCCAGGTTTTCCTTGAGCATCTCCTCTTTCACCGATTTGTTGCCGGAAAAAGTGAGGCTGGCAATGGTCGGCCGTTCCTTAACCTGGATCAGCAGAGCATTACCGTCACGAAGAACGCGGACATCTTCAAAATTCCCGGTCGCAAACAGGGCGCGGATAATGTTACCGATATCTTCATCGGTAACGGTATCGCCAACCCTGACTGGCATACTGAGCAATGCCGCACCGACGGCAACCCGCTGCAGGCCCTCGAAATGAATATCCTTCACTACGAACCCGTCTGCACCGTATACGGTGGCGCTGCCAAACAGCAGCGACGCTATGAGCAACTTTTTCATCGCCATCGTTGTTATGCGTTTTTCCTAACTTAATCCACGCCTACAGGCGGGAGAAATCATTGAAAAGTGCAAGCCCCATTAACATCATCAGCAATACCGTGCCAATGCGATAACTAACGTCCTGCACACGCTCAGAAACCGGCCCGCCCTTCAGCTTCTCTACCGCCAAAAAGAGCAGATGACCACCATCAAGCACGGGCAAAGGGAACAGATTGATGATTCCCAGATTGACACTGATCAGCGCCAGAAACATCAGGTAATACACCAAACCATAATCCGCTGACATTCCTGCACCCTGTGCAATTGAGATTGGTCCGCTCAGGTTATTCAGTTTTACGTCACCAACTATCAGCTTGCCTATCATACTGACCGTCAACTTCACCAACTGCCAGGTTTTATCCCCAGCTTCATAAATGGCGTTGAACGGCCCGTACTGACGCACTGTTCTGTACTCGTCAGACAGCGGCGTTACTTTGGGCACCACACCGGCAAACCCCTCGTATCTACCCTTGCCTACCGATTTACTGTCTGGCGTAAGGGATAATGACTGCATTTTACCCCCTCTCTCAACCTCAACATCCAGTGTTCTACCTGGATTGTCACGTACAGCAAGCACAAACTGCTGCCACTGCGTCAACGGTTGATCACCGACTTTAACGATCCTATCCCCGACGTGCAAACCTGCTTTTTCCGCTGCTGAACGCGCCTGAACCTGTGTCAGAACAGCCTCTACTAACGGACCTTTAGGAACGATGCCCAATGAAACGGCCGGATCCTGTCGTTCCGGGTCAAAATGCCAGTTATGCAAATCGAGACGTCGTTGAGTACCGAAGGACACTCCCGGCGACATTGTGTCAATAACCACTTCCGGATCGCCAATTTTGCCCACCAACGCCAGACGAACGCTATCCCAATCAGGCGTTTCGATACCGTCGATCGCTTTTAGTTCCATGCCTGAAGAAATTTGCGCTTGGGCAGCGATCGAACCGGATAATACTTCGCCGACGACCGGGCGCACGCCAGGCACGCCAATCATGAAAACCAGCCAGTAGGCAAACACGGCGAACACAAAGTTCGCCACCGGCCCCGCAGCCACGATCGCCGCCCGCTGCAAAACCGTCTTATTATTGAAAGCCTGGTGTGCAAGTTCGGAGGGAACATCGCTCTGGCGACCATCCAGCATTTTCACGTAGCCGCCAAGTGGAATCAGGGCGATCACATATTCCGTGCCATGATGATCACGTCGACGCCACAGCGCTTTACCAAAGCCGATGGAAAAGCGCTCCACGCGAACACCACAACGCCGGGCGACCCAGAAATGGCCAAACTCATGGACTGTAATCAATACACCCAGAGCAATAATAAACGCCGCCAAATTCCAGAGAACACTCAACATAGATATCCGCCCCGTAACAGCCCTAAACAGCCTTGAACAACAATAGCATCAGGCAGGAAAATATCGGAATAGCCGCCGTCAGGCTATCAATACGATCCAGAACGCCTCCGTGTCCGGGAATCAAATGGCTACTGTCTTTAATGCCCGCTTCGCGTTTAAACATACTTTCGGTCAAGTCACCGAGTACCGACGCCAACGCCGCTATCACCGAACAGATAAGCAATGTCCGGGTGGAAATGGCCAGCGGCATATAATAACTGAAGAGCAGTGCGATAACGGCCGAAGTCAGCAAACCGCCCACAAAACCCTCCCAGGTCTTCCCCGGAGATACCCGGGGTGCCAGCTTGTGTCGGCCGAATAATTTACCGAATAGATAGGCTCCGCTGTCAGCCCCCCAGACCAGCAACATGACATACAACAGCCACCATGCACCGGTATACGGATTAACGTCATAATCGAACTGGCGCAAGGAAACCATCCCCCAAAAAAAAGGCACGATGGTAAACAGGCCGAAACCGAGACGCAGCAATCGCGACTGCCGCCAGAGCGCGGCGGATGTGGGATAAAACAACACCAAAATCAGCGCGCCTATCCACCAGACCACTGAGACCCAAAGAGAAATAGCGATGGGAAGTGTTGATGCCGAATAGTGATAATCAGGAAGCGTCAATAACATCAACGCCAGGATAAAACCGCAGATAATGGACAACCACACCCGCTGAGTATTGGAGACAAAACCAGCAAACTGTCCCCATTCCCAGGCAGCCAGCATACACACAGCCAGAGTGACCAAAGCAAATCCCAACGGCGACAGAAAGAACAGGGCGGCAATCACCAATGGGATCAATATGACGGCAGTGATTAGGCGATACTTCAGCAAAAGAGCCCCCTACGACGCACGCGCATCAATAGCTTCGGTTCCCCCAAAGCGACGCTCTCGTTGAGAAAAGGCATTAATAGCACCTTCAAAGGTTTGTTCATCAAAATCGGGCCAAAGCACATCCGTAAAATAGAGTTCGGCATAGGCAATCTGCCACAGCAGGAAATTACTGATTCGATGCTCTCCTCCCGTTCTGATCACCAGATCAACCGGTGCAAGATCGCTGAGGCAGACATAGCTGCACAGCATTGACTCATCGATATTATCAGGTCGAATGACGCCTTCCTGTACCTGCTCGGCAATTTTTTTAACGCCGTTGATGATATCCCAGCGGCCGCCATAGTTCGCAGCAACATTCAATGTCAGCCCGCTATTCTTCTCGGTCAGGGATTCGGAACGACGAATACGCTCCTGCAAACGAGCGCTGAAGCGGCTGATATCGCCAATCACACGCAGCCGTACATTATGCTTGTGAAGACTTTTTACTTCACTGTCTAGCGCACGAACGAAAAGCTCCATAAGTGATGCCACTTCCTGTGCCGGCCGGTTCCAGTTCTCACTGCTGAAAGCGTATAGCGTTAACGCTTCCATATGATGACTGACCGCATAGCTTACCGCCCGCCGTACCGATTTCACTCCTGCCTGATGGCCGAAGATCCTCAACCTTCCCCGCTGCTTAGCCCAACGGCCATTGCCATCCATAATAATCGCAACATGCCTGGGACCTTTGGGTAACAAGTTCTGACTGTCTTGTTGATTTTCAGAAGGCATAACGTGTTTTGATTTCCCCAAGCAAGAAAACAATAAATTGCTGTAGCTACCGAGTCTGATGCCATAAAAAAAGCCGTGAACCCGCACAGCTTTTCATCACCGTGATTTTACTGGCATCACTACCGGTATTGCGGCGCAGACTATACCATTTCAAGGGCATGTGAACAAACATGCCGACATCCGCTTATTGATAATGCTGCAACGCTTTATTGGCGTATTTCCGTGCCCAGCCGTCGATCGCCAGCACATCCTCAACACTGTCCGGCTCCGGCAACGACAAGCGCTCCAGAACATGACGATTTACCGCCGCAATATCCGTAAACCGTATTTCTGAGCGTAAAAATGCCGCGACGGCAACCTCATTGGCCGCATTCAACGTCGTTGTTGCTGCCTGCCCTTGATTACAAGCCTCAATAGCCAAATTCAGGCAAGGATAACGTTGATAATCCGGGGCCGAAAAAGTTAATGCGCCGATCTGGCAGAAATCAAGCGTTGCCGCACCCGAAAAAAACCGTTCAGGGTAAGCCATGGCATGAGCGATAGGAATGCACATATTCGGCGAGCCCAATTGCGCCAAAACGCTACCATCACGGTAACGCACCATCGAATGAATGACAGATTGGGGATGGATGATAACTTCCATCTCAGCTTCCGATGCATTGAACAACCACCGGGCTTCGATATATTCCAGCCCCTTGTTCATCATGGTGGCGGAATCTACGGAAATCTTGCGTCCCATGGACCAATTGGGATGCGCGCAGGCCTGATCTGGCGTAACCGAAGTCAGCGCCGCTACCGGTGTTTCACGAAATGGCCCGCCGGAACCGGTAAGAACAATCCGCTCAACCCCGTGTAACGCCAAAGAAGCAAAACCCAAGTGGCGTTGTACCGGTTCGGGCAGCCCCTGGAAAATGGCATTGTGTTCGCTGTCGACAGGCAATAACCGAGCACCATGCCTCTGGATCTCATCCATGAACAAACGCCCGCAGGTCACTAGAGACTCTTTATTGGCCAACAAGATCTGCTTCCCAGCCCGAATAGCGGCAAGCGTCGGCATCAGCCCGGCAGCGCCGACAATCGCCGCCATGACCTGATCCACATCCGGTAACGCAGCCAACTCGCAAGCGGCCTGTTCGCCTGATAACACCTCGGTATGGCACCCTTGCTGCCGCAGACATTGCCGCAACTCTCTTGCATCTGATTCATTAACCATTGAAGCGAAAGCAGGTTGAAATTCCAGACACTGCTCCAACAGGCGGGAAACATTACGGCCAGCTGCCAGCGCCTTTACCGAAAATTTGTCCGGATTGGCCCTTACCACCGCCAGGGAGCTGACGCCAATAGAACCAGTGGAACCAAGAATGGTCAGTTGCTTCATGAGTATGCTCTGAGAAACTGCGTTTGATTACGGGCGTTGAGCCAGTCTGTAGCGCAAGCGTCGAACTGTCGACTTCTCACATTCTGAAATGCGTGGCGTTACACAAAACGCAAGTACGGGAAACGAAAAAAACAAAGCGCCGTGGAAGGAAGGCACACAATTCCCTTCCCACCAACGGCGCACCGGACTACATCAATTAGAAGTCCATCAACTCTTTTTCTTTATCGGCAAGTGCCGCATCGACTTTCTTGATGAAGCTATCGGTCAGTTTCTGGATTTCATCCTGAGCACGACGTTCTTCATCCTCACTGATAGTTTTGTCTTTTAACAATACCTTCAACTTGTCGTTGGCATCGCGGCGAACATTACGAACCGAGACTCGACCCTGTTCGGCATCGCCACGCACAACCTTAATCAAATCTTTACGACGTTCTTCCGTCAGCGGCGGCAGTGGAACACGGATAACCGTGCCGGCAGACATCGGATTCAGACCCAGATCGGAAGCCATGATGGCTTTTTCCACCGCCGGCCCCATAGTGCGGTCAAAAACCGTCACCGCCAGTGTACGGGCGTCTTCAACTACGATATTCGCCAGTTGGCGCAGCGGAGTCGCACTGCCGTAATACTCGACATGGATACCATCCAGCAGGCTGGGAGAAGCGCGGCCGGTACGGATTTTACCGATCTGGCTCTTGAAAGCCTCTACGCATTTATCCATGCGTGTTTCAGCATCTTTTCTGATTTCGTTAATCACGTTTATGAGCCCTTGAAAACTGATTGGCCTGTCAGGTCACGCTTCGGCATGACCCGGTGAATCATTTCCGCCAGCATGACTGGCGATGCCTGGCGCCGCATTATGTCGCCAAAACAGGATATTACCTTAAAATAGACGTCAGCCGTTATTACTGATCAACGTCCCTTCTTTTTCGCCCATCACGACACGTCGCAGAGCACCCGGTTTATTCATGTTAAAGACCCGGATCGGCAGGTTATGATCGCGGGCCAGAGTAAAGGCGGCCAGATCCATCACTTTCAGCTCTCGCTCCAAGACGTCCTGATAAGTCAGAAAATCATGGAGGACTGCGGAGGGATCTTTCACCGGATCAGCGGAATATACGCCATCGACCTTAGTGGCTTTCAACACAACGTCAGCTTCGATTTCAATACCGCGCAGACAGGCGGCGGAATCCGTCGTAAAGAACGGGTTGCCGGTTCCCGCAGAAAAAATAACCACACGGTTGTTGCGCAACAGGCTGATCGCCTCCGCCCAACTGTAGTTGTCGCAAACGCCGTTCAGCGGAATGGCGGACATCAGGCGGGCGTTCACATAAGCACGGTGTAAGGCATCACGCATCGCCAAGCCATTCATTACTGTCGCCAGCATACCCATGTGGTCGCCCACAACACGATTCATCCCCGCCTTGGCCAGGCCCGCGCCGCGAAACAGGTTGCCCCCGCCAATCACTACACCGACCTGAATACCCAGTTCAACCAATTCTTTAACTTCCTGAGCCATGCGATCAAGAATGCTCGCATCAATACCGAAACCTTCGGTTCCCTGCAGCGCTTCGCCACTGAGCTTGAGCAGGATACGTTGATATACGGGTTTTGCATTGGTTGCCATGGTGTATTTGTCCTAACAGGCTGTCATCGTATTGGGGATTTGTTACTGCCATACCCGGCGAAGGAGAAGGGATCGCCAGATATATGAAATTCAGTTTGGCTGGATAAAAAGGAACCGCCAACTGGCGGCCCTTTTTTTGCATCTTAAGACTGCTTGCTCATCGCCGCGACTTCGGCGGCAAAATCAACTTCAGCTTTCTCGATGCCTTCACCCACTTCGAAACGCACGAAGCTGGTAACAGACGCATTGCTTTCTTTCAGCAATTGGCCAACGGTCTTGTTCGGATCCATAACGAAGTTCTGGCCGGTCAGAGAGATCTCACCGGTAAACTTACGCATACGGCCTTCAACCATTTTTTCTGCGATTTCACGCGGTTTGCCGGACTGCATGGCGATATCCAGCTGAATCTGGTGTTCGCGAGCAACCACATCGGCCGGTACGTCATCTGCATTAACGTACTCGGGTTTGCTGGCGGCAATGTGCATGGCGATGTGTTTGATCAGCTCTTCATTGGCGCCGGAAGCAGAAACCAGAACGCCAATGCGCGCACCGTGCAGATAAGCCCCCAAAGCATCGCCAGTCTGAACGGTGATACGACGAATGTTGATGTTTTCGCCGATCTTAGCCACCAGAGCGGTACGCTGTTCTTCAAATTTCGCTTTCAACACTTCGACGTCGGAAACGCGCTCATTCAGAGCAGCGGTAGCCACTTCTTCGCCAAAGGCTTTGAAGCCGGCATCTTTGGCTACGAAGTCAGTTTCGCAGTTCAGTTCAAGGATGACGCCGTATTTGCCGTCTGCTGCAATTTTAGTCAGGATGATACCTTCGGCAGCGACACGACCTGCTTTTTTCGCAGCTTTAGCCTGGCCAGATTTACGCATGTTGTCGATAGCCAGCTCGATGTCGCCATTGGCTTCAACCAGAGCTTTCTTACATTCCATCATGCCTGCGCCGGTACGTTCGCGCAGTTCTTTTACCAGGGCAGCGGTAATTTCAGCCATTATCTTTTCCTCGGTTATCTCGCGTGAGAGATAAGTAAAAAAGGGGGCCATAACAGGCCCCCTAACCAACATATGTATACCTGGTTAATAAGGGCTCAACAGAGCTGGCCTTATTATTCGGCTTCGACGAAGCTCTCTTCAGCCTGTTCAGCCAGATCCTGAGAACGGCCTTCGCGAACAGCGGTAGCCACAGCGCTCAGATACAGGGTGACAGCACGGATGGCGTCATCGTTACCAGGGATAATGTAGTCAACACCATCCGGATCGGAGTTGGTATCGACGATGGCGAATACCGGAATGCCCAGGTTGTTTGCTTCTTTGATGGCGATATGTTCGTGATCGGCATCAACGACAAACAGTGCGTCAGGCAGGCCGCCCATATCCTTGATACCACCCAGGCTGTTTTCCAGCTTATCCAGTTCGCGAGTACGCAGCAGCGCCTCTTTCTTGGTCAGCTTGTCGAACGTGCCATCCTGAGCCTGGGTTTCCAAATCTTTCAGACGCTTGATGGACTGACGAACGGTTTTCCAGTTAGTCAGCATACCGCCCAGCCAACGGTGGTTCACGAAGAACTGATCACAGTTGACGGCCGCTTCTTTTACCGCTTCACTGGCTGCGCGCTTAGTACCAACAAACAGAATCTTGCCCTTACGGGAAGCAATTTTGCTCAATTCAGCCAAAGCTTCGTTGAACATCGGTACCGTCTTCTCAAGGTTGATGATGTGAACTTTGTTACGAGCACCGAAGATGAACGGTTTCATTTTCGGGTTCCAGAAACGAGTCTGGTGACCAAAGTGTACGCCCGCCTTGAGCATATCGCGCATGGAAACAGTTGCCATGATTACCTCTATAAATTAAGTGTGGGGTTATGCCTCCACGTATCCCATTCGCCGACCCTGATAAAACGCCACCTGGGCACCCCGGCGGATGTGTCGATACGTGTGTGTTATACACATAGTGAGTTCAGTTCGAACCAGCAGATAAATCCAGACCGAAGCCAGAAAAATAGCCGCCGGATCACCGGCGCGCTTTATACCATAAACCATCACCAGACACCAACTTTTGTTGTATGTTACCGAGCGATAGGGCGAGTCATATGACAACCGCGTGAAAGAATCATGTTTGGCAGCATCCGGCAGGGCTGATACCATAAATCACTAACTTACCGATTTTTCGTTTTCGATGAAGAAAACGACACCTGCGGACAACGTTCAATGGCAATATCAATCAAAACCTCTGAAGATATCGAAAAAATGCGTGTGGCCGGCCGGTTGGCCGCCGAAGTGCTTGAAATAATTGAACCCCATGTAGTGCCGGGCGTCAGTACCGGGGAGCTGGACAGACTCTGCCATGAGCATATCGTCAATAAGCAGCAAGCGGTTTCTGCCTGTCTGGGATACCACGGTTTCCCGAAATCCGTGTGTATCTCCGTCAATGAAGTAGTCTGCCACGGTATCCCCAGCGACGACAAAATTCTCAAAGACGGCGATATCGTGAATATCGACGTCACCGTCATCAAGGATGGTTTTCACGGCGACACCTCAACCATGTTCATCGCCGGCAAACCGACTATCCTGGGAGAACGGCTTTGCAAAGTCACGCAGGAAAGCCTGTATCTGGCACTGCGCATGATCAAACCCGGCATTCGTCTGCGTTCGCTGGGGCGCGAAATCCAGAAGTACGTAGAAGCTCATGATTTTTCCGTAGTGCGCGAATACTGCGGCCACGGTATCGGCAAAGGATTCCACGAAGAACCGCAGGTACTGCACTATGACGCCGATGACGGCGGCGTGGTGCTGCAACCGGGCATGGCGTTCACCGTGGAACCAATGGTTAATGCCGGCGACTACCGCATTCGCACCATGAAAGACGGCTGGACGGTAAAAACCAAGGATCGCAGCTTGTCGGCGCAGTACGAGCATACTATTGTGGTGACAGAAAACGGCTGCGAAATAATGACGTTGCGAAAGGACGACACCATTCCCAACATCATCACGCATCAGGAATAAAACTAAGCCGGCGTCCGCCGGCTTTTTTATAACCATAATCCTGGCTGCCTTCCCGCCGGCCGTATACGGCAAACACATCCACACGACTCCTGGCCATCTTAACGAGCTGTATATCATGATCGACAGAGACCTTTCGCATGAACTTCCCGGCACCACGGGTTCGATCAATCCCCCGCCCGCCTCACCGTTGACGTTCAGCGACGACATGCTGGAATGCCAAATACTGAGGCAACATCTGGAAACGTTCCAGAACTGGCTGGCCGACGAATTCAAGGCCGGCATCAGCGCCGAAAACTTGGTGGACGCACGCACCCTGTTTATCGATCACCTGATGCAGCGCCTGTGGCGATTCTACGGTTTTGAACATGTGCCACAGACGGCGTTGGTGGCCGTCGGTGGTTACGGACGCGGCGAGCTGCACCCGCTCTCGGACATCGACTTACTGGTGTTAAGTCAGCACAAATTGACTGAAGCCCAATCGCAAACGATTGGCGCCTTCATCACCCTGCTGTGGGATCTTAGACTGGAGGTCGGGCACAGCGTGCGCACACTGGAAGAGTGTCTGCAGGAAGGCATCGCCGACATTTCCGTAGCCACCAACCTGATTGAGTCCCGCATGATATGTGGCGACGTGGCGCTGTTCCTTTCCTTGCAGAAACAGATATTCAGCGACGATTTCTGGCCTTCGGAAACGTACTTTCCCGCCAAAATCGCCGAACAGCGGGAACGTCATCAGCGTTACCACAGCACCAGCTACAATCTCGAACCTGATATCAAAAGCAGCCCCGGCGGGCTGCGGGATATCCATACGCTGCTCTGGGTCGCTCGCCGCCACTTCGGCGCCACCTCGCTCAACGAGATGGTGGGTTTCGGTTTTCTTACCAAAGCGGAACGAAACGAACTGAACGAGTGCCAGAGTTTCCTGTGGCGTATCCGTTTCGCCCTGCACCTGATACTGAACCGCTACGACAACCGCCTATTGTTCGATCGCCAGTTAAACGTCGCTCAACTCCTGCAATATCAGGGGGAAGGCAACGCACCGGTCGAACGGATGATGAAAGATTTCTATCGCGTCACCCGCCGAGTGGGCGAGTTGAACCAAATGCTGCTGCAACTGTTCGACGAGGCGATCCTGGCGCTGGAGACCAGCGAAAAACCGCGCCCGCTGGATGACGAATTCCAGCTCAGAGGCACGCTGATCGATTTACGCGACGCCACCTTGTTCGAGCACAAGCCCGAATCCATTATGCGTATGTTCTATCTAATGGCTCGCCATCAGGAGATCACCGGTATTTACTCCACCACGCTGCGTTTGCTGCGCCACGCGCGTCGCCACCTCAAACAGCCGCTGTGTACCATCCCGGAAGCACGCAATCTATTCATGACTATTCTGAGTCACCCTAAGGCTGTCAGCCGGGCGCTGTTGCCGATGCACACGCACAGCGTACTGTGGGCCTATATGCCGCAGTGGGGAAATATTGTCGGCCAGATGCAGTTCGATCTGTTTCATGCCTATACCGTGGACGAGCACACCATCCGCGTATTATTGAATCTGGAAAGCTTCTCCGAAGAAGCCACCCGCAAGGAACACCCGCTGTGCGTTGAGCTTTATCCGCGGCTACCGCAGCCGGAGTTACTGTTGCTGGCCGCCCTGTTCCACGATATCGCCAAGGGTCGGGGCGGCGATCACTCAGAGCTGGGCGCGAAAGACGCCCTGGAATTCGCTGCGCTGCATGGCCTCAACTCCCGTGAAACACAGTTGGTTTCCTGGCTGGTGCGCTGCCACCTGCTGATGTCAGTCACCGCGCAACGCCGTGATATTCAGGATCTGGCGGTCATCCAGCAATTCGCCGAACAGGTACAAAGCGAAACCCGTTTGCGCTACCTGCTCAACCTGACGGTAGCGGATATTTGCGCCACCAACGAAACATTGTGGAACAGCTGGAAACAGAGCCTGTTGCGCGAACTCTATCTGGCGACCGAAAAACAGTTGCGCCGCGGGATGCAGAACTCCCCGGATCTACGGGAGCGCGTGCGGCACCACCGTCTGCAGGCCATGGCGCTACTACGGATGGACAACATCAACGAAGAGGCGCTGCATGCCATCTGGAGCCGTTGTCGGGCAGACTATTTCCTACGGCATTCGCCGAATCAGTTGGCCTGGCACGCTCGCCATCTGCTGGAACACGATGCCAACAAACCGTTGGTGCTGATCAGCCATCAGGCCAGTCGCGGCGGCACGGAGATCTTTATCTGGAGCCCCGACCGCCCGTATCTGTTTGCTGCGGTGGCCGGCGAGCTGGATCGCCGCAATCTGAGCGTTCATGATGCCCAGATCTTCACCAGTCGTGATGGTATGGCGATGGATACGTTCATCGTGCTGGAGCCAGACGGCAGCCCGCTGGCCCCCGATCGCCATGACATGATCCGGCATGCCATCGAGCAAGCGTTGACGCAGCGGGACTATCAACACCCCCGCATTCGCAGGCCTTCCCCCAAGCTGCGTCATTTCAGCGTGCCGACCGAGGTCAGCTTCCTGCCGACGCATACCGATCGCCGTAGTTACATGGAGTTGATCGCGCTCGATCAGCCCGGCCTACTGGCGCGGGTAGGCGAAGTCTTCGCCGACCTCAATCTGTCGCTGCATGGCGCCAGGATTTCTACCATAGGGGAACGAGTCGAGGACTTATTTATTCTGGCAGATGGAGAAAGACGGGCATTAAGCCCCGAATTACGTCTCAAACTGCAGCAACGGTTGACAGAAGCCCTCAACCCAAACGATAAATGATCCCTGACTTGAATGTCTGGCCGCGCCCGGTATGAGATGCAACTTGCGACTCATGCATGACGTGGCCTGTTTTTGTTAATTACGAAAGAGAAACAGGATGCAGCAATTACAGAACATCATCGAAACCGCGTTTGAACGTCGCGCAGAAATCACTCCGACCAGTGTGGACAACGTAACGCGAGAAGCGATCAATCAAGTTATCAGCCAGTTGGATAGCGGCGTGCTGCGTGTGGCTGAAAAAATCAACGGTCAATGGGTCACTCACCAGTGGCTGAAGAAAGCGGTTCTGCTCTCTTTCCGCATCAACGACAACCGTCTGCTGGAAGGTGCGGAAACTCGCTACTATGACAAAGTGCCGATGAAATTCGCCGACTACGACGAAGCGCGCTTCCAGCGCGAAGGGTTCCGCGTCGTACCTCCCGCTAGCGTACGTCAGGGTGCCTATATCGCTCGTAATACCGTATTAATGCCCTCCTACGTCAACATCGGCGCTTATGTTGACGAAGGCACCATGGTAGATACCTGGGCGACTGTCGGCTCTTGCGCGCAGATTGGTAAAAACGTTCATCTTTCCGGCGGGGTCGGCATCGGTGGCGTACTGGAACCGTTGCAAGCCAATCCGACCATCATCGAAGACAATTGCTTCATTGGTGCACGTTCCGAAGTGGTGGAAGGAGTGATCGTAGAAGAGGGTTCCGTCATCTCCATGGGCGTATTCATTGGTCAGAGCACCAAGATTTACGATCGCGAGACCGGCGAAATCCATTACGGTCGCGTACCGGCGGGCTCCGTAGTGGTTTCCGGCAACCTGCCCTCCAAAGATGGCAACTACAGCTTGTACTGCGCGGTAATCGTGAAGAAAGTGGACGCCAAAACCCGCGGGAAAGTGGGAATTAATGAGTTATTACGCACCATCGACTAAACTAATTGGCGGGTAATAACCCGCCATTTTTTACGGCCTCAGGCCATCACACCCACACGGCGTTCAGCCATTTAGCTTACGGCCAACGAAAACAAAAAAGGTGGTGCTATGTACGACAATCTGAAAAGTCTGGGGATTACCAATCCGGAAGATATTGATCGCTATAGCCTTCGTCAGGAAGCCAGCAACGATATTCTTAAGATCTACTTTCGCAAGGACAAAGGGGAGTTCTTCGCTAAAAGCGTCAAATTCAAATATCCGCGCCAACGAAAAACCATTGCAGCAGACAACAATGGCCAGGGTTATAAGGAAATTGACGAGATCAGCCCCAACCTACGTTATGTCGTCGATGAACTGGATCAACTCTGCCAGCGCGATCAGGCTGAAGTGGATTTAAAACGCAAAATCCTGGCGGATTTACGCCATCTTGAAAACGTTGTCACTAATAAAATCAATGAAATAGAATCAGATCTGGAAAAGCTGACCAAACGCTGAGACGGCATCGAACTACCGTGTGAGGCACCACACCACGCCTCACACGAATCCTTCCACTTGTTGATTTTACGACACCAACGATGCCCAGCTTTCTACCCACGGACAAGAAATGACCTCCGGCTCAGGGTGCTCCGTCGCATCAATTTCCAGCACCTCGCCGACACGTTTGGCGCCCATTTCCTGCAATTGAGCATCAAACAAACGGCCTCCGCCGCAGAAATGTTCATAGCTGCTATCGCCCAGTGCAATCAGGCCGTAGCGGACTTCAGGCTGATAACCGATTTTGTCGCGCAGC
This sequence comes from Musicola keenii, assembly GCF_014855505.1. Taxonomy (NCBI): domain Bacteria; kingdom Pseudomonadati; phylum Pseudomonadota; class Gammaproteobacteria; order Enterobacterales; family Pectobacteriaceae; genus Musicola; species Musicola keenii. The sequence goes on along the minus strand of NZ_JAAWVW010000008.1, from coordinate 99,412 downwards.
GCGCCATAAAGAGGAATGAGGGATTCCGGCAATTGCCCCTGCCCAGTAGTAGAAGTCACGACCAGAATGACGTCATTGCGATAAGCCATCCAGTCATCAAGCGCAGCCTCCTCAAAGACTTTCACTTCATGTCCGTGCTCGCGCAGAATATTCTCCGCCTCCTCCGCCACCAGCAACGCATTGCCGTAGACAGTGCCAACAAAAATACCGATTCGCGCCATAACGCCTATTCTCCCGTTTTATGCTGACGTCAGCCCGCTATCCTGCCGCCAGTCAGATCCAAACTCAACCCTTTCAAGATCAGGGATACCGCCCTGCCAGCCAAACTGCGACATAACCCCCTGCCAGCGTTGATCCCAGCGGGCATAAATATCCAGAGGAACATGGGTGATCGGATGGTTCAGACACAAACGGCTGGCGTGCAGCATCAGTCTGGAACAGGAAAAATGCGTGGCCATACCGCGATTCTGGCGCAGATCGCCGTGCGTGGTATCGCCGATAATCGGGTGGCGGATATGCGCCATATGACGCCGTAACTGATGCTTGCGGCCAGTTTTGGGGTGGAGTTCAAGCAGACTGTAACGGGAGGTCTCATACCGCCCAATCGCAACCGGCATTTCGGCTCTCGCCAATGCGCGATAAGCGCTGACGGCAGGCTGAGGGGCTTTATTCGGATCCGCGTACTTATCCGCGATGCGATCCAGCTCCTCGGTCAAGGCATAATCGATGATCCCCTCATCCGCCACATATCCGCGCACAACGGCATGATAGGTTTTCTCCATCTGATGCTGCTCAAACTGTAACGCCAGCATCCGAGCCACTTCCGGCGACAAAGCCATCAACAACACACCCGATGTAGGCCGATCGAGACGATGAACCGTAAACACATGCTGACCAATCTGATCGCGCACGGTCTGCATGACAACCACTTTCTCTTTGCGATCCAGCCAGCTCCGGTGCACCAGCCATCCGGCCGGCTTATTAACGGCGACCAGATAGTCATCCTGATAAAGTATTTCCAGCATCGGCTTACCCAGTAAACAAGTCGTCAAACCGACGCAGCTCAGCCAACAGTGGCGTGATACTTTCGGTTCGGCCGTCAAATGCCGCTTCGAAATACGGCAGAATCGCGACACGTTCAGGCAGTGGTGCATCACCGTCCAGCAGCGCGTGCATTCTTGGCAGGAGCACCCATTGTAGCCACTGTTCCGCCTGCATACTGTCAAGACAAAAAGGTTGAATGCTGGTGAAAGCCGCGTCGTCCGGCGGGACACTCTGCCATAAAAGGCTCGCTTTCAGCGCTTGTTCAATACCAAACAGGGATTGCCGAACCTGGATTTTGGGATTACTCATGCGGGATCTCATCGAGCTGAAAAGGCGGCAGAGCATAGCACTATTCATGTTTTCAGACATACTGAAACAGAAAAAAGGGGGTACTGAATCAGTACCCCCTTTTAGTCTGCTGCTTTACAGCACTCCCGCTATAAAATTGCGTCCCTGCTCATCCTTGAAAAAAATCTCCTTTTGGTTTTCCTAACCCGCGATCCTTGCTGACGATCCTTCTTTCATCCTGACAATCGATCCTTCTTGATCATCCATGACCTCATTCCCTTTTTAGGCTCCTGCCCCACCGGCATTCCCAAACCGGCTCTCATTCTCCGTCCTGGAGGTGTCCCTTATTTCATCCTGAAAAAAGAGTCTGGTCGTAACCAGGCACCTCACTCATCATCCTGATGAAACCAGAGATACTTCGTTACTGTGTTACGAAACTGAATAATAAGATGTATTAATTGAATCGAATCGGCAAGCCACCTAAATAGCGCAATCTCCCGTTGAAAGAACGTATCAGAGGCTAACTATCATTAATTCATTAATTAATAATAAAAAATTAAAATCTAAACCTTAGCTTAATATTAAATATGAGAGATCGCTTACACACAATGTGAGAGATCTCTTACAAACAGAAAAGCGAAACACGATTCCGGATTACATAATTATTGGCTGAAGCTTATACAAAAAGTCAGTCAGGCTGGGAGCAAGCACTTGCCGCTGAGACGTACCGAACTCCTCCAACAGCACCTCACCGCTGATATTACACAGAGAGATAAGCGTCATTTCTGAATCCGTACTGGCAAGAAACAGTGTCGGCGACAATTTAAGGCGTTTTTGCGTTAGCAGGTGGCCGATAAGATTTTCCTGCATACGTATAAAATCCCCTTCGTTCCAGGCTTGCAGCAACGAACAGCGGATATCGCCGAACTCGGCATCCATGTCACCGGCATATTGGTAGGAGAAGAACGTATGCGCGTCAGGATGCACGCTAATGTCCAATGCCCGCTCCACGCCATCAAGGCAGTATGTGGCGACCGGTAATTGCGGCAACCAGAAAACGCACTCATCGCCGTTGTCCGTTATGCAGGGAGAAGGAACGCCATATAACGCCGCGCTGGCCGGAGGATGCCCGGTTTCCCGACGCCACAATTCGATATAACGTTGGGTAAACGCCTGCAGTGCCTGTGATACCTGATGTTCCATTAAGTCCCTCGTCAATTTACCCGCACCCTTTCATCAGGCGGAACCGCCCGCAGCAATCGCCCCATTCGGGAGCACGAAAATCATTTTATCCCGACAACACCCGCCAACGTCGACAAATACCATGAGAAAATGCGCAGCGTCGCGCAACTTTATCGGCCGAACTTTGCTTCCCTTGGCAAAAAGGTCTGCCGCACGTTAAGGTGAAGGGGTCGATCCGACTCGTGTTGGACAACGGCCGAAACACATTGCGTTATCAGGGAGTAGCATGATTACACATATCAGCCCGTTGGGTTCCATGGATTTACTGTCGCAGCTGGAAGTAGATATGCTGAAAAAGAGCACAACCAGCAGCGATCTTTATCGATTATTTCGAAATTGTTCTCTCGCCGTACTGAACTCCGGCAGTCAGACGGACAACAGCAAAGAGTTACTCTCCCGCTACGAGGACTATGACATCAACGTGTTGCGTCGCGAACGTGGCGTAAAACTTGAATTGGTCAACCCACCGGAAGACGCCTTCGTCGACGGTGAGATCATCCGCGCATTGCAGGCCAACCTGTTCGCCGTCTTGCGGGATATTCTGTTCGTCAACGCGCAGATCACCACCTCAGGCCGCTACCAGAACCTGGAACTGGATCCGGAAGACTCTGTTCACATTACCAATCTGGTGTTTTCGATTCTGCGCAACGCCAGAGCACTGCATGTGGGTGAAGAGCCTAACATGGTCGTATGCTGGGGCGGGCATTCCATCAATGAAACGGAATACCTTTATGCCCGCAAAGTCGGTAGCCAGTTAGGTTTGCGCGAACTGAACATATGTACGGGTTGCGGCCCGGGCGCGATGGAGGCGCCGATGAAAGGCGCCGCTGTCGGGCATGCCCAGCAGCGCTACAAGGATGGCCGTTTCATCGGGATGACCGAACCGTCGATCATTGCGGCAGAGCCACCAAATCCACTGGTGAATGAATTGGTCATTATGCCGGATATCGAGAAACGCCTTGAGGCATTCGTTCGTATCGGCCACGGCATCATCATCTTCCCTGGCGGCGTGGGAACCGCAGAGGAGTTCCTCTACCTGCTGGGGATAATGATGAATCCGGAGAACAGCGAACAGGTACTGCCGATCATTCTCACCGGACCACAGGAAAGCGCCGATTACTTCCGGGTACTGGATGAGTTTATCGTCAGCACGCTGGGCCGTCAGGCTCGCCGCTATTATTCGATCATTATCAACGACGCGGCGGAAGTCGCGCGGCAGATGAAGAAAGCCATGCCGTTGGTGAAAGAGCATCGCCGTCATACCGGCGACGCTTACAGTTTCAACTGGTCTTTGCGTATCGCACCGGAACTGCAATTGCCGTTTGAGCCGACCCATGAAAACATGGCAAGTCTCAATCTGCATCCGGATCAACCCTCGGAGCAGTTGGCGGCGACGTTGCGTAAAGCGTTCTCCGGCATCGTTGCAGGTAACGTCAAGGAAGCGGGCATTCGTGCCATTGAGAAACTGGGCCCTTACAAACTGCGCGGTAATGCGGAAATCATGAAAGAAATGGATCGTCTACTGCAAGGCTTCATGTCTCAGCAACGGATGAAGCTACCGGGCAGCATATACGTTCCCTGTTATGAAATCTGTGCCTGATTTCTTCCCCTATCGGCAGCGGTGATTTCCCGCTGCCATTTCACTGCGAATGCCGGATTATGCCTGTACACCTGCTGATTGTTGATGCCCTTAACCTTATCCGTCGGATCCATGCCGTGCAGGGCTCACCTTGTGTGGCCGCTTGCCAGCATGCGTTGAAACAGTTGATTCGGCACAGCCGGCCTACCCACGCAGTCGCAGTCTTTGACGACGAACAGCGCACGCAAAGTTGGCGGCATGAACTGCTGCCAGACTACAAAGCAGGCCGTCCGTCTATGCCGGAGAATCTGCATCAGGAACTGCCACAAATCAAAGACGCTTTTCTGGGGCTAGGCGTCGATAGCTGGCACTCGCCGGGTAACGAAGCAGATGACCTGGCGGCTACACTGGCCAGCAAAGTCGCGGCACAGGGCCATCAGGCGACGATCATATCCACCGACAAGGGTTACTGCCAACTATTGGCGCCGACCATTCAGATTCGCGACTACTTTCAGAAACGCTGGCTGGATGTGCCCTTCATCAGGCAGGAATTCGGTGTCGAACCCAGGCAGTTGCCGGATTACTGGGGGCTGGCGGGGATAAGCAGCAGTAAGATCCCCGGCGTGAGCGGCATTGGCCCCAAAACCGCAACGAGCTTACTGCACCAAGCTGGATCACTGGATGCGCTGTACCAGCAGTTAGAACAAATCCCTGAAAAATGGCGACGCAAACTGGTGGAACAACAGGAGATGGCGTATCGCTGTCGTCAGGTCGCCACGTTAAAAATCGACCTGGAACTTAATGGCAACCTGCAACAGCTCAGGTTGCCAATCGGGGAATGACACACACTCAGCGTTCGTCGCGACGCCCGGGAATCGCACTCCAAATCCGCCGCACATGCACCGTCACCTCTTCTCGGTCATGGTACAACTGCTTGGCGTGAATCTCTGCGTTAATGCCGCCCTCCAGTAAACGCTGAGTCAATTTTTCCAGATTCAGCGCGACTTCTTCATAGCGCTTTTTCATCGGCAGTTTGAGATTGAAAATCGCTTCCCGGCACCAGCCGTTTACCAACCAGTCAGCCATGCGGCTGGTGACTTTAGCCGGTTTTTCCACCATATCGCACACCAGCCAGTAGATGTTATTGCGCGGCGGCTCAAAGCGAAAACCATCCGCCTGATGATGAATAACCTGTCCGGTATCCATCAGGCTCTGCGCCATCATGCCGTTATCCACGGCATGCACCATCATACTGCGCTTCACCAGTTGATAGGTCCATCCGCCCGGACAAGCGCCGAGATCCACTGAGTACATTCCACTTGCCAGCCGCTCATCCCACTCATCCGCTGGAATAAACACATGAAATGCCTCTTCCAGCTTAAGCGTCGACCGGCTTGGCGCATCGGAGGGAAACTTCAGACGGGGGATCCCCATGTAAAACGGTGAATGGTTGTTGCTGTAGGAGTAGCCGACGTAACAACAACCAGGGGCGATAAACAGTACATGAATCACTGGCCGGTTAGGTTTCTCCTGCGCCAGCAGAATCTTGTCGTTCCGCAGCGCGGTGCGCAGTGGAACCGTAAACTTGCGGCAAAATTTCATCAGTTCCTTGCACTCATTGGTATCAGGAACCTCGACCCGCAATTCTCCCGCGCGATCCACCACGCCAGTCAGCATACCTACGATGGGTGTAATGCGATCTTCCGACGGCAGATCGCGCAGCAACTCGCCACACACCATCATTTGACGAGCAAAAATCAGATCGCGGAAAGGTAATTCACGCACCAAACGATCAGCGTCTTCATGCTGATAACACTCGAAAATTACATAACCGCTGTTATCTTTTACCCGCACAAAACCATAAATATCGCGGCGCCCCGCTTTGTCGGTAATCTCCGCCGCGCACTCTTTCTCAAATCCCGGCCGACAATACAAAATCACTTTATTCATGCTACTCAGCCTTCTTCTTCAGGCGAAACGCCCCAATCAGCAGCAAAAGCCACCCAGTCAGAAAACAGACGCCGCCTACCGGCGTAACAAATACCCACATTCTCAAGCTGGACAACGCCAGGCAGTACAGGCTGCCGCTGAACAACACAATACCCAACGCCAGGGAGACCGAACTCCAGTAAAACCACACGTTGGCGCGTTGGCTCATGGCGACAGAAAGCACCAGGATCACCAACGAATGAAAGGCCTGATATTGCAGGCCGGTATGCAGCCAGCCCATTTCGGCGTCCCCCAAAGACTTACTCAATACATGGGTGCCGAACGCGCCTAACGCCACGTACACAAAACCGCTGACGGCGGCAAATATCAGCATGAAACGACTGTTCATCAAGCGCTCCATTATTAAAAAAAGAAGCTGAGCCCGGGAGCTCAGCGTGAACCGTTATCGTAGCGAAAGCGAAACTTCTCCTGTTCGCCGGCCGCTCGCGCCAGAATCCACTGGCGAAAGGCGGCTATTTTACCCAGTTCAGCCTGACTGTCATGACAAACCAGATAAAACGCATTCTTGCTGACCAGCACATCGTTGAACGGGCAAACCAGACGACCGGCTTCAATCTCAGTCTGGGCCATCACGTTGTTAGCCAACGCCACCCCTTGCCCATGAATAGCCGCCTGCAACACCATCGCACTATGGCTGAAAATCGGCCCTTGCTGGACATTAATCTGCGAAATGCCCAACTGCCGGGTATAAGCCAGCCAGTCACGTCGGGAAGCATCGTGCAACAATGTGTGCCATGCCAGATCCGCCGGTGTCTTGAGCGGATGTTCACCGGTCAGCAGCAAAGGTGAGCAGACCGGCAGCAGATACTCGGCATACAATTTTTCCACTCTTAATCCCGGCCAGTTGCCGCGTCCGTAGAAAATCGCCACATCCACATCATCCGATAAACGCTCCTCCTCCCGATCGACAGCCTGAATCCGCACATCAATGCCCGGGTATTCGGAATTAAAACTCGACAGGCGCGGCACTAACCAGTGGATCGCGAAGCTCGGCAGCAAGCTGACTGTCAGCGCGCCTTTGGCGCTACGAGCCTGCAACTTGCGAGTCGCCTCATTTAAAGCAGAAAAAATTTCTTTTATATCAAGAAAATAACTTTGTCCTTCTTCCGTCAACAGCAACGAGCGATTGCGTCGACGGAACAGCTTCAACCCGAGAAAATCTTCCAGGGATTTGATTTGATGGCTAACGGCAGCTTGTGTCACAAACAGCTCTTCTGCCGCTTTGGTAAAGCTGAGATGCCGGGCCGCGGCATCAAAAACACGCAACGCATTAAGCGGCGGTAATCGTTTCGACATACATCAGATTCTTTAAGCAGGGCCAACTTCAGACGGAGACAAACGTGGTTTGCCATTAGTTTTTATAATCCGAGGCATTATAAATTGTCCGTTGAGGATGCACCAGCAAATACCTATAGTAGCGCCACTTCCCTGAGCCGGAACGAAAAGTACCGATGATTGCCTGACGTGCTTTTGGCTTGTGGTTGTGATGTTGTGTTTGCTATTTGTTTATTGTCTGCATTTCAGACGCGGTAGCCTAGCTACCTATATTTCCTGTACATTTACCCTGTCTGTCTTAAGTCTTTATACAGCACCGCATTTGCGGTGCTTTTTTTGTTTGTGACAACCCTATTTCACCCTCTCAATCTGCTTCACATTGTCTTTATTGAGCTGCTGTTGACGTCCCCAGGCATCAGTAAAAGCGATCATACCGGTCTCTTCGTCAACTCTGGGTTTGCCTTCGGCGATAATAGCGTCGCCGTCCTGGGTCGTCAGCACATAGTTACTGGCACAGCCAGCGATTAGGAATGGAGCCATCAGCACCACAGCAGTCAATACTTTATGCTTCATAAAGTTCCACTTTCCATTGCTAATTTCAGTAAAAATAAAATTTTTGAGATAAAATTTCACTATTAAGCATAGCAACGTCTTCGTTGCTCGCAGCAGAATCAGACTAGGGATCGTCCTAAACTTGTTTCAGCCGATAAAATGGGACAGGATCGAAGCCTCAACAGAGGACAGCCATGACACCGTTTAACCTTCACCATTTCCGCCAGCAGTTTCCTGCGCTTCAGCACCCCGGCGTTTATCTTGATAGCGCGGCAACTGCATTGAAGCCGACTGCGGTAATCGACGCCGTTCGGGATTGCTATGCCAGCCCATCCGGCAATGTGCACCGCAGCCAACACCATGCCGCTCGCGCGCTTTCCGATGCTTTCGAACAGGCGCGAGATGATGTCGTCAGGCTTCTGGGCGCAGAGAGTCGCCGCAATATTATCTGGACGCGCGGCGCAACGGAGTCCATCAATCTGGTTGCCCAAAGTTATGCCCGCACCTACCTTCAACCCGGAGATGAAATTCTGGTCAGCGAAGCGGAGCATCACGCCAATCTGGTTCCCTGGCTGCTCATCGCGCAGCAAACCGGCGCCAGGGTGATTAAGCTGCCGTTGGATGACCGCTATCTGCCTGATATCCGCCGTCTACCCGCTTTACTGACGGAAAAAACCCGACTACTGGCCATCACGCAGATGTCCAACATCACCGGCGGCATGCCTGATTTGCACCAGGCCGTCACGCTGGCGCATCAGGCAGGGGCAGTGGTCATGGTTGACGGCGCGCAAGGGATAGTACATGGCGCAGTGAACGTCGCCGAGCTGGATATTGATTTCTATGCTTTTTCTGGCCACAAGTTATACGGCCCTACCGGAATTGGCGTCTTGTATGGCAAATCCGAATTGCTGGAACAAATGCCCCCGTGGCACGGCGGCGGAAAAATGATGTCCAGCGTCTCCTTCGAAGGGTTCGAAGCCTTGACAGCACCACAGCGTTTTGAAGCTGGAACGCCGCATATTGCCGGTGTGATCGGTCTGGCGGCTGCGATTAACTGGTTGCAACAGCAGGACAGGCCTGGCGCAGAACGGCACAGCATCGCCCTGGCCGAAAATGCCGAACGCCAGCTAAGCCAACTGCCCGGTTTTCGCAGTTTCCGCAGCCCGGACGCCAACCTGCTGCCTTTTATCTTTGAAGGCATCCACCACAACGATCTGGCGACGCTGCTTTCAGAGGAAGGTATCGCTCTGCGGGCCGGGCATCATTGCGCGCAGCCGATGACGGCTGCACTGGGCGTTACAGGCACGGTTCGTGCCGCCTTCGCGCCTTATAACAGCACCGAAGATGTCACTCGGCTGGTTGCTGCGACACGCAAAGCGCTTGAATTACTGATGGACTGAACCAATGACCACCCACACCCCGCAACACCCATTCGGCACTGCCGTTGACGAAAACTCGCTGCTGGAACGCTTTGGCGCCTGCCGTTCCTGGGAAGAACGTTACCGGCAGATTATCCTATTGGCTAAAGCCTTACCGACGATGGCGGATGAATACCGGCAGGAGCAGATTGCGCTTTCAGGCTGCGAGAATAGGGTCTGGCTGGGCTACGAACGGCGTACCGACGGCACGCTGCATTTTTATGGCGACAGCGATGGCCGTATCGTACGCGGCCTGCTCGCCATTCTGCTCACCTCGGTGGAGGGCAAAACCGCTGCCGAACTTCGCCAGATGGACCCACTGGCGCTGTTTGAACGCCTGGCGTTGAAACAGCAGCTCAGCGCATCCCGCGCCGGCGGGCTAGCGGCGCTGGCCGCCAGGGTCCGCGATATCGCCGGCCAGGAAGACTAGCGGCGTTCAACGGTGGGGCTAGCGATTACCCGCTGCTGCCCCATTGCATCCTCTCAACTCTCAACCGCCGATTTCTCACCTGATTATACGGTTCGTTAAGCCCAATTGCGGCTACATATCGGCAGAACAACGCCAATTTCAGGCAACGCCGGTCTCCGATAACGCCTGCCGTTGTGCCTTCGCCATCATTTTTTTCAGCGCGTGGGACACCGCGACAAAACCAAACGTCGCGGTCACCATAGTGGCGGCGCCAAAACCAGCGGCGCAATCCATCCGTTTGACGCCGTCGGCCGTACTGCGGGATGCGCAAACCGAACCGTCCGGCTGCGGGTAAACCAGCGGCTCGCTGGAAAACACGCAGTCAATACCCAGTTTGCCCTTGCTGTTCTTCACGATGTTAAAGTCATGTTTCAGTCGCTCGCGCAGCTTGGCGGCCAGGGGATCCTGAATGGTTTTGGCCAGGTCGGCGACGTCAATCCGGGTAGGGTCGATCTGCCCGCCAGCGCCGCCTGTCGTCACTACCGGCACCTTGTTGCGACGACACCAGGCCAACAGTGCCGCTTTCGGACGCACGCTATCAATGGCATCAATAACATAACTGAAATGCTGATCGAGCAACGTCTGAACGTTATCGGCGGTAATAAAATCATCCACACACGTCACCCGGCACTCCGGATTAATCGCCAGAATACGTTCGGCCATCACTTCCGTCTTCGGCTGGCCGGTATGCTGACGCAGAGCATGGATTTGCCGGTTGGTATTACTTACACACACATCATCCATATCGATCAGGGTAATCGCGCCAATGCCGGTTCGGGCTAATGCTTCCGCCGCCCAAGACCCCACGCCACCGATGCCAATCACACAAACATGGGAATCGGCGAACAACGCCAGCGCCTTTTGACCATACAGCCTCGCCGTTCCGCCAAAACGTTGCAGATAGCTTTCGGATAATTGCGTACTCATACACCACCTTCACTCGGTCACAAACGGCAGCGATGATACCCCAGCCGCTAAAAATTGCAGAGAAAATTGCCGTATCGGGAATCATGCTCGCATTTCATAACACGATGCGGCGATACACCTTTATCTTCAGCGAATAATTGCGACACAATCGGCGCTGTGGCAACGTAAATGGTCATTGTTAACGGAGAAGATTATGCACCTTGAGCTGCTGCCGGCCACCGAGTCCGACATCAACTATCTGCTTCATCTGAGAACATTGACGATGAAGCGCTACCTGGAAGATGTCGGCGCGCCAACCGATAAGGAAACCTTCCTGCAACGCATCCGCCATGAGTTTGCACACGCCAATATCATCATGGTAGACAGTCAACGCGCAGGGCTGTTCAAATACCGCTTCATTGCAGAGCAACAACACTGGTATCTGTTGCAAATTCAGGTTCACCCCGACTATCAGCATCGGGGCATCGGCGGCATGCTGATTAGCGATGTTATCGCCCGTGCTGCCAAGCATCACCATCCCGTGGTGCTGAGCGTGCTGAAAAGCAATCCGGCCAGAAAGCTCTATGAACGACTCGGCTTTCGTATTACCTCGGAAGGCGCACAGGAATTCATCATGACCCGCACACCGGACGACTCCGCTGCCGCAAGAGAACACACATGAACATCGCCATACTCGATGACTATCAGGATACCGTTCGGCATCTCTCCTGCTTCTCGCTGCTGAGCGGCCATCACGTACACATATTGAACCAGAGTTATGCTGATCCCGCCGCCCTGGCGGATAAACTGCGTGATGTCGATGCGCTGGTTCTGATTCGGGAAAGAACCCGCATTACCGATGAACTGCTGTCCCGTCTTCCCAGGCTGGCGCTGATCAGCCAGACCGGGAAGATAAGCAACCATCTGGATATCGACCTGTGTTCAAGTTATGGCGTCGCGGTCGCGGAAGGTACCGGCTCACCGGTGGCACCGGCTGAATTGTGCTGGGCGCTGATCATGGCCGCGTCGCGCCGTCTGCCGCAGTATGTTTCCCAATTGGCCACCGCGCGATGGCAACAAAATGGCGGGCATCAGCTGGGGCGCTCGCTGGAGGGCCTGACACTCGGCATTTGGGGGTACGGTAAAATAGGGCAGCGCATCGCTCGTTACGCTCAAGCCTTCGGGATGAAAGTAATCATATGGGGTAGTGAATCCTCAAGGGCTCTGGCTAAACAACACGGGTTGTTGACCACCGAGAATAAGGCCGATTTTTTCAGGCAGGCGGACATACTGTCATTACACCTACGTCTGAACGCAGCCACCCGCCACTGCGTGGCTTATGAAGATTTGGCGCTAATGAAACCGGATTCGCTGTTCGTCAATACCAGCCGGGCTGAACTCATCGAATCCGGCGTACTGTTACGCATACTGCAAGAACACCCCGGCCGGATGGCGGCGCTGGATGTTTTCGACTATGAGCCGGCCACCCCCGACGTCGAACCGCTGCTGTCGCTACCGAACGTATTGGCGACTCCGCATATCGGGTACGTGGAACAAAACAGCTACGAATTGTACTTCAGAACCGCATTCGAGAACGTCAACGCATTTGCCGAGGGGCATGCGCAAAATCTGGTCAACGGCGATAGCCTTAGGCAATGCGCTCAGTTTGAAATAATTCACAGACCGGAGCAGCGATGAAGCACCAAGCTATTACGATAAGAAAAGCACGCCGGGATGATGCGCCGGCAGCATTTGATATCCGCAATCGCGCTATCCGGCACGGCTGCCGCAATGATTATTCTGCGGAACAACTGCAACGCTGGACAGACGGCCCGCTTAGCGAAGGATTTGCCAATATTGTTACTCACCATTTTTACGTTGCTGAAATCACAGGCGTCGTCGTAGCCACCGGCATGATCAACCTTTATACCGGCATGATTGATGCCCTATTCGTCGAACCGGAGGTGATGGGAAAAGGCGTCGGCAAACAAGTGCTGCATCATTTGGAAACGCTGGCCCGCACCGCAGGGCTGAGGGAAGTCCGGCTCGACGCATCCTTGAATGCCGCGCCGTTTTACCGTGCCCAAGGCTTCTCAGGCGAAAAAACCAGTCTATACCATTCACCCAGAGGATTTTCACTACCTTGCATCCCGATGATCAAAAGTATCGGCTGACACTTCACGTTAACTTGTTATTCTGATCATTCCGTTATTTCATCGCCGGGGAAGCCATGAAAGAAATAATCATCAGAAGGGCGGAAGCCCAGGATGCCGCCGCCGTTGCTCGTATCTATAGCGGCATTCACGCCTATTCCGGAACGCTGCAATTGCCATATCCCTCGCCAACCCAATGGGAAGCCCGTCTTGGCAAGCTCCCAGACAACATATATGCGTTTGTCGCGGAATCCGACGGAGAACTGGTCGGCAATTTGGGTTTCGAAATCTTTAGCAACCCGCGTCGACGCCATGTCGGCACTCTCGGCATGGGCGTCAGAGACGACTATCAAGGCCGGGGCATCGGCAGCGCGTTACTGGCCGCACTGGTGAACCTGACCGATAACTGGCTGAATATTCGTCGTATCGAACTGACGGTTTATTGCGACAATCTGCCGGCGCAAGCGCTATACAAAAAATTCGGCTTTATCGTTGAAGGGGAATCCAAAGACTATGCGTTTCGTGACGGTCGTTACGTTGATGCTTTCCACATGGCGAGAATACGCCCGGACAGATATACATAATCCGACGATTAACAGGCGCGGGCATATCCAGCGCCTGATGCATATTCATCAATTGCTTTGTGGGGATAGTACCTCTCCGGCATTGGCGCTGAACAACATCCCGCTTTGCGCCTGCGCATTACGCAGCACCCAAACCCGACCATAGTGGTTATAGTACCCTGCCGCATGGCCGGCCTCTGGCCCAATCCCTTGATAAATATCAAAATGCTGCCCCTTGATGGCGCCACCGACATCCAGCGCAACCATCAACCGCATCTCATACTGACCGGTGAATTTACCCTGATTATCCAGCAGCGGCACCTCCGCCAACAGCGTCGTACCCGCCGGGATCAGCGATCGATCGGATGCCACCGACGCCTTAGCCACCAGCGGTACGGCACTCGCCCCCTTTACCGGCATAGATGCCATGGGTTTGAAAAACACAAACGACGGGTTCTGCTCCAGCAACCCACGCACTTCCGTTTCCGAGTGCCGTTCCGCCCACTGGCGAATAGCCTGCATGGACATCTCTTCTTTCGGCACTTCGCCCCGGTCGATCAATACTTTGCCGATGCTGCGATAGGCATGACCGTTCTTACCGGCATAACCGAAGAACGTCAATGGGCTGCCATCGCCAAAATCGACATAACCGCTGCCTTGCACTTCCATCATGAAGTTATCCATCAGCGAATTGGTCCAGGCAATCGCCAGGTTGTCACTCAAGGCACCGGAATAAATCGCAGCGCGATCGGGCAGTCGATGATTACGCGACGTTCTCGGCATAGCATAAAGCGGATAACGAAATTCGCCCTGACGATAATGACGCGCCTGCACCACCGGCGTGTAATAGCCGGTAAATTGCACGTTACCGAAGTTATCGACACCCTCCATCTGCCAGGCATTCAGACCGAATCGCGACAATTCGCGCGTATCGCCGCCCGCCTGAACCCAGTTACGAATGGCCTGAAACGTGTCGCTATTGCGATAATAAAGGCTGGGAGAGGCACTCTGAATTTGGCTGATCTGATGGGTAAAATCACCGGCATTAACCGGTTTGCCATTGGCGTTCGGCTCGTTAACCAGCGCCAGCGGCTGGTTCAGATGCCCATCTTTATACTGCTGCCCGCGATCGGTGGGCCGCGACTGACATCCCGCCAGTACCACGATTACCACGCCGGTCAACACATATTTTCTCCACCATCCTTTCATCTGCGTTCTTACTCTCTCTGACCATCAATAGCGAAATAACGGAGGGAACGATAACAAACCCCCCTGGTGAATTAAACGCATCAGGGTCAAAAGCAGAATCAATCCGTGCAAAAAAACATCCTTGCGGCGATAAATTCACCACAACCAAACAAAATAACAAACTATTTGCAAAAAGAGGTTGCATCACCGCTCACGGGGAGTATAGTGCGCATCCACGGACGCGGGGTGGAGCAGCCTGGTAGCTCGTCGGGCTCATAACCCGAAGGTCGTCGGTTCAAATCCGGCCCCCGCAACCAATTGAAAAAAGAAGCAATTTGTCAGAAAGACGCTACGGACGCGGGGTGGAGCAGCCTGGTAGCTCGTCGGGCTCATAACCCGAAGGTCGTCGGTTCAAATCCGGCCCCCGCAACCAAACAAGAACACCCTAACGGGTGTTTTTTGGTTTTTAGGGTATCCTCCCGGCAACCCCATCCGAACGCAGTGAGCATGTTGCCGACGCTTTCTATGCGTACATCTTGGAGCGTTCCCGGCAAGTCAACATGAACGTCGTTGAAAACGCGCCCCACGTTCTTAATTCCATCGCCGGTGCCTGGGTCTCTATCTTTTTAACGCCGCAAAATACGCTTTGATGCCTTCCAGCAAGGATTGTGCAATCTGCTGTTGGAAACGACTGGTACGCAACTTACGTTCCTCATCAAGATTACTGATAAACGCCGTTTCCACCAGAATCGATGGAATGTCCGGTGCCTTCAGTACCGCAAACCCAGCCTGATCTACCTTATTTTTATGCAGATAATTGATTTTCCCCAGCCTGCTCAGGATCTCTTTGCCGAACTTGAGGCTGTCGCTGATAGTCAGGGTCTGCACCATGTCGAACATCGTGTGATCAAGATAACGATCGCCGCTCATGCTGACCCCGCCGATCAGATCCGACTCGTTTTGAGTCTGCGCTAGAAAACGCGCGGCCGAACTGGTCGCGCCTTTTTTTGACAACGCGAATACCGATGAACCACGCGCGGCCGGGCTGGTAAACGCATCGGCGTGAATAGAGATGAATAAATCGGCCTGCTGCCTGCGCGCCTTGGCAACACGCACCTTCAACGGAATAAACACATCTTCATTGCGCGTCATATAGGCTTTCATCGTCGGCTCCCGATCGATCATGGCCTTCAAACGACGAGCAATCTGCAATACTACATCCTTTTCCCGCGTCCGCTGGCGCCCGATGGCACCGGGATCTTCACCACCATGTCCAGGATCCAGCATGACTACCAGCGGACGCCCACGCCTGGCGCCGCTCTCTTTTATCGGCGACTCGGGCGGCAACGAGCGTTCAAGCTCTCCCCGGTTGTAATCCTCGAGCAGCGCCAACAACGGATCCTCCGCGTTATCGTAACGGCCGACAACCGGATACAGATCCATTACCAGACGATTGCGAAAACCCGCCACCGGTGCCAGCGTAAACAGGCTCGGATTGATTTTCTGCCGTAACTCCAGCACCAGCCGAACGGTATTCTGGTCAAACTGCCCCGCCCGCGCGGTTTTGATAAAGGGATCGTCAGGCGCAAACTGCCGGTTGGCGTTTTTCAATACACTGTTCAGCGATGCGTTTTCGATATCGACGACCAATCGATCGGGATTGTCCAGCAAGAATTGCCGGTATTTGAGCGGATGGCTGGATTCCAGCGTCACTCGGGTATAGGCGGAAGAGGGCCAGACACGGACAGCGATAATCTGGGGCACCGCAGCCATACCAGCCCCGCTGATGCTTAGCAGCCAGGTAGCCGCAGCTCCCTGCAAAAGACGTCGGCGACTCAGAGGCGTTTTTGGATCGAACATGTCACTCCGGTTTACTTGCTATGAAACGGCAAAACCATCCGACACGCTCCATCATTGTTTCACGCCGGGCAGCATGGCGGTAACAGTCATTACCACGTGGGGAAGCGCGCCGTCAGGCTAGGGCGCCAAAAACTTTAACCAATCAGTCTCTGACTGTCATGAAAAAATCACTGTCACCCTTTATAACGGCGTTAGAGCGTCGCACCGCACAAGCAACCATTCAGGAAAGTTATCACTTGCCTTTTCACCAATGAAGAATAAAAATACGGAAATATCGAATAAAAATTCAAGAGGGCTCGCAGTGAAGGAACGTAGTACAGAACTGGTTCAAGGCTTCCGCCACTCAGTTCCCTATATCAACGCGCATCGCGGTAAAACTTTCGTGATCATGCTGGGTGGAGAGGCCATCGAACATGAAAATTTTGCCAATATCGTCAATGATATCGGGCTGCTGCACAGCCTGGGAATCAAATTGGTGGTGGTCTACGGTGCCCGTCCCCAGATTGACGCCAATCTGACGGCCCATAACTACGAACCCTATTACCACAAACATACTCGTGTTACCGACAGTGCCACGCTGGAGCTGGTCAAACAGGCCGCCGGCACGTTGCAGTTGGACATCACCGCCCGTTTGTCGATGAGCCTGACCAACACGCCGCTTCAGGGTGCGCACATCAATGTGGTCAGCGGTAATTTTATCATTGCACAACCGCTGGGCGTGGACGATGGCGTCGATTACTGCCATAGCGGCCGTATCCGTCGGATTGACGAAGAGGCCATCCACCGTCAGTTGGACAGCGGCGCGATTGTGCTACTGGGGCCTGTCGCCGTCTCCGTGACGGGAGAAAGCTTCAACCTGACCTCCGAAGAAGTCGCCACGCAGCTAGCCATTAAACTCAAAGCCGAGAAGATGATCGGCTTCTGCTCCACTCAGGGCGTCACCAATGACGACGGCAATATCATTTCAGAAATGTTGCCGGAAGCGGCTCAGCAGCGCATTCAGTCTTTGGAAGAGTCCGGCGACTATAATTCGGAGATCGTGCGTTTCCTGCGCGGCGCGGTCAAAGCCTGCCGTAGCGGCGTCCAACGCAGCCACCTGATCAGCTATCTGGAAGACGGCGCCCTGTTGCAGGAACTGTTCTCCCGCGACGGCATCGGCACCCAAATCGTTATGCAGAGCGCCGAACAAACTCGCCGGGCCACCATCAATGACATCGGCGGCATTCTGGAGCTGATTCGTCCGCTGGAACAACAAGGTATTCTGGTGCGTCGCTCTCGCGAGCAGTTGGAGATGGAGATCGACAAGTTCACCGTCATCGTGCGGGACAACCTGACGATCGCCTGCGCGGCGCTTTATCCTTTTGTCGAGGAAAGCATCGGCGAGATGGCCTGTGTAGCCGTGCACCCGGAATACCGCAGCTCATCACGCGGCGACCAACTGCTGCACCATATCGCCGCACAGGCCCGCCAGCAGGGGCTAAAACGTCTGTTCGTGCTCACCACGCACAGCATTCACTGGTTCCAGGAAAGAGGTTTCCTGCCTGCGGAGATCGCTGTGCTGCCCCGCCGCAAACAGGAATTGTACAACTACCAGCGCCGTTCAAAAATTCTGGTGACAGACCTCTAAACTTCCGAGTCTTCCCGCTCCCGCATACTTTGTGCGGGGGCCGTTTCCCGACTAGCACCGACATTCCTTGCAGTGGTGGAAAAACGCTACTGCGCCAGCATTAGAATACGCTGCGCCAGGCCGCTATAACGCCGGGTAGCGGCGCACACGGACTGACACAAAATGTCTTCGTCGGCAAATATCGACAACTGCTGGCGTGCGCGAGTTATCGCGGTGTAAATCAATTCTCGGGTCAGCAGAGGCAGCATCATGTTGGGCAACACTAATGCTGTATGTTCAAACTCAGACCCTTGCGATTTATGCACCGTCATGACAAACGCAGTTTCATGCGCGGGCAAACGACTGGGCGGCACCGGTTTGACGCTGCCATCCGGCAACGGGAAACAGACCCGCAGTTCACCCTGCGCATTCAGCAATGTGATACCGATATCGCCGTTAAACAGCCCCAGAATAGTGTCATTACGCGCGATCATCACCGGCCTTCCGACGTACCAACGAGAGCCATTGGCGGGTAACGCGGGGAGCAACCTGGCGCTGCGCAATGCCTGCTCGATTCCCTGATTCAACCCCTCTACGCCGAACGGCCCTTCCCGCAGCGCGCAAAGCAGGCGAAATTGCTGGAACGTGCGCAGTACCACCACCGGTTCCGCGCCGTCGTCGATCGCCTGTAGATAGCGTCGATACTCCGTCACCGCCAGCGTCAACAACTGTTGATAATCCGACGCTTCCCGCAACGGATGGCATCCGACGTCGCTATAGCCGCCGTGCCAAACGTCTTTCACCCGCCGTTCATCTCCCTGATTCACCGCCTGCGCCAGCAACCCGATGCCTGACGATGCGGCAAAACGGTAGCTTTTACGCAACAGGCAGATGCTATCCGCCACGCTGGACGCCTTTGGCGATGGCGGCGGCAACGCACACCCGGTCAAACGTTGTAGTTGTTCGGTACGAGCCGGGCTATACCCCTGCCCGGTGAAATGACAGATATCGCCCAGCACCGCGCCCGCCTCCACGGACGCCAACTGATCGCGATCCCCCAGAAAGATAACGCGGGCATGCGCAGGCAACGCCGCCATCACATGCGCCATCATCGGTAAATCCACCATTGAGGCTTCATCCACCACCAACAGATCAAGATGCAGGGGATTCTCACGATGATGACGCAACTGCTGGCTATCCGGCATCGCGCCTAGCAAACGATGCAATGTGCATGCGGCTTGCGGAAAACTGCGCAACTGCGCCTCACTCAGCGTCAATTGGCTAAGCGCAACGCCCAGAGATTCCGTCAGACGGGCGGCAGCCTTGCCGGTCGGCGCAGCCAGTTGGATACGCAATGGCTGGGCGTCGCCACGCAACTGAATCAGCGCCGCCAGCAGTTTGGCGACCGTCGTGGTTTTCCCTGTACCGGGGCCGCCGGAAATCACCGCCATGCGGCTGGTCAACGCCACGGCAGCCGCAATCTTCTGCCAGTCGACCTCTTTTCCCAACGTCGGGAACAGAACATCTAGTACCTGACGGATATGACGCTCATCTATATCCGTCGTCAGTTGTCCATTGGCGATAAAATGCGCTACCTGACATTCGTTCCGCCAACTGCGCTGTAGATAGAGCATATCCCTCTCCAGCACCAACGGCGTCGGCCGATGACCATCGTCGACCGGCTCACACCGCTGCAACTCGCTACGCCAGCGCTCCACATTTGGAGAGCCGAGCAACTGCATTATCTGACGAGTCAACACGGGGTCACGTCCGTCAAATAAACGATCACCCTGTAACTGCTCCAAAGGCAGGCAGACATGCCCCGCCCCGGCATGATTGCTCAGACATGCCGCCGCCAGCAGCAGGTAGGGTTCATTCCCGGCCAGCATGTGGGCGAACTGCACATCCAGCGGGCGCAACAGATGCCTGCGCTGAGCCTCAAGCAGTAACTCAAGCATTACCGGCGCCCTCGTCGTCCATCATCGTCATATCGCCCTGAAACAGCAGATCCAGCCCATCCACCAGTCGCTGCGCCGGTTTGGTAAAAAACACACCATGTCCCGGATACGCTGCGCTGATTCCACGCAAAAACAAATAGATAACACCGCCAAAATGGCGCTGATAGTCATAACCAGGAACACGATGGCGGAGATAACGGTGCAATGCCAACGAATAAAGCTGGTATTGCAGATCATAACGATGCTCGACCATCGCCCGGTGCATAGCCGGCTGCGTGTAAGCACCCGCATCCGGCCCCAGCCAGTTAGATTTGTAATCCAGCAGGTAATAACGCCCCTGCCAGAAAAAAACCAGATCAATAAAACCTTTCAGCATGCCTTTCACCTGCTGAAAATCGAGTGCAGGACAATCAGCCGACAACGGATCGTGAGTTTTCGCCAGTCGATCCAACTTACCGGCATCCAGCATCGAGGCTATCGGCAGGTAGAATTGCAGTTCGGACTGACGGAAACGGCTTTCCAGTGCCGACAGCTGGATATGCTCCGGCGTCAGCGGCGTATTCAGCACGGTTGCCAACCACGTTTTCACAACAGGTTGCCACTCCTCCGCCATACCTTGCTGCCGAAGTTGCTCCA
The DNA here is from genome assembly GCF_014855505.1 of Musicola keenii. Classification (NCBI taxonomy): domain Bacteria; kingdom Pseudomonadati; phylum Pseudomonadota; class Gammaproteobacteria; order Enterobacterales; family Pectobacteriaceae; genus Musicola; species Musicola keenii. The sequence continues at coordinate 78,665 of NZ_JAAWVW010000008.1, read as the reverse complement.
ACAGCCATGGCTCATCAATGGCAGCTGTAAACTCCAGTTGTTCAAACAGACTGTGTAGAAAAGTGCCGGGCGCTGCGCCGCGCGGAAAGGTGTGCGGCGTGAATGCCTCGTCCGACTCCTGCGCCTCCTCGCCCTTCGTTTCAAGATCCAATCGGGGAAACAGTTCCTGTATCGCCGATGCGCCGTGTTGCTGTAACCCGGAATAACTGGTGACTCGCCAGCGATCGTGCAATTGCCGATTATTCTGACGCACCTGCAGTAAAGGCGCGGTTTCCAAAGCTGGGTGCCAGGGCTCCCCGTCTTCAGCCGCCACATCGGCGATATCGATGTCATCCCCGGCCATCGCTTCCAGCGCCGCCACCAACACATCGGCTGGCGCTGCGGCCCCCCGTTGCAAGAGATAACCCAGCGCACTCGAATGCATATCGCTGTTTCCCTCTTTCTTCTGCGAGCGTAAGTAGAGCGGAGCCACCCCCACTGCACAGTGGTAAATGGAGCGGGTCAGCGCGACATAAAGCAAGCGCAAATCTTCCGCCAAACGCTCTTCTTCCGCCAACGTGCGGCTCTCCTCGCCGCCATCGAGATCCAATGTCGGCAGCAAGGTTTGGCGATCGTGGTAAACACCCTGTGGCTGCGCCCTAAAATTGCAAATAAACGGCAACCACACCAGCTCATATTCCAACCCCTTTGACTTGTGGATCGTCACGATCTGCACCAGATGGCGATCGCTTTCCAGTCTCAATTGTTGGCTTTCCGACTGATTATTAGGTTGGGCAATCTGTTGCGCCAGCCAGCGCACCAGCGCGTGTTCGCTATCCAGCGCGGCGGAAGCTTCCTGCAATAATTCGCCAATGTGCAAAACATCCGTCAAGCGTCGTTCGCCTTCCGGGCTGGCGAGCAGGTTTTCCGCCAGCCGATGCTGCTGCATCAACCGTCTTAGCATGGGCAAAACACCGCGTTGCCCCCAAATATGCCGATACCCGGCGAACTCATCGACCAACGCATCCCACTGCGATTCATTGCGGCATAGTTCATCCAGCGCCGCAGCATCCATCCCCATCAGGCTGGTCGCCATCGCACCACGCAGCAACCGCTCCTGCTCCGGTGCCAACACCGCCTGTAACAGCCACAACAATTCAGTGGCCTCAGACGCGGCAAATACGCTATCGCGATTAGAAAGATACACCGAAGGAATATTCAGCCGTCCCAGCGCCTGGCGGATGAGCGCCGCTTCATAGCGGCTGCGCACCAACACCGTGATATCCGACGCGACCACCGGCCGACGCATTTCACCACGAGTTAACCAAGCCTCACCGCGCTGCCCGGCGCTGAGCCAACTACAGATACTGTCGGCGCACTGGCGCGCCATCGCCTGTTGGTAATCGCCAACGCCCACGCCTTCCCGGCCAGTCAGCCAGAATCGCATCGCCGGCATGCGACTCCCCTGGTATTCAAACGTTAGCGAGCGGTTCTTATCAGCGGCATTGACCGGCAAAAACGGGATCTGCGAAAACACAAACGGTGTGTCGGAACATTGAAACAGGCGGTTGACCGCATCGACCATCCCAGGCGTCGAACGCCAGTTGGTATCGAGCGTATAGTGCGACGGCACGTCTTCCCTGGCACGCATATAAGTGAAGATATCTGCGCCACGAAAGGCATAGATTGCCTGTTTGGGATCACCGATCATCAGCCAGCCGCACTGTGGCTGGTCGGCATAAATGGTACTGAAAATCCGGTATTGTTGAGCATCGGTGTCTTGAAATTCATCGATCATCGCAAGCGGATAACGCTCACGAATCGCTTGCGCCAACGCCTGGCCGGCGTCCTGTTGCAACGCCTCATCCAATCGGGATAACAAATCATCAAATCCCAATTCGGCTCGGCGCTGCTTTTCCTCACGGATCGACAATCGCACCTCGGACAATGCCAGACTGATCGCCAGATCGCGTAGCGTCAGCGATGACTGCAGCAGGTCATCCACAGCCAGGAAGATAGCGTGTTGCGGCGGTTCACCCTTGATGGTTCGCTGATTCAGTTCCCGTTGTCCAAAACGCTCCAGCTCTTTGGGCACCTGATAATTGCACGTCGGCTGCTGCGCCCATGCCGTTACATTGCTTAGCCACAACGGCAGATAGCGGCTGCTGTAACGCCGCTTGTCGACGCCGGAACTCCCGATCAACGCATCCAGCTCTTTCGCCACGCCCAGCCAGGCGCCCTTGAACGTCTCCAGTCTGGCAATAATATTCTGATGCCGCGCCAGCAGAGTTTCATCCGGGTCAGGGGGCCGACGCAATAACGGCATCTCGCCATGTAAATAAGGCATCAAGTCCTGCATCAACGCATCCGGCCCCGCCCATTCACGTCCCAACTCACTGGCCACCGATAACGGCAACGGATAGCAAAATCGACGCCAGAAATCCGCACATGCCTGACGGTAAAGCGGCGTTTCATCCTCCACCAACTGTTGTTCGAACAAAACCCCGGATTCAAAAGCGTTGGTCGCCAGCATACGCTGGCAAAATCCATGAATGGTGTGGACAGCCGCTTCGTCCATCTGCCGTTCCGCTCGTAGCAAAACCTGAGCCGCCTCAGCACGAAACGCATCCGGAATTTCCGCCAATAACAGCTTGACCAGCGGTTCATCACTTTCATTGCGCAAACAGGCGAGATACAAACTGTGAATCTTATCCCGGATACGATCCCGCAGTTCCTGCGTCGCTGCTTCGGTGAACGTCACAACCAGAATCTCTTCCACCGATAAAGGCCGCGGATAAGCGTTTTCTCCCCCCAGCCCCAGCAATAGCCGGAGATAAAGACCCGCAAGAGTATAGGTTTTCCCTGTTCCCGCCGACGCCTCTATCAACCGCTCGCCCAGCAGCGGTAACGTCAACAGGTTTAACGATTCTGACCGACGTTCGTTCATTGCGACACCGCAACGACGGCTGTTTCCGGTTTGGTCGGCGGTGATGACGGCAGTACCGAGACTACAGCGCCTTCCGTGCGGATATTCAGCGTCTGCTGTAGCGCCGAAGTGGTGGCATAAGTTCGCCAACCAGCAGGCATGGCATAATCAGACCGCCCCTGGCTACTGCCCGAAACCTGCGACAAAATCGCCAACCCCTGCGGCTGTAGCGCCTGCTGAAAGAAATTCGCCAGTTGATCCACTGTAATCGCTGACAGACGGGTAATCAGTTGCTGACGGGTATCGAACGCGAAGTTCTCGCGCTCCAGGTCGCCGCGCAGACGCCCAACCTCTTCCTCTAGCGTTTGCGGCGGCTGACTGATGGTATTAATCAGGCCCTGCTTATTCTGCGCAAAACTCTCCGGACTCATGGCCCGCAAACGCGGAATGGCTTTAGCGAAAAAATCCTGATAGCGCTGATACAAATAGGCCGGCTGCTGACTGTTGCTCTGCATCAGAAACCCAATCCCCCACTGCCGATCAACCATAATCGGCATAGCAAACACCGCATAACCTAACTGTTCCTCCGTGCGCAATTGATTGAAAAACCAGGGATGAATAATCTGCCCCAGCAATTTACTGTAGGCAGCGCCCTGAATCTCGTCATACCCGGTTGGGATATATGCCGCCGCCAGCGCCGAATCTGTACTCGCGCCCATCTTTTGCACCAGTGCGCGCTGCGACTGATCAATGCTAATCTCCGGTGCCTTCCACCAGACCGTGCCGCCGCAACCGAGTCGCTCACGCAGCATCCGCGCCAGAGCCGTTACCCGTTCCGCCGGCAGATTACCCACAACCAGCATCTCCGGCGCGGCGTGCTGCAGCAATTGAGCGCGATACGCCATCAATTCCTTAAGCGTAATGTCATTCAGTAGTTGTCGACGCTCAGAACGTTCACTGTAAGGCACCCGAGACAACCCCTGTATCGGATGCATCGCCTGTTCATAGGCTTTGGCCTTGTCTGCAGCATCCAGTTGCTCGGCATACCAGGATTTCGCCTGAGTCAGTTGCTCTTCGGTGATGCTAAAACCGGCATACTCACTAACCAGATTAAGCAGCAGTTCCGGCAAATGCTGGGTATAGCCACTGGCTTTCATCACCAGCCCGTTATTGATTCCGGTGGAAAAATTGATCCCGCCCACAGAGGCCTGATAGCTCAACGCATCCAGCGCCAGCCCGGCAAGATAGTCATTTAGCGCAAACAGCACCTGATGACGGGCAGTATCACTGGAGATCTGATTGCGCAACATCAGTGTGATATCGGCTTTGGGTTCGTTGGCGAAATAACGGCTCGGCATATAAAACAACCGTAGCCCAGGTTCATTGATCAACACACTCGGATGGGTGATGGCCGCATCGGCGGTGATCAGTGAGAAATCATCCGGAATATAGGGATTCGTCGCCGGCAGGTTGAGCGCAAGTGTCTTTTCCCGTTGCCGCCACGCTTCGATACGCGCCGTACTAATGCGATCCACCTGATAAGGAGCATCAACGAAATAGGCGACCCGATTGTGCGGCTGTTCAGGGCTTATCACCCAGATACGGGCTTTTTCCGGCGTCATGTCATCAAGCCGGGCGGCTACCGACGCCGGGTCGAACTTATCGGCGAGGTAAGGTGCCGCCAGCGTATATTCGACCGGTACGCGCAGCATAGTATCCACCAGCCATTCAACATACCCCATGTCACGACTGATGGACGGGTAACGAAAATCGACGTTCAGCATTCGGGAGATTTCATCAAAATAGCGCTGCTGGATACCGTCCCGGCGAATCTGCTTCAGATAACCGAACACGGCGGCGATCACGTCATCCTGCTGCGCCAACCCTTTGTCCGTCAGATCCACCGTAATGGTGAATACGCCGCTGTTGCGCTCGGACATAGGATCCGCGCCGGCATAAACGGATTCGGCCAACCCCTGTTTCTGCAACCATTCAGACAGCGTGTTCTGGCTGCGGTTGCCAATCAGATAACTGATGTAGCCATCTGTTTTACTGCGGAAAAACGGGCTGTTGTCATCAATACGGAACTCAAGCCGCAATTGTTTGTTCGGACGGGCGGGCACGTAATGAATGAACAAGCCGCGTTGCTCGTCGGTCACTACCGGCACCGCCATTTTAGGGACGCTGGCCTGCCGATTGGGGATACGGCCAAAGGTTGAAACGGCAATCGACGCCATTTGCGGCAAAGGCAGATTGCTGTAGATAACACCTTTCATCAGATTGGCTGAGTAGTAGTGCTGGTAAAAACGCAACAATTCATCATGCAGCTTGCTGCCCGGTTTATCGCTCAGCGTTTCCAGATTTCCACCGGCAAAGCGCGAGCCGGGATGGGCGGGATTGATGGTTTCCGCCCCTACCTGCGCCATACGCAAACCATCGCGGGAACGGGCCATGGTCAATTCGGCATTGACCGCGTTGCGTTCTTTATCTGCATTAACGGGGTCAAGCAGCGGCTCGGCTATTGCATCGGCCAGACGGTCGGTCGCTTGTTCCAGCGCGGCGTTTTCCACTTCCAGATAAAATGCGGTGCGGTAGGAGGCCGTGCTGGCGTTATGGCTGCCGCCGTGCATTTTCAGAAACTCCGACAAACTTTCCGGCTGAGGGTAACGGTGTGACCCCATCAGCAGCATATGTTCCAGGTAGTGCGCCAGCCCAGGCTGCTGAGGCGGGTTATCCAGCGAACCGATAGGTAATGCCAGCGCAACCAGCGACTTGACGGCCTGCGGGTCCGACACCAGCAATACCGTCATGGCGTTATCCAACCGGATAGCCTGATATTGACGCGGATCCTGCTCACTTTTCCGGATCGTTTCAGGCAACGGTTGCCACCCTTCGGCCGCCTGGCTGAACGGCATCCAGAACAACAACAGCGCCAGGCTCACCCAGCTAACGGACTTTCGCATGCCTTTCTCCACTCGCTTACACCTTTTATGACCGACAACCACTCGTTACCCACCCCATTGCGGGCTGTGCGAAAATCGCCGCCCGCTACGCCATCCGTTTTATACACAGGCGGTCGCCCACTGCGCGAATAAGCCGGATCATGGCCCAACACAGCCTAACACTGATTCATTCTCAGCGGCGGCAGTAGCCAGATTTTTGCCGCGTCCATCACCTGCACGATACGTTCGTCATCCATAGCGCGAACAATACGCCGCAGGTAGTAATCTTCACTTTCACCACTGACTATCTGATTTCCCTGCCAGGCATCCAGCAACTTTTGCCGTGCTTTGCGTTGCACCGTTTCATCCTCAAGCATACGGTCAGTATCGCGATCGTAGACTGCCTCCAACCAGGCGCCGCCAGTACGATTAAGCAACAACAACGGCCGGTTCATTCCCTGACGGTAGCCGTCGATCAATGACGCCATCTCATCCCCGGCCTGCTGCTGGGACATGGCGGGGAAACGCCACCCCGTCGATTGACGACCATAGATTCGGCTTTCACCCTGCCCGCCGGCCAGGCACCAGGCAAGATGCTCCAGCCATAGCATCATGCCGTCCGTCATGGACAATTTCCCGGGCCGCCAGCGCAGCAGTCCGTCGTCCTGAACCTGTTTTAACCAACCGCTGAGCCTGACGCCGTTTATCGTCAGATTCAGCTCGCGTGTGTGGTGGGTTTCCGGCCGCCACTCTCCCCGCACCCGCTCTGCCAGTTCTCGGATGTCTTCCTGCTGGGTTTGCCAGTAGAGCTCACCGAACGCGCCATACGGCAAACCACCCGCCGCGCGCATGCGTCGATACAAAGCATCCGTATCACCTTGTTCTATCAACACATTAAGCAACTGTACATTCATCTGATAACGGCTGAGGCTATCCACCTCGAAAGGCTCTTGATCCTGCATTTCCTGATCGTCGAGCTGAAAATAAACGCCAAGGCGTAGCTGAAAAAATGCGCGTACCGGATGACGATAAAATCGTTGCAGGTCATCCAGCGTGATGTCGCTGTCATAACGCTCCGGCAAGGCGCGATCGAAATCAGGTTGGCATACCCCCTTGCCTCCGGCAGCCGGCAGCCATTCCGCCGCGAAACTTTGCGGCTCCGGGGCACAAAAACCGGCGGGATCGAACGGCATACGCGCGTGCTCATGACTCAGCGCCTGAATGACGCGCTCGCTGCTGGCGTCAAGATCCAGGCTTTCATCTCCCGGCAAGCAGTAGCTTTGGCCGATATAATTCATCAGTTCCGTTACCAGCACTGAAGGGTAACGCTGGGTGTTGTCCTGTATTGAATGACCCATGAAGCTGATGTAGAGACGCTGCCCAGCGGACAAAAGCGCCTCCAGAAACAGGTAGCGATCGTCTTCGCGGCGGCTGCGATCCCCCCGCCGACGGGAGCGCGCCATGAGATCGAACCCCAGCGGCGGCAGGACACGCGGATACACGCCATCGTTCATGCCCAGCAGGCATACCACCCGAAAGGGAATAGAACGCATCGGCATCAGAGTACAGAAGTTGATGGCACCGGCGAGAAAACGCTGGCTGAGGCGTTCACTCTCCAGACGAGCAGCCAGCTCGTCGCGCAACGTACCGACAGGCACATTCTGCGCGTATCCCGTCAACATGGCGGTAGACAGAATTTGTTGCCATTGGGTTTCAATCAGCGTCAACGCCGCTTCGGTATCGGCATCCGGCAGAAAAAAGCAGTCTAACAACTGGCGGCATAACGGCTGCCAATCCGTCAGCGAGCGCGCTTCCTGCAAACGCTGTTTCCACTGACTGAGCTGCATCAGAAAATCCGCCAGATTGCCGGCCAGTTCAGCAACAAGACCACTCGATTCGTCGTAAGGCAACACACCTAACCAATCACCCGCTCGACTCTCCATCGCGTAGCCCAGCAACATCCGGGTCAGGCCGAAGCGCCAGGTGTGCTGCCCCGTCACCGGCAACATCAGCGCTTGTACATTGTCATCATCCAGTCCCCAACGTACACCGGATTCGGCCACCCACATCCTTAAGCGCCGTAGCCCTTCTTCGTCGATGGTGAATTTGCCCGCCAACGACGGCACCTCCAGTAATGCCAACACCTGTTCGGCCGTGAAACGGCTATCCGGCAACGCGAGCAGCGACAACACCGCCTGCAGCGCAGGGTGAGCGTGACGCGCACGCTGATCCGACAATGCAAAGGGTAAATAGCGATTTTCCGGCGCATTGCCGAACACCGCCTGAATAAAAGGGGAATAGCTATCGATATCCGCCACCATCACAATGATGTCCCGCGGCATCAGGGTACTGTCCTCCGCCATCATCGCCAGCAATTGATCATGCAACACTTCCACTTCGCGTTGCGGGCTGTGGCAAGCGTGCAACGACACCGAGCGATCCGCTGGCGAAAGCGTGCGTTTACGGCTGCTGCTCGCCAGCGTTATGCCGTCCGTAGCGATAATGCGGCTATCCTCCAGTTCCAGAATATCCCTCTGCAGCGAAGCCAACAGCGTATCGGAACCCATGTCGGCAAATGCATCAATGCCTACTGTTTCGTCCAGTTGCTCCAGCAGAAACAGATTATCTCGCCCCAGTTTTCCCCACGATGCGAGCAGTGGATTGCCCATCTGTTGTTCGCCGTCATCGCCGAATAGCCCATCGGCACACTCCGGCTGACGAAACAACGGCCGCACATCCGATGTCACCTGTTTTTCGCGATAACGCTGCCACTGCCGCGTTTTCAAGCGGGAAAGGAAAGACTCATCCTGAATATCTCCCCAATAGTAGCGACATGGATTGGTGAACAGCAGGTGGATATCGATGTGTTTGCCCAGCGCTTTCAAGGCTTGCAGATAGATGGGCGGCAAAGCGGCAATACCGCAGATGAACACCCGCTCTGGCAAACCAGGCGGGCAAGTATCAGCCCGTTCCAGACGACCGATAAACTGCTGATACAGGCTGGAATGGTGCCACTCCGGTTGCCCAAGTTGATGGGTATGCGCGACCAACGCCCGCCACAGTGGTGCTTGCCAGCGCTGCGCCTCTCCGGCGTCCTCCACCCATGCGCCGCGTTGCCAGGCGTTAATCCAGTCGGGCCGATAAATCAGATACTGGTCGAACAGATCCGCCACGCGGGCGGACAATTGATGCAATTTGCGCCCGTCGGCATCATCCCGCAGGTAGTTGGCGAGCAGCGCAAAGTCAGGCTCCGCAAGCTGTTGCGGCAGCAGGTGCATCAGCTTCCAGCCCATCGCCGCTTTACTGAATACGCTCTCTTTGGGGATATCCGGCATTAGGCGTCGGCACATATCCCACAAAAAGACCCCCGGCAGCGGAAACTGAATATTAGCGGCAATGTGAAAGCAATTCGCCAGTTCAATCTGTAGCCATTGCGCCATACCGGGGCTTTGCACCAGTATCATTTCAGGCTCGAACGGATCCCTGATCGGATGCCGTTTCATCAGCTCAACCATCAGTTCTTTCAACACATCGAGTTGATTTGAGTGGTAGACCCTGAACATGCAAACTCCCGACCCTGCGGTCACTGTGATGATGTTTCCGTTTCCGGTGCCGCGACAGGCGGCGTTTCGCAAAACCAGCGCCCAAGTCTGGCCTGATAGTGATAAGGCGTCGCTACCGTGATCGTGATTTTACGGCAGCCTGCCGAAACCCGTGTTTCGCTCTGCTTTACCGTCCAGCCGTCCGGCGCCTGCATCAGTGCATCAGCGCCGCCGGCCTCATAAACCTCCAGGTACTGATGGGCCAACCGCCAGGCCTGCCGTTGCAGCCGCAGATGCTGCCAGGACTGCTGGAGCACCTGATGATATTGCAATAACCCTGCCAGAGAAACTGCGAACAACAACGCCGCCGCCAATGTTTCCAGCAAGCTGAAACCTCGCTGCGCATGCGCCGTCGACAGACTATTCTGCCGGCCCACAATTCTGCGCTCCCGCTACCGGACACACATCCAGCCAGCCGCCGGCGATCGGCTGTATGATCGGACGATCGTTGATGAGCGCAGGCACTACCCGATAGTAAAACGCCGCCGGGCGCGCCACTCCGGCAGCGAGACGTTCCCCTCTCAGCAACCCGATTCGCCCTCCTGCGTTCAAACGCAGGCAAGCCCGTAAAGCATCGACACCGGCGGACTGACATTGCCATCCATCGTCATCAATACGCCATTCCAGTGTGAGCCCCCATTTCAGTGCGGAACTCGCCAGGTTAAAGTCCTCCAGCGCCCGTTGTTCATCCCGATCCTGCAGCATTTGCGCCTCCAACTGCCGTTGCAGCCCACTCAATATCAGCATCCCGATGACCAACATCAGCATCGCCATCAATACGGTGCTCCCTCGTTGCGGATTAACCGGCATCGTTTCTCCCGGCAACCCAGCGGGTGACGTTGAGGCTTATCGCCGGGTGAGACGTCCAATGCCCTTCCAATGTCAGGAAATACAGCCTCTGATGCTCACCGGCCTGCCGTTGCACGATAAACCGGGTTAGCTTAATTTCGGCCGGATCCAGCAGTTTTTCCCAGCGGCTCCCCTGGCAGCCGGCGCCACCGGTTTGTACCTCAAGAGCGCCGTTGCGTAGACGGTAGCCATAATGCTCCGCGTCGCCTTGCTCCCCTTGTTCCCACTGGCCGTTGGCGTTGATGTCATACGCCAGTGAAAAACATAACGGTTGCCCATCCTCCCCTGTATTCAGCGTCACGGGTAAGCCGCCGCACGCCCCTGCGCAAAAACCGGCTCTGCGAACATCCTTTTCTATGGTGAACAGCGCCTGACTAAGCGCCTGTTCCAGACGAAAATAGCTCGCGCTGCTCTGAACTCGTGCGTGCAATACCGGCAATACGCCAGCGGCGGCCAGTATGATCAGGCTGCCGAACCCCATAGCCAGCATCACTTCCGGCAAGGTAAAACCCCTCTGTTTTTTCATAACGTTCAGCATGCGGGAATCGCCAACAACAGGCCGGACTCGCCGCACAACCGCAGGCGGCCACGAACCGAAACAACCAAACGTACCCGACCAGCGCCGTTGCCCAGTGTGATATGCCCAGACTGCGAGGTATTGCGGACACCATAGAACACCAACCGCTCGCTGGTTGTTTCCACTAGCGCGACTGTTTTCTCCGGACGTGTGAATGTCCGGTTGCCGTCCGGCGGGCACTGCAATGGCGGTTCGCCGCTCCCCACACACCAACGTTCAGGCTGACGGAACAACCACAGGGTCTCGTTGCGGTTATACCAGTAAGCGCTCATCTGTACCCCGGACATAAAATGCAACAGCTGACGCGCCTGCTGTTCTAGCGTTATCGCTTGCTGCTGCGCCAGCCACCCACGAACGCCGATGTTTAGAACCAGTGCGACGATGACCATCACCATCATCAACTCCGCCAGGGTGAACCCCTGCTGCCATCTATGGTTTCTTTTCATGGCGTTATTGTAGACAGCAGGTGATGACAAAGAAGTTCGGTGATGGAGATCCCTGAAGCGCTTCGCAACCTATCGTTGCGGGGTGGAGAAGCATGCATAAAATTGCGGAACGCTTCGCACCCCGAAGCCAGCGGAAAATATCTCAGCGAAGAAAGAGGGATAAGTCGGGAAAAATCCTCCCCAGAAAATGGGGAGGGGGGAGAGAACGGACGAGTATGTACCGCGCCTTATCGTCAGGCCGCTAAATTGTCAGATGGCAACCGGCGCCTTGATCGCCGGGTGCGGGTCGTAACCGTCGATGTCGAAATCATCGAACTGATAGTCAAACAGCGATTCGGGGCGGCGTTTGATGACCAGTTTCGGCAATGGACGCGGTTCACGCCCGAGTTGCAGGCGCGTCTGTTCCAGATGGTTGCTATACAGGTGCGTATCGCCGCCCGTCCAGACGAAATCACCCACATCCAGATCGCACTGTTGCGCCATCATGTGCACCAGCAACGCATAGCTGGCAATGTTGAACGGCAACCCTAGGAAAATATCGCAGGAACGCTGATAAAGCTGGCAGGACAGCTTACCGTCCGCCACGTAGAACTGGAAAAACGCATGACAGGGCGCCAGCGCCATCTGATCCAGTTCGCCGACGTTCCAGGCAGAGACAATAATCCGGCGGGAGTCGGGGTCTTGCTTCAGTTGACGCAACACCGTCTGCAACTGGTCGATCTGACGTCCGTCCGCAGCGCCCCAGGCACGCCATTGTTTGCCGTAGACCGGGCCTAGGTTGCCGTTTTCATCCGCCCATTCATCCCAGATAGAGACCTGGTTATCGTGCAGATAGCCGATGTTGGTGTCCCCATTCAGAAACCACAGCAGTTCATGGATGATGGAGCGTAAATGGCAGCGTTTGGTGGTAACTAGCGGAAAACCTTCCTGTAGATTGAACCGCATCTGATGGCCAAAAATCGACAGCGTGCCGGTGCCGGTGCGATCGTTCTTCGGCGTTCCCTCTTCCAGCACCTTCTTCATCAGATCCAAATACTGTTTCATACCACCTCACCTACTTTATTTTGTTATGCGCTATTTATTGCCGTACCGGCTGACGGCGATAGGCCCAGAGCATCATGAGCAAACCGATCAACACCATCGGCACCGACAATATCTGCCCCATGCTGATGCCGCTGAACAACCCCAGTTGGGCGTCCGGTTGACGGAAGAATTCGATAATAATGCGGAAAATGCCATATCCAACCAAAAACAGCCCGGATACGCTGCCCATCGGACGCGATTTGCGGATGAATACATTCAGGATGATGAACAACACAACCCCTTCCAGCAGCATTTCATACAGTTGTGACGGGTGACGGGGCAACATACCGTACTGGGCAAAAATCGGTTGCCATTCCGAATGGGAGGCTGCCAGCGCCATGTCTTCGCCGCGCGCGCCAGGAAACAACATCGCCCAAGGCGTGTCCGTGGTGACGCGCCCCCACAATTCGCCGTTGATAAAATTCCCCAGACGCCCGGCGCCTAGACCAAACGGGATTAACGGCGCAATGAAATCGGAAACCTGGAAAAAAGTTCGGCGAGTGCGATGGGCGAACCAAGCCATTACGGTAATCACGCCCACCAATCCGCCGTGGAAGGACATTCCGCCATCCCACACCCGGAACAAATACAATGGATTATCAAGGAACAGAGGAAGCGCGTAGAACAGAACATATCCCAGACGCCCGCCGACAAATACCCCCAAGAAACCGAAATACAGCAGATTTTCCACTTCATCTTTCGTCCAGCCGCTGCCCGGTTTATTGGCCCGTCGCACCGCCAACCACATGGCGAAGACAAAACCGACCAGATACATCAGCCCATACCAATGCAGAGCAGCCGGCCCTATCGAAAAAATCACCGGATCAAACTGCGGAAACACCAAATAGCTCGTCGTCATCGATCACCACATTCGTTATTTTGTCACTGATTTCAGGGCGATTTACCCACTAAGCGCAGAGTCATACCCGCCGTTGTTCGCGGCTGCGCATGATACCACAGAGCAGGCTACATGATGACGACAGCAGGAAAAGAACTGTAAACAAATATCGACAGGTTTAGCGGCCGCCGCGGATCAAACCGCCCAGACCACGTTCCTCAATAAAGATGGACACCCATTGGCGCACTTCGCTGGCAGTTTGCGCATTAAGCACCTTGAGTGCCAGTTGCTGCGCCTCATGCTGACCGATGCGCCGCAGCAGATATTTGATGCGGGCCACGCTGCGACCGTTCATGCTGAGCGTCCGATAACCGAGGCCAATCAGCAGCAAAGCCCCCATAGGTTCCCCCGCCAGTTCGCCGCATACGGATACCGACAGCCCATGCTGTCGACAAAGCGTCACCACCATGTTCAACGCCTGTAAAACCGCAGGATGCAAGCTGTCGTACAAAGACCCTACATGCGGATTATTGCGATCCACCGCCAGCAAATACTGCGTGAGGTCGTTCGTTCCCACGGAGACGAAATCAATACGGGAAGCCAAATGCGGCAACATAAATAGCACCGAAGGCACTTCAATCATGATCCCGATACGCGGCCGTGGCTGCGGAGCCCCAAGCATCTCTTCGACTTCCCGCGCGGCACGGTCGATCAGCCGCCGGGCCTCGTCTATCTCATCCATGCTGTTGATCATCGGCAGCAGGATACTCAGATTGCCGACCTGAGCATTGGCGCGCAACATCGCCCGCACCTGGATCATGAAGATCTCCGGCTGATCGAGCGTAACGCGGATGCCACGCCACCCCAGACAGGGATTTTCTTCGCTGATGGAAAGATAAGGCAACTGCTTATCCGCGCCGATATCCAGCGTGCGCAGCATCACAGGACGGGAAGGATACAGCCGCAGCATCGCCTCATACTGGGAGACTTGTTCTTCTTCAGAAGGAAAGCCGCTTTGCAGCATGAAAGGGATTTCCGTGCGATACAATCCCACGCCATCCACCAAATTGATAAAGCGCTTTTCATGTTCGGAACTCAAACCGGCATTCAGCATCACCTCGACCCGTTCGCCGCTTTTCAGTTCAGCCGGGCATGAAACATTGTCCTCCGCCAGCCGGGTCAACTCATTCTCTTCACTGAGCAAACGCTGATACTCTTGCACCAGCACGGGTTCCGGATCCACCAACAATTCGCCGCGATAGCCATCCAGAATCAGCAAACGCTGATGCAACAATTCAGGCTGAATATCCGCCCCCATTAGCGTGGGAATACCCATGGCACGCACGATAATGGCGGCATGGGAATTAGCGGCGCCATCGTAGGCGACAACACCGGCCAGACGATCATGCGGCACCTCAGCCAGCAGCGTAGCCGTAAGTTCATCGGCCACCAAAATGAATCGTTCCGGCCATTGAGCGCTGTTTTGTGCATTATCGCCAAGATGGAAAAGCAAACGCTGCCCCAATGCCCGCAAGTCGCCGGCCCGTTCCCGCAGGTAGGTATCCTGCAAACTGGCGAACTGGGCGGCAAACCGCTCGATCACGACTTTTACCGCCCACTCCGCGACACTGCCGGTATCAATCTCCTGCAGCAACTCGCGTTTCAGCCGCGCGTCATTCAACAGATGAATGTAGAAATCGAAGATAGCGGCGCTTTCTTTCTGCGCGCTGGCGCTGAAACGCTTGCTAAAACGCCGGAATTCAACGCCCGCCTCGCCAATCGCCGCCAGTAGCCGGGCTCGTTCCCGATCGCTGTCCAGACTGGAGGCGGGAAAAACCAGTTCCAAAGAGGGTTGACTGCGATCCTGCCAGCCGGTGGCAATCGCTACGCCAGGCGCAGCAGGCAACGCCTTGATGCGCGTCTGACGATATTGCCCAAACAGGGCTTTCATCTGTGACTGCGACAGGGTGGCGGCCATCTGGGTCGCCAGCGTCACCATGAAGGATTCTTCGTTTTTATCGAACTGACGGTGCTCACGCTGTTGCACCACCAGCACGCCCAACAACTGACGTCGGTGGATAATCGGCACGCCGAGAAATGAACGGAAATGCTGCTCGCGCACGGCAGGAATGAACTTAAAACTGGGATGGCTTTGAGCATCCGCCAGATTGATGGGCTCAGCGCGTTCCCCCACCAACCCCACAACCCCCTGGCCAAACGCCAGGGTAATGATGCGCCCGCGCGGTTTCTTCAGCCCGCGCGTCGCCATCAGGTAATAACATTGACGATCATGATCCGCCAGATAGATGGAACAGACTTCCGTATCCATCGCCAGGCAAATCTCGTTCACCAGAATCTCCAGCGCATCGCTCAGCCTGGCTGTTGCCGCAACCTTTTCAATGATTTCTCGCAGTCGCGTGAGCATGATGTGCCAACCTATCCTCTTTTTCGTCGCGGGCCTGATGACATCCGGGCAGCCGTATTCTCCTGTAGCTGTATCACTGAGGTGACGAACTCCTTCATCACCTTCCGGTAAACATCACGCTTGAAAGACACCACCTGACGCACCGGATACCAATAACTGACCCAGCGCCACCCATCGAACTCCGGCGTACCGCTGCTCTGCATATTGATGTCTGATTCGTTACACATTAACTGTAGCAGAAACCATTTTTGCTTCTGGCCGATACACACCGGTTTTGTATCCCAACGCACCAAACGTTTTGGCAATTTATAGCGCAGCCAGCTTCGGGTTGAAGCCAGAATACGAACATCCTTTTTCCGCAGCCCCACTTCTTCGAACAGTTCGCGGTACATAGCCTGTTCCGCGCTTTCTCCGGGATTAATCCCTCCCTGAGGAAACTGCCAGGAGTGCTGGCCATAACGACGGGCCCACAATACCTGACCCTGCCGATTACAAATTACGATACCAACATTCGGGCGGTAGCCATCATCATCGATCACCGGACTACCTCGATAAACTGAAAATGCAAGATGACTTGATTGTTTCACACTCCCGCAAAACGGTAAACTCCCGCTTCACATTGGGTTCTTTCTAATAAGATGACGTTAACCCACAGATAAAATCGAAGTTATGAACACGCTCAGGTAATCAGCGGCAGTTTATTCACTTTTTCTGTGGACATCTTTGTGCAGAACGTCATGAAAAAGTGAGTAAAACTCCTCGCATGTCACATACCCCAAAAATAGACCAGAGAAAATAGTTATATATTTTCAAACAATTAAACCACTTTTCCCCATATAACGCCTCTATACACAACAGCCTTGAACAGGATCTTTCTCAGAGTGGCGAAAGATCGCTCTACCACGATGTTATCCACAAGACCGTTGCGCAAACGAGCTAAAAAATCAACGAAACCAGCAAAAAAGCGTGACGTCAAGGCTGTAAATGGAAACAGTGCTCTCAAATTATCCCGGTTATCCCAAAAAACTGTGGATAACATGGTGTAAAATCCTGTTCATTCCCGGTGTCTTATCATGAACAACATGCCGGGCAAAATCTTTCTCTCGCAACAAGATAAGAAAAAAACCAGCATAATCATGCTATTATTATTTTTTTCATCGAGAATTAATAGGATCAGGGTTATCCCCGCCCGACACTGTTCCTTTTTTAATCACATCATGGCCCGGCATACATGAATATTCCAATGATCCACAATGACTCACCGCACAGCGAGCAGGCGTTGGCGCAACGCGCGCAAGCGCTGGCAGGCTACACGCTGGGGGAACTGGCGCGCATCGCACAATTACCGATCCCGCCGGATCTGCGCAGAGATAAGGGATGGACGGGGATCTTGCTGGAGCGTTTTCTCGGCGCCAGCGCCGGCAGTAAACCAGAACAGGATTTTCCCGATATCGGCGTGGAGTTGAAAACCATCCCCGTAGACAACGAAGGAAAACCGCTGGAAACCACGTTCGTGTGCGTAGCGCCGCTAACCGGCAACAGCGGCGTAACCTGGGAGAACAGCCACGTCCGCCACAAACTTGCGCGAGTGTTATGGATCCCGGTAGAAGGCACCCGTTCAATTCCACTGTCGCAACGCCATGTCGGTACGCCGCTTCTCTGGAGCCCCAGTCAGAAAGAAGAAGAGCAACTCCGTCAGGATTGGGAAGAACTGATGGACCTGATCGTATTAGGGAAAGTGGAAAGCATTACCGCGAGACACGGAGAGGTATTGCAATTGCGCCCCAAGGCCGCCAACAGCCGCATACTGACTGAAGCCATCGGCGAACACGGCCAACCGATAATGACGCTGCCACGCGGTTTTTACCTGAAAAAAACCTTTACCGCGCCGTTACTAGCCCGCCACTTTCTGCTTTAATGCCCAACATCGGTTTTTTACCCGTATCCCCGGTTATGTATAATCGGCGTTTACTCTTCGTTTAAGGTACATGGATAGCATGTTCGCTTGGATCGTTGATCCCAACGCCTGGTTGGCGCTAGGGACTCTTACCATTCTGGAAATCGTTCTCGGCATTGACAACATCATCTTTCTGTCACTGGTTGTCGCCAAACTCCCTAAAGCGCAACAAAACAAAGCGCGACGTCTTGGGCTGTTGGCCGCCATGCTGATGCGTCTGGCACTGCTGGCGTCTATTGCCTGGGTGATCAGGTTAACCAATCCGTTATTCACACTCTTTGGGCAGGATATTTCACTGCGGGATATGATTCTGTTTTTTGGTGGTCTATTCCTGATTTGGAAAGCCAGCCGTGAAATCCACGAAACCATCGAAGGCGGTACCGAAGAACATACCTCCCAGGTTCATTCATTCTTCGGCGCTATCCTACAAATCATGCTGCTGGATATTATCTTCAGCCTGGATTCCGTCATCACCGCCGTTGGCCTGTCCGATCATCTGTTTATCATGATGGCGGCAGTGGTCATCGCTGTGGGTGTCATGATGTTTTCCGCCCGCCCGATCGGCGAATTCGTCGAGCGCCACCCGTCGGTAAAAATGCTGGCCTTGTCTTTTCTAATCCTGGTGGGCTTTACCCTGATTCTGGAAAGCGTCGGCATTCACGTACCGAAAGGCTACATCTACTTTGCCATGTTCTTCTCCATGTCGGTGGAAACACTCAATCTACTGCGTGGGAAAAAATCAAAAGAAACAGTGTAATGGCTATCGGGGAACGGCTTTTAACCGTTTCCCGAGATTTTTTACCTGTTCTACCGGATTTTGGCTTAAATCTTAATTCCCACTCGCAAAGGCTCTGCTAGACTGGCTCGCATTTGTCAATTTTTTTGCGTGTACGATAGGTAGAACGCCCATGACTTCCCGACTCAGACTCTACTCCGCCTTTATATTGGCAACCCTGCTTACAGGCTGTTCCAGCCACTACGTCATCGCCACCAAAGAGGGGCAGATGCTATTGACCCAAGGGAAACCCGTGATCGATCCCGCGACAGGAATGCTCAGTTATACTGATGAAGAGGGTGTCAGGCATCAGATCAACACCAACAGCGTCTCTCAGGTAATTGAACGTTAGTCTCTCAGGTAATTGAACATTAAATGACGACGCCATAATGGCCGTCACCCCACAGTACAAATACGCTTCCCCCCTTGCAATCGCTTGGTTATAGTCGGAAAAGAGGTGCGCGAGCGACCGCACCTGCCATCCCATGATAAAAAGGAAGCTGGCATGCAATATCACCGTATTCCACACAGCAGTTTAGAAGTCAGCGTATTGGGTCTGGGCACCATGACCTTTGGTGAACAAAATAGCGAAGCTGAAGCCCACGCCCAGTTGGATCACGCCGTTGCCGCTGGGGTCAACCTGATTGATACCGCTGAGATGTATCCCGTTCCGCCCCGTGCGGAAACTCAGGGGCTGACCGAAAGCTATATCGGCTCCTGGCTGAAGAGCCGTGGCGGACGCGAGAAACTGATCATCGCCACCAAAGTCTCCGGCCCTTCGCGCGGTTCCGATAACAGTATCCGTCCCCAGCAAGCGCTTGATCGCAAAAACATTCGGGCCGCACTGGAAGATAGCCTGAAACGGCTGAATACCGACTATGTCGACCTCTATCAATTGCACTGGCCACAGCGCCAGACCAACTGTTTCGGGAAATTGAGCTACCAGTACACCAGCGAAAAACCCGCAGTTACGCTGCTGGAAACACTGGAAGCATTGAATGAACAGGTTCGCGCCGGGAAAATCCGCTATATCGGCGTGTCGAACGAAACACCGTGGGGGGTGATGCGTTACCTGCAATTGGCGGAAAAACACGACCTGCCGCGTATCGTTTCCATCCAGAATCCTTACAGCTTGCTCAATCGCGGCTTTGAAGTCGGTCTGGCGGAAATCAGCCAGCACGAGGGCGTCGAACTGTTGGCCTATTCAGGCCTGGCATTCGGCACGCTGACCGGGAAATACCTCAATGGCGCCAAACCGGCCGGTGCGCGCAATACACTGTTCAGCCGTTTTGTGCGCTACTCGGCACCGCATACCCAACAGGCGATTGCCGAATATGTCGCGCTGGCTCGGCAACACGGATTGGATCCGGCCCAGATGGCGCTTGCGTTTATCCGCCGTCAACCATTTGTCGCCAGTACGCTGCTAGGCGCTACGTCGATCGCACAATTGCAAACCAACCTGGACAGTCTGCATTTAACACTGAGTGATGACGTCATCACCGGGATCGAAGATATTCACCGCCGCTTCACCATCCCAGCACCTTAAGAGCCAGGCAAAAAATCCCCGCGGCAACACATGATGCAGCGGGGATTGCCATACACAGAGTATCCCATTCAGTATGTCAATATGCTGCAATACCGCCCTAATCCAGTACACCGCACATACCCTTGTCATCCACGTTGTCCACCTCGGTAGGAGAACTCGCACGGGAAGTACGTTTACGTTGCAGCCGCCCAAGATAGAACGCCAGAATATCGCCAAAAATGAATGACGATAAATCGGTGGTCAAATGGTAGAGATTCATAAAAAACAACGCCCTGATGATCACTCATCAGGGCGCCGACTATCAGAAACACGTTTCCGTTCTTACATTAACTACTGGTTGGCGATGTCTTAATCGACTGGAGCAACGTTTTGCGCTGATTTTCCAGCGAAATAACACGATTGCACACCTCATGGCCGAAACGTTGAAAATCCGCTTCCTGATTATTCCATTCAGATTTGAGAGCGCCCTGTAACCCTCCTAGGTTTCCCATCAACGCCTGCAACGGATTACCGCCACTACTCAATTGCCTGGATCCCATTTCATTGAGGCTATCCTGCAACACGCCGCCCAGACTCTGTTGAACGATCTGCCGCCCGTCCTGTTCCACCTGTTTGATGGCCCGATGATGGAATGCCAAACCGTCATTGCGGTGCTCGATGATGCGGTTCATCTGCTGTTTGAGTTGACTATCCAGCGACGTCAAACGACCACGGACGTTACTGTCGCTACCCAGCTGCTGCACGATAACCTTGTCCAGCGCCTGACGTGCTTTTTCCAAATGCTCGCGCGCGCCTTCATCAATCCATGGCAGTTGCTGGCGCAGATCGGCCTGATAAGCTCTGGCCTGCTGGCGTTGAACATCGCTGAGCTTAAGCGGCGTACCGTTACGAACGACGTCGCCCTGCGGGGAAAGTTGCAGATCGCCGCTCACGCCGGCCACTTTCACGCTCTGCGATGTGATGATGATGTCATCCTGCGGCTGAACACTGCACTGGTACTCCGCCTGTGCCTGCCAGGCCAGCAACATCAATGCTCCCAGGGTCATTCTACGCAACATAGTCCCTCCTGATAAAACCGCACCGGCCGATAATCGGCTTCGGCGCATCGCCCCAGCAGGTATCAGCACAGACTGGCTGGCAGATCCCACCAGATATCAAACAGTTCACTCACCGTCACATCCTGCAGTTGGCGATCTTCCAGCCAGCCGCGTACCAGGCTCCGGTGCTCGTCAGTGCAGTTGCCGAGCTTCTGCTGACACACCAGACCTTCCCACTGCAAGTAGCCGCTGCCTTCAAACGCCAGTCCGTTGGGTTCTATCACCTCCGTCACCAGCAAATCCAACACGCGATCAATATCGTCAACCGGCGTACCCTCGGCAAAACGAAAATTGACCGAAAAACCCAGTTCCTGAAACTCATCGATATGCAGTTTCTTACGTAAACGACGACTCCGATTCTTAGCCATTATTGTTTCCTCTCAAACATCAGATCCCAGACACCATGCCCCAGTCGCTGACCGCGGGCCTCAAATTTGGTTAACGGCCGGGACGTCGGTCTCGGCACATAATCATTGTTCGTCGATAGATTGCGATAACCTTCGACAGCATTCATCACTTCGAGCATATGTTGCGCGTAAGGTTCCCAATCCGTCGCCATATGGAACACGCCGCCGACCGCCAGTTTGCGCAACACCACCTCGACAAAGGGAACCTGAACGATACGGCGTTTGTTATGTCGGGCTTTGTGCCAGGGATCCGGAAAGAACAATTGCACCATCGCAAGCGAACCGTCGGGGATCATATCCTCCAACACTTCCACGGCGTCATGGCACATTACCCGCAGATTAGCGAGCTCGGCTTCCTGCGCTGATGCGAGGCAGGCGCCGACGCCGGGCAGATGCACTTCAATACCCAGAAAATTCTGCTCCGGGTGCTGTTGCGCCATCGTCGCCAGCGACGCTCCCATACCGAATCCAATCTCTAGCACTACCGGCGCTTCACGGCCAAACAGATCGCCAAAATTCAGCGCCGCCTTCTGATACTCCACGCCCATCACCGGCCAGTAGTTATCCAGCGCCAGTTGCTGACCTTTAGTCAGACGCCCCTGGCGACGCACGAAACTGCGAACCTTGCGCAACGGGCGTCCTTGTTCATCAAATTCCGGAGAAATGACGTTGTTGATCATAGTGCTCTATATAAGTCCGATAGGATTGGGAAAACGCGCATTATGCAAGGATATGGGTGTTTATCAAGTAGACGGCAGCGGAAAGTTCCGGTTTACAGTACATTAACTCTGTGCTGGAATCGCTGTCACATTTGTTACCTGCCGGATGATGACACCCCCTATGATGCAAGCGCAACAGTTCGCGCAACAGGTGCTGGAGTGGTACGAACGCTGCGGCCGCAAAACCCTGCCCTGGCAGATCGAAAAAACCCCCTATAAGGTCTGGTTGTCCGAAGTCATGCTGCAACAGACGCAGGTAGCTACTGTCATCCCTTATTTCCTGCGCTTCATGGCGCGTTTCCCAACGGTTGCCGACCTCGCCGCCGCACCGCTGGATGAAGTCTTGCACCTGTGGACCGGCCTGGGTTACTACGCGCGTGCACGCAATCTGCACAAGGCGGCCGGTATCATCGTCGAGCGCCATGACGGCGAATTTCCGACTCACTTTGAAGAGATCGCCGCACTGCCCGGCGTGGGCCGATCCACTGCGGGCGCCGTGCTGTCGCTGGCATTGGAACAGCACTACCCGATTCTCGATGGTAACGTAAAACGGGTTTTGGCACGCTGCTATGCCGTCGCGGGCTGGCCGGGCAAAAAAGAGGTAGAGCAGAGGTTATGGTCGCTAAGCGAATCCGTCACCCCGGCGCAAGGGGTGGAAAAATTCAATCAGGCCATGATGGATCTCGGCGCGATGGTCTGTACCCGCAGCCGCCCAAAATGCGAACTCTGCCCGCTCAGCACCGGCTGTCTCGCTTACGGAAATCAAAGCTGGGCCCACTATCCCGGTAAAAAGCCCAAACAGATCCTGCCGGAGAAAACCGCCTGGTTCCTCTTGGCCCAGCAGGGCCAGACCGTCTGGCTGGAACAGCGGCCGGCAGTGGGTCTCTGGGGCGGCCTGTTCTGTTTCCCTCAGTTCAGCGTTAAAGAAGAAGTAGAGCAATGGCTTGAACAACGCCGGCTCAACGTATCCGGACTGCGCCAAGGCATTGCCTTTCGTCATACATTCAGCCACTTTCACCTGGATATCGTGCCGATGTGGCTGAATATCGCCGACAGCGGTTCCTGCATGGATGAAGGCACCGGTCTCTGGTATAACTTAGCGCACCCACCGTCCGTAGGGCTTGCCGCCCCGGTGGAGCGGTTGCTACGCCAGTTGGCCCAGCCACAGTCCCTGTTTGCCGATGACTGCGCACAAGATGAGGAACACGCATGAGCAGAACCATTTTCTGTACTTTTTTACAACGCGAAGCCGAGGGTCTGGACTTCCAGCTTTATCCCGGTGAACTGGGTAAACGCATCTACAGCGATATCTCGAAAGAAGCCTGGTCGCAATGGCAAACCAAGCAAACCATGCTGATCAACGAGAAAAAACTCAACATGATGAATGTGGAGCACCGCAAGCTGCTGGAACAGGAAATGATCAACTTTCTGTTTGAAGGCAAGGATGTGCACATTGATGGGTATACGCCTCCGCAACAATGAGTGACCGCGGGCCGGCAAGGCCCGGATGCCTCCTTTCCCGTATGGCTTTATACGATGAAGAAACTGTTCGTTTTGCTGCTCGTTGCCCCGTTGCTGATTTCCTGTTCCAGTAAGAAAGGAAATGAATACAACGAGGAATTTGTCAAAGATACCAACGCCTTCGATATTCTGATGGGGCAATTCGCCAATAACATCGAGAATATTTGGGGGCTGAACGAAGTCCTGATCGCCGGCCCCAAGGACTATGTCAAATACTCCGATCAATACCTGACCCGTAGTCATGTCAATTTTGATGCCGGTACCATCACGGTGGAAACCATTTCAGCCACCAATTATCAAGCTAGCTTGCGCCAAGCCATCATCACCACATTGTTGATGGGCGACGACGCCAGCAACACCGATCTGTACTCCGACGCCAACGACATCCAGATCAGCCGCGAACCGTTGCTGTACGGGCAGGTGCTTGACAACACCGGGCAGCCGATCCGCTGGGAAGGTCGGGCGGGCAGCTATGCCGACTATCTGCTGCAGAACCGGCTGCAACAGCGCACATCCGGCATGAAGGTAATCTGGTCCGTGACCATTCAGTTAGTGCCGAACCATCTGGACAAACGTGCGCACAAATTCCTGCCGATAGTACGTAAGGCATCCGAACGTTACGGTATCGATATCCCCTTGATTCTGGCCATCATGCAAACCGAATCCAGTTTCAACCCTTACGCTGTCAGCCGTTCCGACGCGCTCGGTTTGATGCAGGTGGTGCAACACAGCGCCGGCCGCGACGTGTTCAAGATGAAGGGTAAATGGGGGCAACCAAGCCGTAACTACCTGTTCGATCCGGAAAACAATATTGATACCGGTACCGCGTATCTGGCCATGCTGAAGAATGTCTATCTGGCTGGGATCCAGAACCCGACTTCACAGCGTTATGCCATGATCACCGCCTACAACGGCGGCGCCGGCAGCGTGCTGCGCGTATTTTCCAGCGACAAAGAAAACGCGGTAAGTATCATCAACCGCATGTCGCCGGGCGACGTCTATCAAACGCTAACCACCCGCCACCCGTCTTCCGAATCGCGCAATTATCTTTACAAGGTCAATAACGCGCAGAAGAACTACCGCGTTTACAACCGGTAAGGCCTGAACCCATCGCCTTTCCATTGAAGATAAAAAAACAGCCAGCGCGTTTGCTGGCTGTTTTTTCCCTGGCGTCAGCGTTGTGACGAGTGTGCACTACTCCGGTCTTTATCGCCGGATGTTTTTGAACTGGCGGGTCGTTTCCGTCAGCGCAATTTCCGTCGGCAACCGCTCCATAGAGCTGGCGCCGTAAAACCCGTCGCACAACGGGCAGCGTTCTAAAATGAAACTCGCATCCTCTGGTGTGGCAATAGGCCCGCCGTGACACAGCACGATCACATCTTCACGCACCGATTTGGCCGCCCGAGCCCAGTCATTAATCAATTCCACGCAATCCGGCAGCTTACGCGATGTTTCCGCACCAATGTTGCCGCCGGTGGTCAACCCCATATGCGGCACGATGATATCCGCGCCAGCTTCCGTCATGGCGATGGCATCTTCGGCGCTGAAGACATACGGCGTGGTCAGCATATCTTTCTGATGCGCCAGCCGGATCATTTCCACCTCCAGCGCATACCCCATTCCCGTTTCTTCCAGATTGGCGCGGAAGTTGCCGTCAATCAGCCCTACCGTCGGGAAATTCTGCACCCCGGCAAAACCAAGGGCTTTCAAATCATCGAGAAACTTATCGAACTGACAGAACGGATCCGTGCCGTTCACCCCGGCCAGTACCGGCGTATGTTTCACCACCGGCAGAACTTCGCTTGCCATATCCACGACGATTTCATTGGCATTACCGTAAGCCAGCAACCCCGCCAGCGATCCACGCCCCGCCATCCGGTAGCGACCGGAATTGTAAATCACGATCAGATCGATACCGCCGGCCTCTTCGCACTTGGCGGACAACCCGGTACCGGCTCCGCCGCCGATAATGGGTTCGTGACGAGCAATTTTCTCCCTGAATCTGGCCAACAACTGTTGGCGATGTTGAACGGACATGCGTTTCTCCTTATTTCAACAGACTTCTGAACATAGCCACCGCCGCACTGGCAAATTGCGGGTCATTAATGTGATACGGCAAGCGGATAATCTGACGTTGCGCCGTCTGTTCAACGGTATCTTCCAACGTCTGGATGAACGCCTGGCGGGCATCAGGATCCCAGAACGCCTGCCCTGGCGCGTCCAGAGCGGAGACCCCGCCCTCCGGGATCAAGAACCGCACTTCACCTTCGCAGCGGTTGAGTTTATCGCCAATCCACCGAGCCATTGCGGCATTCTCTTCCGCCGTGGTGCGCATCAGCGTGACTTGCGCATTGTGGTTATAGAACAACCGATGGGCATATTTTTCCGGGATCGTCGACGGATGGCCGAAATTCACCATATCCAGCGCGCCGCAGGATGCAACGTAAGGCACTCGTGTGCGGGCAATGACATCGAAACGTTCAGGCAGGCAGGCCAGCACGCCGTCAAACAGCAGATCACAGACCTCAGTGGTCGTCAGGTCAAGCACGCCGGATAACAGACCGCTGTCGACCAGTTTCTCCATTGCTCTGCCGCCGCTGCCGGTGGCATGGAACACCAGACAATCAAAATCCCCCTCCAACTGGCGAGAAACGTCTTGGATACAGGGGGTGGTGACGCCAAACATTGTCAGGCCAATCGCGGGCTTATCCTGAACATCGTCCGGCGCAGTACGCCATTTTACCGCACCGGCGATCTGGTGGGCGGCATTGGCCAGCACCTGCCGGGAAATGCGATTCAAACCGGAAACATCCGTCACTGAATACATCATGCAGATATCGCTAGCGCCGATATAGCCGGATACATCGCCTGACGCCATGGTAGAAACCATGAGTTTCGGCACGCCGATCGGCAGCGCCTGCATAGCCGGGGTAATCAGCGCTGTACCGCCGGAACCGCCAAGCCCAAGTAAACCGGCCACATCGTTACGGGATAGGATGAAACGCTCGAACGCCAGCGCCATGGCATTGATAGCGCGGCCGCGATCGCCGCAAAATACGGCCGCAGCACCTTGAGGATGACAGGCGGCGACCTCTCCGGCGCTGATATCAGCGCCAGTCTGTTCTGTCAGTGCATGAGTGGAAAGATCTACCGTCACGGTTTCTAACCCCGCATCAGCGATTAAACCCCTCACATAAATCAGTTCTTTTTCTTTAGTATCCATGGTTGCCGCGAGATAGACACGGCCAGAAACATGTTCCATTACATCTTCTCCCGCTTGACACGATTAAATCAAAAAAACAACATAAGATATTAATTTATATGAAAATTATGATTAGCGTATAAAACATGAACTATAATGAGACTGTGGTTTCAAAACATCAATTCATTAATTATTTAAATGAGACCTGAATCTCATTTAAATATTGCTATCTCATACAGCTATCATTACATTGACATGGCGATCACGTTCACGGCTTTGCTATATTTGGCGCAATCTGATGCGATAAGCCGCAGCTAACCATTTAAAAATACAACGAATGAGGTTATACGTGACTGAACAGGATAACGGTCTCTCCTCCACCCGTGCACGAACCCGGCGCTTGCTGATCGACACGGCGATGACCCTGTTTGACCAGGGCGTGTTCCCTTCCATCACTGATATTGCCGCGCAGGCACAACTTTCCCGGGCTACCGCCTATCGTTATTTCCCAACCCAAAGCGATTTGGTATCCGCCGTCGTTGCCGAAAGTCTGGGCCCGATTCTCGACTGGAATCCGACCCATCCCGATGCACTGGAACGCATACTCGAACTGCTGAATTTCGCTTATCCACGTATGTTTCAGCACGAAGGCGCGCTGCGCGCCGCTCTGCATCTTTCTCTGCAACAATGGGCCGACAGACAAGCCAACCGGGAAGCCAAAGAAAAATTGGTGCGCGGCAACCGTAAACGCCTGCTGCACATGGCTACGCAACCGCTGGAGGGGCAAGTGCCCGATGCCATTCGTCAGCGCGTTATACACGCCTTATCGCTGATTTACGGCTCCGAAGTCTTTTTGGTCTTCAAGGATATTTGGGGATTGGACAATCAGGAAGTACAGGACATTACCTGCTGGATGGCGAAAGCGATTGTGCGTCAGGCGCGCGAAGACGCTGAAAATAACCCGTAGGACGTGATGCAAACGATTGGTTACAGTCATAAGCAAATTCTATATCAAAAAATATATCGAGATGACATTCCTTAAAAACCCCAAAATCATAGAATTTAACATCATAGAAAACCAAAAATACAAAATATAAAAACACAACAATCCCTGCGAAAGCGCAGAGAATTTTTGCCTCCCGAAAAAGGAAAAGGTAGCATCTCTGCGCTTTTCAGCCCGGCTAAACCAGGAATCCGGTGCCGGATGGTTCGTACTACCACCACACACCGCGCCCGGCGGGCACCCATCCATGAGAAAAAAATCCACTTCATTCTCCTGAATGACAGACAAGGGAACCTCACAGGTAATGAACCAACACAACACAGACTCAGAACACCATGCCAAACGCCGCTGGCTCGATTCACACGAAGTCGGTTATCACAAAAGCATGGGCAATCGCCAGGTACAGATGATCGCCATCGGCGGCTCCATCGGCACAGGTCTTTTCCTTGGGGCTGGCGCCAGATTACAAATGGCCGGCCCGGCGCTGGCGCTGGTTTATCTGGTATGCGGCATTTTTTCGTTCTTCATCCTGCGCGCGTTGGGCGAGCTGATTCTGCACCGACCGTCCAGCGGCAGCTTCGTCTCCTACGCACGGGAATTTCTCGGCGAAAAAGCGTCTTACGTCGCAGGCTGGATGTACTTCCTCAACTGGGCCATGACCGGCATTGTAGATATCACTGCCGTCGCCCTGTATATGCACTACTGGGGCACCTTTGCCGATATCCCGCAATGGGTTCTGGCTCTGAGTGCATTAACCCTTGTCACCACCATGAACATGATTGGCGTGAAGTGGTTTGCCGAAATGGAATTCTGGTTTGCACTCATCAAGGTAGCAGCCATTTCCCTGTTTCTCATCATCGGTACCCTCTATCTCGGCACCGGCCATCCGCTGGATGGCAACCCGACAGGTATCCACCTGATCTCCGATAATGGCGGCATGTTTCCGCACGGTTTACTGCCCGCACTGGTGCTGGTTCAGGGAGTAATTTTCGCCTTCGCCGGTATAGAGCTGATCGGTACCGCCGCCGGTGAATGCAAAGATCCGGAAAAAACGCTGCCGCGTGCGGTCAATAGCGTGATCTGGCGTATCGGCCTGTTCTATGTGGGATCGGTAATTTTGCTGGTATGCCTGCTGCCCTGGAACGCCTATCAGGCCGGACAAAGCCCGTTCGTGACCTTTTTCAGTAAGCTGGGCGTGCCTTACATCGGCACCATCATGAATATCGTCGTGTTATCGGCCGCGCTTTCCAGCCTCAATTCCGGGCTCTACTCCACCGGACGCATCCTGCGTTCGCTGGCATTGGGCGGCTCCGCCCCCAGGTTTATGGGCAATATGAACGCACAATCCGTTCCCTACGCCGGGATCTTGGTTACTGTCTGCATCCATGTGATCGGTGTATTTCTGAACTATATCGTGCCGTCTCAAGTGTTTGAGATCGTGCTGAATGTGGCGTCCATCGGCATTATCTGCTCCTGGGCGTTCATTGTTATCTGTCAGATGAAACTGCGTCAGGCCATCAAGGCGGGTAAGGCGAAGCCGGTGGCGTTTCGCATGCCGGGCGCGCCCTTTACATCTTGGTTATCGCTGGCGTTCCTGGCGGGCGTGCTGGTACTGATGGCCCTGGACTACCCCAACGGTACCTGGACCATCGCCACCGTTCCCGTACTGGCGATACTATTGATTCTGGGCTGGTTCGGGCTGCGCAAACAAAAAGAGGAAGCCAATCGGCTTCGGGCGGAACACGAAAACGCCGTCGGCTAACCGGCAAGGGCGACCACTGACCACCCGCTTTCGAAGCAACCGCAGCGCTTGCTGCGGTTTATACAGGGCGGAGATATCCTCCGCCACCGTTACCCGGCAATAACGTAAGCACAAAGACGTTTTTCACCGTCCTCCTGCGCCACGCAGTACACCCCTTGCAATTCCGGTGCGAAACCCGGCATCAGATTGACCCCCGCTTCCAGCGCCAGAAAATATTGCAACGCCGCACCGCTCCACACTTCACCCGGAACCACGCAGAGCACGCCCGGCGGATATGGCAGCGCGCCTTCCGCTGCGATGCGCCCTTCAGCTTCATGCAGCGGCACCAGTTCTACATCGCCGCGAATGAAGGCGCTATGTGCATCCTGTGGTAAAGCCATCATCTGCGGGAACGACGCTTTGCGGAACATTTCTTTCTGCAAGCGTTTCACATCATGGCTCGCGTAAAAGTCGTGCATTTCCTGACACAAACGACGCAGGGTATAACCGGCATAACGCTGTTCGTACTTGCGATACAGACTTGGCAACACCTCGCTCAACGGCGCGTCCCTTGCGATCAAGTGCTCAAACTGCACCAGCGCAGCGACCAGACGCTCCATCTTCATGCGATCTTCCGCCGGGGTCAGCAGGAACAGGATGGAATTGAGATCGCATTTTTCCGGGATGATGCCGTGCTCCCGCAGGTAGTTGGCAAGAATAGTGGCAGGCACACCGAACTCGGTATATTCGCCGGTTTCGGCATGGATCCCCGGCGTCGTCAGCAACAGTTTGCACGGGTCGATAAAATACTGCTCCCGCGCATATCCTTCAAACGCATGCCAACTCTCGCCCGGTTCAAAATTGAAGAAACGCACATCATGCGCCATCGCTTCCGTCTCATGATCCTGCCAGCGTCTCCCCTCCACCATAGCGGGGACAAACGGCCTGATCAGAGAACAGTGCTCCAGCAGTTGCTTACGGGTTTCAATCCCCAGCCTGACGCACTCCATCCATAACCGACGACCACTGACGCCTTCGTGCATTTTAGCGTTGACATCCAACGCGGCGAACAGCGGATAAAACGGACTGGTGGATGCATGCAGCATGAACGCATTATTGAGGCGCTTATGAGGACAAAAACGCTTCTGCCCACGGATGTGGTTGTCTTTCTTGTGAATTTGCGACGTCTGAGAAAATCCTGCCTGCTGCTTATGTACCGATTGAGTCACGAAAATACCGGGGTCATTTTCATTCAACTCCAACAGCAGTGGCGAACATTGCTCCATCATCGGAATAAACTGTTCATACCCTACCCAGGCGGAATCAAACAGGATGTAATCACACAGATGACCAATACTATCCACGACCTGGCGGGCGTTATAGATGGTGCCGTCGTAAGTACCTAGTTGAATGACCGCCAGACGGAACGGGCGCGCTTCCTGCGCACGCTCTGGGGCCACTTCACGCACCAGAGAGCGCAGGTAATCTTCGTTGAAACAATGTGCGTCGACACCGCCGATAAAACCAAACGGATTGCGAGCGGTTTCCAGATAAATCGGTGTCGCGCCAGCCTGAATCAACGCGCCGTGATGGTTGGATTTGTGGTTATTACGGTCAAACAGCACCAGATCACCGCGCGTCAGTAGCGCATTGGTCACGACTTTGTTGGCGGCCGAGGTTCCATTCAGCACAAAGTAGGTTTTATCCGCGTTAAATACTCGAGCGGCAAACTTCTGCGCTTTTTTGGCTGCACCTTCATGAATCAGCAAATCGCCCAGTTTGACGTCCGCGTTACAGATATCGGAACGAAACAGATTCTCGCCGTAAAACTCGAAAAATTGACGCCCTGCCGGATGCTTGCGGAAGAACTCGCCCCCCTGATGCCCGGGACACGCAAAGGTGGTATTACGCATGCCGACATACTTGGCAAGCGTATCGAAAAATGGCGGTAACAGACGCGCCTGATAGTCCGCCGCGGCTTTCTCCAACTGGATAGCGTGCTCACCGGCGGCATCCAGACTCAGCCATTCACTGCCCGGCGGCAACGTTTCCTCGCTGTTGTGCCAGGGTTCGCGTATGACAAACGCCGGGATGCCGAAACCGGAATGGTGCATCACCGACAAGAGGCCGCTGCGGGCTTCCTCCACCGAGACCACCACTGCTGCGATGTCGGTAAAATCGGTCTGACTGAGCGCCACAACCGGACGCAGGGTGATAAGACGGGAGGCAACCGCCGTATTAGCCGCAATTTTTAACTGTTTCATGTAACCAAACCCAAACGGTTAAGAATGAGTGTACGTGCCTGAAAGACACAGCGCAGGGATAATCATCCCGAAAACCACCACGATGCCGACCAAAAACGACAGGCGTATGACTCCGCGCAGTATCGCGGGTCAGGGCTGGAAAAGTTGGGACCAGCACCATCCGATAGACATCAGTAAAATCAGAGACGACGCTCTATTTTTAATCATGCCTAACAGTGGGCGTAATGACGCCTCACCGCATGGTGGCTGGGGATAATCGGAACGAACGGGATGTGGACAATAAACGACGGGAACATGGCGACATCATCAAGGCACCGGCGCGAAATGACTGCGCCACGAACATTGAATCCGACATATCAGCAACCCTCGTAACCACAGGTGAACGGTAAGTTAAAAACCGCGCAATAGTGGCATTATTTTTCGTCGAATTCAAGAATACGAAATGGCTTGGCGGCTCAACCCGCAACAAAAATCACGGTTCTGTATTAATAGCTAGAAAAGCAAAATGTGTTGTCTGAAAATAGAGCAACCACACTGCCTTTGACAGAAACTCGTTGACGCCGTGCAGCCAATACGGTTTAATGCGCCCCGTTGCCCGGATAGCTCAGTCGGTAGAGCAGGGGATTGAAAATCCCCGTGTCCTTGGTTCGATTCCGAGTCCGGGCACCATTCTTCAGAGCCTGTTCGTTACGAGTATCCGCTCATAACGGGCAGTCAAATGGGTCCGACCTTGAAACTGTGTTCGTGTTGACAAGTACACACAGTGAAGAAGTTGAGACTCATAAACCGGTGCATATTGACGTATGCACCGGTTTCCTATTGCCCGCGAAATACTTACAACTTTTCCTTTTTCTGTCAAGCCAGTGTAAAGAACAAAGTTAATCTGTCCTTAGTCAGCTAACAGCGCAATTCCCCCTCAAGCGCCGCCCGGATACTGTCGATATTTGACTCCACGTACTCTAACGTCGTATTCAGACTGGAGTGCCCCAGCAGGTTTTTCACGATCTGCAGGTTCCTGTCCGGGCTCTTCATCATTTCGGTGGCCAGCGTATGGCGGAAACGGTGAGGGCTGATCGTAAAACGGCATTCGTTCGACAGTCGGCGGAAGAACGAGCGCAGTGGAATCTCTGACATTGGCACCATGTCATTGCTCGCTCTGCCAATAAATCGATAAACATTAAACAACTGCTCATCCGGTTGCGCCTCGCGTGCGACCGATTCCTCTATCAGCCGACTCAATCCCTGGCGTAGCACAGAAATTATCGGCACCCGGTGTTCGCGATGATTTTTCGACCCTTCCGGGCGCAGATTAATTATCCCTGTTTCCAGATTCACATCACTCAGACGAATGTGCAGCAGCTGATTCTGCCGCATACCCGTATAACGCAACGTATCGAGAACCGTTTTCCAGAACCAGGCAGGATACAGTGCGCATTCATTAAAATTCACCCCCATCCCCTGACGCTCCAGCTCCAGATGCTGCTCCATGAGGCGATCGATCGCGTCCAGTTGTCCAGCAGCCAGTGTCTTCTTGCGCTTCATGTCGGGCCGTGTAATCACATTATTAAACGGATTCTCGGTATGGGGCAGCAATCGTGTTTTTATGCCGTGATTAAATATCGCACGCATATGTGCCACCTTGTTATTCCAGGTTCTTGCCGATACTTTCTTTTCTGTCAGTAAGTGTCGACGCCAGTGCAATACTGCCGCTCTGTCCACACGACACGGCGGCATATCAGATGCAAACCGAATAAATGAATTTGTTACCTTGCGGTAACTCCACTCCGTAGCCGGACGTAACGATTTAGAAAAAAAATAATCGTCCAGCAGACTCTCATAACCAATATCAGTCATGTAGATTGTCCTTAATTATTAGGTGAAACATATGGGCTGCTATTTACCAGCCTGCTTTTGCATTTAGACAATGCAGTAATGGGTATCATATAACCTGCTATTTTTTCATATTGCCCTGCTCTTTCCTGATTATCATAAATACGATAGGTATAAATTCCTTTCCCTCCGCGTGTATGGTGGTAGCTGGAGGCTTCAAACGATTGCTGCAGCGCAGATTTATCAATGTCGATACCTGATGATGATAAATACTTAAAAAAACACTCTGGCGTTTTCAAAAATAAAAACTGACTGACGACATGAGTAAAGCTATCTCGCTCATTGACAGAAATAGAACCCGAATTAATCCCTTCGACAATCCACTCAAAAAATAAACGACCGTACTGCTTCTCACCATGCTCACCCGTTGGCTCATTGCCGGAAATGGATTCCTTATCTTCCGCTGACGAAAAAAGCTGACGATCAAGTATCGACAGTGTGTCAATATCCGCATCACCCGACGCAGTATCCTGCTGTTGTTGATCGCTATCTTCAGCGCTTTCTGGAGAGTGCAATGCAGAAACCAGTTCATCAGGACTGATACTCATTGGAACGTCTGGTTCCTGAGTAGCCAATACCGGCACGTTGTCAGCAATCTGATTATCACCAGGCTTATTATTATAATTATTGTTTTGTTTTTCTATTTCG
Organism: Musicola keenii; assembly: GCF_014855505.1. Lineage (NCBI taxonomy): Bacteria > Pseudomonadati > Pseudomonadota > Gammaproteobacteria > Enterobacterales > Pectobacteriaceae > Musicola > Musicola keenii. The sequence continues at coordinate 44,228 of NZ_JAAWVW010000008.1, read as the reverse complement.
CTTTTTATCCCCATTGATACAGGATGTTCATCAGAATAGTTCTCAGTATTCTGAGATATACTGGTACTCGTTGGCGTTGCAATTAACTGTGTTGCATGGCTTTTTTCCCCAGAAAGACCACACCTTTCCCATGCATTACCAACAATGACCGAAACCATCCCGCCCGCCCGTTCATCAAGATATGACAACAACGCTTGTAATACGGGTGGCCATTGAGACAGCCAGATGAGTGCCGACTGTGGAAGTAGCCGACCGGCAATCATCAGACGCCAGTAATGCAAAGCTGATACATCAGACTCCAGACGAAACCGATACACATCAGTCGGGGGTATTAACGCAGGTAACCAGGGCTTGCCATTACGCATTTCGCCCCTGACAGAACTTAGCTCACCAGCCAGACTGAACAGTGCTGCGTAGTAGATAACCGTACACCATGCAGAACTCTGCGCCGCCTGCTCTTCCGGCGGTGCCCCTGGTGGCAGCAAGTGAGATTTTGACAATCTGACAGCACACACCGACACAGACAAAACTGCATCCAGTAATCCACCACGCCTCGCATATTCACCTGATGCCAGCGGCAATGACTGAGCCAGCTCGGCGACGTGGCGCAGAGGAGCAAGCCACAATGACTCAAACATGTTGGCTGATAGCGGACAGTTCTCCCACAGCGCTTGCATGAGTCGAGGCCTGCCTGCAGAAGACAGCAACTCATCGGCCGAACAAGGGGCTATCCAGCCGTCGGCTGATGCACCCGCACCTGCGGAGACACCGGGGAGGATAATCCCTCCGCGCGGTGACAACCCTGATACCTGTTTTTTCAGCCAGCCAAGCATAATTTCCCCTTCTCACCTGAAATGGGGCTATTAAGCTATGAGGCGCTCTCCATCCATCAATCACAATTTCATTTCATGGCTGAACATAAAAAATGCTTGTTATGCTACTGACTATCCTGATATGGGAAATATTCCTGTTATTAACAACACTGGTGGTTATCATTCCGTCGTTCTCTGTGCCGACTCCACCTATCGTTGAGTTAACAGCCACCGTCACATTGCTCTCATTAATTCTTCCACCAATAGTTTTAAGAATAGGGTATTGGCTGGTTGGCCATATAGACCGATCCTATTTCATTGTCAGAAAACTTCGTCGCCATCACACCGATACTGTTGCTATACACGTCAACAACTTTAGAAATATCCGTAAACTTCGAACCTTACCGACCGACCTTGAACAGGCATGGAATGAACTCATCGACCGTATTAATGAAATCGCAAACGGCGACACCCAGGTTGTGATGCAATCACACCTGTTCACGCGCAGTAAAATCAGACGACTGAAACACACATTCCCGGGAAAACGCATTTACATCAGATCATGGCGAATGTCCGGATGGCAGGAAGGCTTTTTCAGGGCCACGGAGCTCTGTAAGCAGTGGCGTTATCCGCAGATTCAAGATAGTGGCTATATGCTGGTTATCCGTTCCCGCCGATCCCGCAACTGAAAAAATCATCGCCCAAAGCCTTAGAATTATTCAACAATAGCGGTGTTATGAACAGTCAACGTCCCCAACAACGTCATTTTGATCGCCTATTAATATCATTTGCTCTGATACCTCCATTTTTTAACCACATCGCTGATTTTCTTGATCGTCATCGCCTGTTGCTGCCAACCTTTGTCGAAATCGACATCGTTTGAGCGAGGAAGTTGGTCATCGGCTAAGCTTCGAATCATTACTCTTGTGGGCAACATTGCTGCCTGACCAACGAAAATGGCCTCTTGACGCCTTAAACCGGAAAGCATTTTGGTTAAACCGGACATTGAATCAGGTAACACACTGCGAACATGCTCGCGGTCGGCATCATTGGTTATTCTGAGCACAATCCATGAATTGCATTGTGACAACACCGTCGCCTCAACTTCGCTAGGTCTTTGCGACACCAACAATAAACCAACACCATATTTACGCCCTTCTTTCGCAATCCGGCGAATTGCAGACTGAGCAGCCTCGTACTGAGCTTCTCCACGATTAGGCACATAACGGTGAGCTTCTTCGCAAACCAAGAGAACGGGACTATCTTGACGCTCAACTTCTGTTTGCCAGACTTTAATCTGAAAGACAATTCTAGCTATTGCGGCACTAGCAACGCCTGCTACTTCATTTGGTACACCTGAAAGGTCAACAATCTGAACGGTAGTGTTTTGTGTTAAAAATTGACTGACGATCGCGGGTAACGGATCTGTTCCATTATCCCAGTTTTCCATCATAAACTTGAGTCGACCATCTTTTAGTAATGAGTCTATCTTGCGAATAACTTTGCTGTAATCCTCATGGGCTTTTTTCTCTGTCCCTTGTGGCCTTTGCAGATTAATAGCCCCTATCAATCCTTCTGTATAAAGGTCACCGTTTTTCTTACCATAATGATCAAGCCCGCTACTGTCACCGATAACATAAGGAATGGGTGAATCAACTGTTAATTGCCCTTTGTCGAGTCCAATCTGCTCTGCTGCCTGCTCACGTACAGTAATTAGCGCATTTTTAACGATATTAGACTGTGACGTAGCTGCAAACTCGGTCTTACCGATAAACAAACTCAGTGACTCTTCTAAATTAAGTAGCCAATACGGTAGTTTCAGTGAACCATCATCAGTTGATAAAGGTTGATGCTGAGGGAAAGCTTTACCGTACTCATTATGTGGGTCAAGAATGATGATTTGCGGATGCCAGTGCTCATGTTTAGCTATCTGACCACGTTCGAGAATACTGTGAATAACAGCGGCAACTGTGCCTGATTTACCTGCACCGGTAGAGCCTAGAATGGCCGTATGTTTGCCTAGCAACTCATTGAGCTCTGCGTAGCAAGGAGCACCACCAGATCCAACATGTTCACCAAGTTGAATAACGGCCCCTTTAGCATCACCGTAAATAAATCTGAGCTCTGATTTTGGCGTCAGGTAAATGGTCTGCTGTGGCAGCGGGTAAGTGGCAACACCACGTTCAAAATCAAGGGTAAACTCGCTATCTCCCTTTCTGCGCCATTCGCCCTCACCAAATAAATCCGCCTCAATAAGGCGTTCATCGGAAGAGGCAACGGGCAAGCCCTTTTCAATCTGGTAGTCCGCCTTCATGCGTAACCGACTAACTAGACCATAAATAGAACGGCGGCCAAAATGCACTTTGATGATTGAGCCAAACTGCCCAATCGGATAGTTCTCACCAGCAAAAACTCGTGAAAGATCTGAAATAGCAGGATCGAGCTCGGCGATAATACGGGAGCCATCGACTTCGATAATTTTCCCGATGGATAGATTCTCAATGGGTTTTATGTAATTGTTATCCATATCAAATACCTCCTTCAAGGATCTGAGTTAGGTTTTCAAACTTCCACCACTGAATGCTATTGGCGGAGACCACTTTCTGCTTGGCGTGGAAAAAACCTTTATCGGCGAAAATAAGTACTTGCTCGTTGATCGAATTATCTTCATGCCAAGTCTGTAATACGCCTCTAGGTTCTGCGTCGCTGGTAAACGCAATCACAGTAAGGTTTCCATTTGAAGCCTTTAAACCACGTTCGATTTCAAGGTTGATATGTGCATCACCAAAGCTATAGCCCGTGATCAGTAAGACACGTTGGCTACCATATTGCGGATTTAAAACCGCTCTCGCTCTATGCATTAAATTCGCGTAGGGGTCGAGTTGAGTTTCACGATACTTAGTCGAAGCCGGCCAAATCATAATTTTTGCGGCCTGCTCTTGACTACGCTTCAAGTGCGGAGCAATACGTAACGGTGTGGATGCCGAGGAATTCTCAGCCCAATTGATTGAACCATGCAATTTAAACACCCGGGCATCCAGATTGCTCTGTTCGAACGTCGAAGGGTTCCACCATCCTGATACACCACCTTCTAAGCCATCAGCGTAGCGTAATTGTGAAAGCGCCAGCGAGTCTTCAATTAACGTATCGTAGTTCATCACTAGGTAATCTATGGCACTCGGCAGGCTGTCTTTACCTGGTCGTATTGGTCGATGCAATGCCTGAACAAAACGCTCGTGTATAACCGAGTCAACTTGAACATTAATAACGCTAAAAATCGCCAGTTTTATCTCGCTTATAGTTTTCAATAGCTGGTCGTTACTATATTCAGTGCCACCAATAGCCACATTGCTAGCTATTACATTGCGGTTTACTCGACGAGCCGTGATGGCAAGCCAATCGACCAGTTCGCTTAAGTAGTCTTCAATGTGCGACGCTGGGTTTGCGCCAGCAAAAGAAGTTTGTATAGCAGCCAATATCTGCTTTGAATCAGCTGAGAGCTCCTTACTTTGTAGTGCTTTTTCTGTGAGCTGGTTTGTTAACGGTAATCCTGCACAGGAACTAGCCCCAGCGCCCAGCAGAACTGCTTTCGAGTGTGAGAGCAGCCCTTCGAGCTTGTTGATTGCCTCTCTGAACTCCTTTTGTTTAAACACAGTAATATCGAATGCCATACGCTATCCTTTAAAGACGGAATCATTGATGCTTTGAGTTGGTGTAATGATTCATTTCTGTTGTAACTTCGAATTCCAAATCACGATTCATGTATGCACATAAGTACGCGAAGTCATGCACATCCTTTCGCAAAGTATTACTGGATAGTCATCAATCAAGTAACATATTTATAAATAATGTTATTTCAACTGAAAGTCTGCGGTTGAGCGAATTCTGACTCATTCATTGACATGTACTAAACCATTAGGTCGTCGGGCCCCAAATACACTATGTCGATCAAACCTACGCATTGAGACGTTTGGGCCCGAATCAGACCAGCTATCCCTAATTCAAGTTCAGTTCGCACAGTCCCCAGCCGCACACCGTCCGTAGCAAGCACACGTAGCTGACCTGCCCAATAATGAAGTTGAACTGGGGTTCCTGGCAGTGGCGGTACTTCGCGCCATGCCACTTTCACACTGTACCGGCGCTCTGCCCAGACGCGGTTCGTGCGCGGAGTGAAGCTTTGCACAAACTCCATCCACATCGCCCTTGTCTCTAGTGTCGGCCAATCATGTCTTGCGCTCCACGCCGCAAGTTCATCCGAACCGAGCCAGTGCCGAAGTTCTTGGGCTGTTTGGAAGGTCGCGCCACTGTCTGCGACAGCCTTTATAGCACCGAGCCGAGAGTTAAACCCCGCCTGAATGAGGATCGCAGCCGACCTATTCAACGTTCCGGTCTCAACGGCAGCCACCGCAAAACCAAGCTCATAGTCCTCAAGAGAAAGGAGCCCGTCAATGGTGTCGCCGTTGGCAACTCCACGCACCCGAATGGCCTCCATCGCCCATGGGAGACGGTAGACAAGGCCCCCCTCAATGAACTGCAGCGTCTCCGACTCCTGCCCGGCGGCAATGGCGAAGAGAGGTTCGCCGAGAAGCCAGGCACGGAGAATATCGCGCCAATTTTCCAGCATAGGATCCGGTATGAATGGATAGATGACGAAGACGCGTTCCGCAATCGCTGTAATTGCAGCTATCGCCGCCTCGGCATCACTATTGAGAATGCTGCCGTTGGCCTGAATCAGTAGAAGATTCGCATCCTCTGCAATGGCGTCCAGCGCCTGACCAGTTCCTAACCCTACGCCGGCCAAGAAGTAGCCTCGGCGGCGCGCTGCGGTCGATTGGCTCCAGATATGCTGACTGCGTGAAACCAAGCCGGCCTTTAGAACCTGCTGAATCTGCTCGTTCTGTCGCAGAAGACGGCGATGCCACAGAGAGGACTGGAGGATGTCGTCCAATGCCGCCGTAACCCCATCGTCCGGAATATCGTTTTCGCCAATGAGACTCAGGACGGCCGTGTCGAGCGTTGCAATATGCTGCTGCCAATCCGAAAGGGCTCGTTCGCGATCTTCGGGGCTCTCGTTCGTTACTTCCGGGAAGGTCCACGCCGCGGCGTTGTTCGCGACATAGTCAATAAGCTGATCCAGGTCACCACCGATTTGGGCTCTCATGCGGAACAGCAGTGCCGCGACGAGTTGCACCAGCCCACTCTCCATATTGCGAGCGCCGAGATCATTGATGAGAGTTTCCCAGTTGCTCCGCTTTCTCGAAATCTCGTCGAACATGGGGAAGAGCACGACGCCTTCGACGTCGACATAGGCCCGGCCGGCCCGCCCAATCACGTTCTTGAATTCGGAGATGTCGATCCTGGTTCCCGCTCGGTGGAGGGAGTGCATGACCACAACGGTAGCGGACAAGTTCAAGCCTTGAGCCAAGGTCGGCGAGGAGATAGTGACTTTGAGGATATTGCTACGCAACAGGCCTTCGATCTCCTTCCGGTAGGCCGTTGGCAAAGCCCCGTGATGGAGCGCCACTCCGAGGCGCAGGCACTTGAGGATTGCACTGTTCGGGCCCAGCCATTCCTCACCAAGCGCTATTGCAGTAGCGAGAACAGCAGGGTCTGCTTCCAGCAACGACCGCAGCGCTCCGCGCTCATGAAGGTCGACAATCACGTCCGCAAACGGTTCGACGCTACGTCGTTCCGGGCAGAAGATGAGGACGGTCTGCCCGTCGTCTACCAGCCGCCAAGCTGTCGCTAGGCAGAGTTCTCGTTGATCGTTTGGAAAGAGCCTGGTTCGGCGACGCTTGGGCGGCACCCAGGTTGGCGGCGCCACTCCCGTAAGAAAGCGCTGAACCCATGGGCGCTCTTCGCCGACGCGGAGATTCAGGCGCGCATTGGGGGTCGCCCAAACCACTTCGCCAAACCGCAACCGGGTTGGACGCCAGTCATGTTTGATCAAGCCGCCAGGATGGTCTCGACGCAGCCATCCGGCGAAGTCGTCGAGTTGATCGCCGTCAGGAAGAATCGCCGAGAGACACACGATGCGCCGCTCATGTGCATCAGCGCGTCGGAGAAGCCGCTGGATTTGAACCTCGTAGCGGACCTCCCGCTCATTCAAGCCAATCATGTGCCCTTCGTCGAAGACAAGTAGGCCAACGTCATCGAGGAGAGAGGGGTCGTTGCGGAGCGCAAAGTCGAGTTTCTCCGGTGTCGCGACAACGATGTCACTTTCCCGTATTGCATCCTCGTCAAAGCCGCTGACTCCGATGCTGCCATAGAGTGCTGAAATCGTCTTGCCGAGTGGGCCAAAGGTTCTCTGAAGGGTTGTTTCGGTCTGCGCGGACAGCGCTCGCAGCGGCGTGATGAAGGCTACGCGCTTCCCGCCGGCGAGGCAGCGCAGAATGCATAGTTCAGCGATACGCGTCTTACCCGCGCTGGTAGGCAAAGAGACAACCAGATCGTCAGCTTGATCAACCGCGCGGTTTGCCGCATCGATCTGCGAAGGCCAGAGATCCACTTCGGCTTTCGGGCGACGCAGCAGCAGCGCGATGAATAATTCGCGGAGTCTGGGCCAATCGTTCGCCTCACCGCCTGTTGGTTGATGCGGAACCCTCTCATAAAAGGTAGTCGACCACAGATCGGATAGGAGGTGGATGGCGATGCGATATGACCACCACTGCGGGAGCATATTCATCTCGCTGCAGATGGCCAGTCCGGTGCGGAGTCGCTCCAACGCTTGTTCTAGCAATGGTCGCTCGCCACGTTCAAGTGCGAGCAGGAACAGGGCTATCGCTGCCATGAAGGTGTCGGTCAGCGCAATGTCAAGGCCATCGAAGACGAAGTCTTCGCCGCCCGCGATATTGGCCGCAGCTTCAGCTTGATTGAAGCTTTCCTGGATTCTGGCTGTGATTCGAGCATCACTACCTTCGCCCGAGGCTCGGAAATCAAGCACGGTAACCCGCAGCGAGTCGAAGTTCCGCCTCATCAACAGGGCGAGGACACGCTCCATAGGCGCAAAATTCTCATCCGCTTCAACAAGGGTCAGTAGCGAATAGGCACGCGCTGACAGATGTGCAAGGTGATAGCTCGCTGCTGCCATGATGAAGTGGAAGTCGCGATCGACTTCCCGGCGATTGCCCTTTGCAATCACAGCTTCTAAGGCTGTACCCGCCTGCTCGAAGGCGGTCCGGGCTTGAGCTGCATCTCCGCCGAGTTCTCGCAGGCGAAGACCCAGCCCAAAAAGGGCGTAGCCATAGGAATACAGGTCATGGCCAAGCTGCGCAGCAAAAGCCGGAGCATCTGGCGGGAGCACCCCATCTCTCCAGATGATTGCTCGCGCCTGACCGCGCGCGATGAGACGGCCTCGGAAGCCGGCAGTCGCCGCCTCCGTGATGTCAGCCGCGATTGCTTCAGGCGTTGTTGGCATTGGCAATTACTCGGTCGTAGACTGCGTCGATGAAGGCGGCGTGCCCATCCACGCGCAGGCCGACGCCCCACTGGGTTATCGGCCCAGGATAGGCTTGAAGAGACGCTGCTAATAACGCATCCGGTGCGTTGCCGGAAAAGGTGAAAAGCAGATGGCGGACGTTCTGCTGCGGAATGCCGTGCTTCAACAACGCGTCGTCGATCGCGTCGGCGAGTGGCAGTTGGTTCAATTCGAGCAGGCGTGCCGAGATAAAGGACAGCGCATGCGCAGATGGCAGACCGCCATCCTTGTCCAGGGCAGCCCTCGCCTCGGTAAGGACTTGGGCGGTCAGTGCGACGCGACTCTTTGCCTCCGTCTTAAGGAAGTGAAGACGTTGAGTCTGAGGATCTTGAAGGATGCCGATGACGTCATCGCCTCGCATTGCCATATTGCGATGGTCTTTCCATCGCAGCCGCTTGATCGGAGCACGATAACCTCCGCTATGCGCATCGATCCACTCAGTAGCGTAAATCTCTCCAAGATCTCCGGAGCGGATCGCCTTCGTGGTCGCAAGCTTGCCCTGAATTAGCGCAGCCGCTTCCGGTTTACCTAGCCGTACTAGCGCTCGCGCGACTTGCTCTTCAGATGCATAGTGCGCTGGCACAATAGCAGCAGTCGCCTGGATCGCCGTCGGAAGGTTTGCTTCCTGCACGTTCATGACCTTGCAGGAATGATTACCTACCTGTATTTCTTCCATGAGGCACCAGTTGTCGAAATGCACCACGTCCCCCATTCCATAAAGATCTTTTGCAGTCTGCGGAGATGCATCGCATTCCTACATCCTATACCGGATCACTATTGCTATTGACTCAACTAACTCGTCATTTTGTAGACACATGGCAACGCACGATTTACAAGTTTGACCCAGTGCGCATCGCTATTGGCTCGATTCATATCTGATTTACAGAAAGGTTACCGTGCGCATTGCATCTGGATATGTAGATTTGCGGTGGCTCTGCCTCAAATGGTTAGAATGTACCCGAACTTGATATAGGGTACAGCACTTTTACTGTGATATTGTGAACCAACATAGATTCGTTTGAATTTTAACTCCGTCATCTCTTGAGTTTGAAATTACTGTAGTGGCATAGCCTTGTTGGCTAACGCAACCACCGCGATGTTTTTGTTTATATGGTCCACTAGCTTTGTATCAGCCTATCGTCTTTGTTCTGGGCGTTCTGACCAAAGCCCGAACTCCATGGTTCAACAAGCTGCGCCACCACAGAAAGAGGGGGGGTACCGCAAGTCAGTGCGACAGTCATGTCAAGCAACACGTTTTTGCTATACAGATGGAGCGTTCAGAGACTGACTGATAGAATGCGTGGCAAAATTGAGAAGCAGGCATAGAGGCGTAATCTTACTTGGTGGAACACTAAGTAGATCACAACCTTCTATGCCTGTCTTTATTTATGGGGAGCCGTTAGGCCATACCGTTACGCCATAAGGCGCTATTCATGTAAATCACTGTCAGGCTGCGACTCGCAATTCAGTCACTTCCCTGACTTGTTGTTCGTTTGATTTTGCCACATCAAACTGCACCCTCACCCACTCGATGGCGTCTGCCACCACTTCGTGGTAGTCGTAACTGGGTATGCTATCCAGGTTGTCAACGTCGACATCGGCCAGGAACGACTCCATCTCGATACCGTTATTGTAAAATACCGTTGCCTGTACACAGACTGGCGTAACGATACCTTCCGCCACCTTATCGATATACTGCACAAGATAGTCGGGGTCGAACTCGCATATATCTATCTCCGATAATTTCTGCGGTCGGCACATTACATCAATGTGGCCGATCGAGAGCTGAAACCGCCGGATACGTCGTTCGTCAAAGTTGCAGCGGTGAAAGAACCGGTTGAGCTGGTGATAACAATGCCTGCTGATGTCCGCCAGTTTTTCCCCCAGATGCGTCATAAACGCAATCCAGTGTGAAACGGTTTTTGCAAACAGTCCCCGTGGGATCTGCTGTGCCGGACTCACATCCATCTGCCCCGCCATAGTCAGAAAATCTTCATCCGTCAGTTGCAGCAGCGCCTGGTAGTCCGGACAAATCAGCGTCATGAACCGCCCACTGTTCTGCCGGTGCATATACGGTAACAGTGAATAGTTCTGCTCCCGCTCGCTCAGGGCCTGCAATCCCTGGATCCAGAGAGACAGATAACGCCGACTACGCTCACAACGCGCCTCATTGCCGGGCTTTTGAGCCAGCTCGGTCAGCGTCGCTTCCATCACTGGCAACAACCGCTCCCGGGTGAATATCAGGCTGGCGTTAACATACCCTTCCAGCCCATCACCAACATTCCAGTCCAGTTCATCACTCTCCAGCTCCAAACCGATGGCCCGAAATTGCTGGATAATGTACATATCAATCAGTTCCATAACATGCTCCGTCAATGAAAAAGCCAGAGCATTCCCGCCAGGAATGCCCTGACGGGTTAGAAAAAATCAGTTAAACGTTACGCCGCTTCGCCCTTTGCGGGAGCCGTCGGCACGACATCGTGACGAATGCCTTCATCCCGGGCCAGTTTGTAACGCCACAGTCCCAGATGGTACATCGGCGTTACCAGGTGACGACTGAACTCCTGGCTTAACGAATTACCAATAACGACCACGGCCGGTAATCCCAGCAGGGATAACTGTACGTAGGTCATCATGGCCGCTACCGGATCGAGGTCGACACAGTGTGCGAACATTTGCTTCTGCGGGTTTAAACCTTCATCCCGCATGGCCTGGTACATGCCGATGATCATCGCCCCACCACCACAGGCGGGATCAGACACCGTCACGTACTCGCGTTCGCCGCTACGCAGCGCTTCAGCCATCGGTACCATCTGTATTTTGCCCACCATGTAACTGACAGAATACGGGGTAAAATACTGCCCTATCCGACTGCTGCTCAGTTCCAGCTCCATGAATATGCTGCCAAGAAAATCACAGACCTCATACTCCAGCCCCAGGGTCAGGATCCCCATCAGCTCCGCCAGTCTGGACGCATCCTCTTTTGAGTAGCGTTTGACCCGGCGCATATAGTCCGCTTCCAGTTCTTCATTTTTGAAGATGCTGTTGTACAACGAGATAGCCGCCATATGCACAAAGTCACTGAACACCTGCCAGCGGTTTTCATAGGGCGATATACGTTTAAACAACGCAACAAACTGACTGCGATAAGCATTACGGCCAGAGCCTGACGTTGCAGCCGAGGGCAACTCGACTACGTTATCTGCCGGATCATCACCATCATCCTCAGGGTCATCATTGGCCGCATCAGGTACCGGTTCGACGGCAGAAAGCGCCGGCGCAGACAAAGGCATCATCGCGTCATCAGGCAAAGACAATTGCCGCTCGGTCTGCCGCCGGTATACCGTCAGCGCCGTCGGGCACACTTCAGCCAGAGCCAGGACATCATGCGCCAGTGTCAGTGATGCACGAGTCAGCGTTGAACGACGTGGCCACCGATACAGCTCCGCCAGTGCGCTGATGGCCTGCCCAGGCGAATTGCCCGCCTTCAGATGCCCGATCACCTCACTTTCACACACCAGTGAGGTATCAGCGAAGGACTGGTCAAAATACTGCCCGGTCAGAAATGCTGCCAGTTCCTGCCAGCGCTCTACCGCCAGAGCACGAGGTTCACGCAACAGATAGCGTTGTACACGACTGGCTAACATGCTGGCACGAAAGAGCACTGATTCATCCTGCCGTAACCGACTCGTCAGAGCCGGCATAAATGACAATGACGATCTGAACCCTGACAAACGGCAGCGGGCCAACAGAAACGCGGTAGCGAGCTCTTTTACCAGTTCCCAGACCACATCATCCGGAATATTCAGCCGCTGTTCGTGCCCAACTGATGCCACCAGCAAAGGTAAAAGTGCCTGGTAAAAACCCACGTCAGTATCAAACTGTGTAACAGGTGGTATTTCGATTCGATCCGGGCCTGGCAAATAACAGGCCGGTTCAGATGTCATATCTTCCCGGAACACAATCGGCACCTCTGCCATCGACACCATCTGCTCCAGCAGCGGTAATTCTGCTCGCCATGGTTTGATGTCCGGTCCGCGATATTCCGCCGGCAACCCTTCGCACTGTGCCACATTGGCCACTTTCATCAGTGAAAGTGTGGGACGAAAACGCACTATCGTCGTCGGCCTGGCACTGTCAATCAGTCGCCCGCCGACCGCACGCAGTTCGTCACCGGTCAGCCACCGATTGGACGACAGCATGTTGTCCCTAGTGGCCTGCCAGAGCAGCAGAATGTTAATGCCGGAGAACATCTCCCCCGTCACGGCGTGCTCGGGGATCCCCGATGCAGGAAGTGGTGTATCAAGATGCCAGGGGATAATTCCACGTTTCATCAATGCCAGCAGCCGGCTATTGATAAAGTGAAAAATTTGTTGATGTGAAAAATGTGCCATGCTCAACCTCTCACGCAGCAGGAGAGAGGTATCCCCCGGAGGAGATACGCTCTCCCCGGGGGATGGTGTGGTAATTACTGTGCAGACGGCGTCTGCGGATGGAACAGACCAGTGGCAAAGCTCACCAGTCCCTGGACGTTGGCATAAAGCTGATGGGCTTTTCCGGTCAGATAAGTCACATCAATTATACCAAAGTGCCAGGCGGCCAGTGCGCCGGTAACCACGGTGGTCACTGCCAGTGTGCTCAGCCAGCGAAGACGGCGGCGGCGCAGTTCAGCACGTTTGATCTCAACCTGCTGGAACAGGAACAACCCCAGTGTCTGCAGCTCGGTGAAACGCTCAAACTCGGCATCACGCAACTGTTCACAGGCCTGGTCATACTGTGCCAGTTCCTGCGGGAACTCCGCCTTCAGGAAATCGCGATAACTCTCGTTTCGCAAAGAGCGGTAATGTTGATCGAATTGCGTTTGCAGCCATTTCTGAAACCGGGTGCGGGTTTCACTGACGATTGACGGCTCGGTTACTAAAGTCTGCAGGTTGTGATTAGTCATCTCGGTCATGGATAAGTCCTTGGTTTATTAAGATATAAAACGGCGGACTTACCCTGACGGATAAGTCCGCCAGGCGGTGGATATAACGTTAACTGCCCATCAGAATCGACAACTCACTGCCGTTATAGTGGAGCCGAAGTGGCTGCCATAATGGCACGATATTGTCAGCACTGCCGGGTGGCTCGCTGTATATCCCGAATGACGCATCAGTAACACCAGGCTTCAGTGCTGCCCAGGCTTGACATGATGCAATGAGTAGTGACTGAAAACGCTCGCCTTCACGCTGCGGCTCAGCCGGAAATGTAACAACACGATGCCAGACATCATCGTCGATGACGATAGCCGGCACACGAGGTACCAGGTTCATAGCAAACAACTCCAAATCGTATCGGAGCTGCCGGCATGATACGCGGGAGCCCCGGTATCATGGGAAAAGTAACAACAGAAAACGATGACGTTAGGCGACGTTGAGCACGCGATGGCGTTGGCCAAGCACGCGCTGCAGCATCTGATTTGCCATATCGATTGCCTCGTTTTCATCCTTGAGCTTTTTATCGCCCCACATCTGATCGGGCGACTCATCACCGAAATAGATCAGTTCGACGCCTGGCTGAAAATGGTTCAGTGCATCACGTATCACGACAGGCCGACCACAGGCCGCCGCATTGTCGCTCAGTAACCATTTTCCGCTGTAAACGGTATGGAATACCACGTTCTGCCGCTCACGATGGTTGTAATGCGTTGTCAGCAGCAGTTTCAACACGTACAACAATGACATCATTAACCAGCACACGCCTTTCCAGACCATGATGGCCAGTCTCAGAAGCATAGATATCTCCTCGGTTTAGCCCGTCAGAGAAACCACTTGTACACCATATACAGCAGACCAAACGCCAGTGAGCAAACCAGTTTTACCACGGTCATCATGCCCAGCAGTTTGAGTAGAGTTGAACGGTCACGTTCATAACACTCATCGCGAATAATTTGCCGAACAAGCCTTTTCTGCTCGTTTGTCAGTGAGTCTGCTGTGTCACCAGACTCAGATACTGAAAATGTAAAGGGCATCTGATACAGGGCTCCGCAAAGCGGGAACCTCGTTATCGGGAAAAGATCCCCGCGGGGTCAAAGGAAGGGGAAATCCGAATGGATTTCCCCGGTAACAGTAAATTACAGAGTGAAACGGTAGCGGTAAAACGCCATGTGTCTGGCCATTATACTGGCTTCTGCCAGTGCACGCCGTGCACTACGGAACTCTCCTACCGAAGCGAAGAATTCAGCGGCACGAGTACCGGCCCGGCGCTCCACATTTGCAACATACATCCCGTTACGACGTGAAATCACAGGGCGGAAACTCAGTTGCCCTGTCCGGTTGGTAAACCACTCCTGTTCGTGATCAGCAGATTTATTACGCAGTACGTTTATCAGCTTACGCAACAGTGAAATTATCATTGAAGTCTCTCCATCAAAAAAAAGCGGAGAAAACTTCGCCACGATCGGGGAGGTTTTCCCCGCGGTGGGTTAAGAAAATATCATGCTATCGTTGAGCTATCTGGTTCATTCAACCAGCTCAAGCGATGTTGTCAAAAATACGCATCAGTTCGCATAGAACATCCTCATACAGTCAATAAAACCTATCGAGGACGCATTACCCGTATCGGATAATATCCCGACAGGGTGAGTAAGAAAAAACAGAAAGGTTGGGTGGAAATGGCCTTGAATGCGTCAGCATCCGCTGTTCTCAAAGGCTAAACAGCATTACCACCATTTCTGGCGATCACCTTTCAGGTCACATTTGGCTTACTGGTCGATTTCAGCGACCATGTGACAACCAAGTCCGTTGATTTAAATTCCTTACTTGCAGGAATTTTGAGTCTGTAGTCAGCACCCTTTGTCGGGTGAAAACGATGCCTGAAATAATGGAAATAACGTTTTCGTTTTCCGAATCCGAATAAGGACTTAGTCGCCCCGGTTTCCATATACTGCCATACCTCACCGAAATTTTCGGCTACAGTTGGCTGAGATAACGTGCGGTTTGCCTCGTGATTACCGAGAGCATTCCACATCAAATGCCATTCGTTACTGCCTTTAGGCACAACTGTCAGTTCCAAATCATCATGTTTCATTGAAAAATCCCTCATGGGTTTAAAAGGGATTTATCCCCACAGGGGTATAATCCCCATATGGGTTGAATTCAGATAAGGTAAAAGGAAGAACTAAAGTAGAAATGACCTTGAATGCGTCAGCACCCGCCGTTCTCAAAGGCTAAACGGCTTTACCACCTGTTACGGCGATCATCTTTCAGGTCACATAACTCGCTCATGAGGGTTACGCGGATGATCTTTACCGTGTGACTACCCGAAAGCGCCCCTCTCAAGTCACGTTGGGGCA
This sequence comes from Musicola keenii, assembly GCF_014855505.1. Lineage (NCBI taxonomy): Bacteria > Pseudomonadati > Pseudomonadota > Gammaproteobacteria > Enterobacterales > Pectobacteriaceae > Musicola > Musicola keenii. The sequence goes on along the minus strand of NZ_JAAWVW010000008.1, from coordinate 28,606 downwards.
TTGGCTGTTGTCGAAAGACAACGGTTAGCGTGATTACTATACATCGACAAAAAGATGGGTAGCAAGTACTACTGAAAAAAAACACGCTCATCCCGAATATCACAAAACAATACGCCTCCGGCAATCAAACTTACCGTTCGTTGCCGAGGATAAAGCGACAGCTTAAAACTACGCCATGATATCCTGCGCTGCAGGAATATCCTGAACATGCGTATCACCCGGAATAAATACCACATCATCATTACTCATCCTGGTCAACTTTACTGTATACACGATTAACGTAATAACCTCGTCCGTCACCGTGACCTAAATCCATTGACACCATTGCCTGAGCCTCTTCCTCACTCAGTCCCTTCTGTTGATGAAATACCAGCGCTTCCTGCGCATAAGCATATCTCAAACTATGTGGAGCATATTTCCCTACTAAGCCAGCTTCTCTGACTACTGTTCTATAACGCTCTATTGATGAGTGCAGGTTTGGTTTGTCTATCAGGCGACCATTATTTTCACTGGCAAAGCGAATGGCCGAATTAATAACAGGTAACAATTTATCTCTATCAATAATTGTCGTTTCCCTGGGACGCCCCCCTTTTGTTCCAAATATCACCTTTACTCGTTCGCTGTTGTTGATAATCGCTGTTCGCCATGTCGTTAATGATTTAACCGACTGAACCGCTTCTTCCGTTCTCAATCCCAATAAGCGAGACAGCTGCAACGTTAATCCAACACCGTTGTCCGTTTCTGATACCTTAGATAAAACAGACTCAAATACGTTTTCAGGAATGGCGACTTTCGTACCATCTCTGTTCGCCCCGGAAATGCCTAGCGATGCATTATTCAATGCATCGTGTTCAGGATTCGCCATAATGGTTTTTCCTGCGACTCTGAGCACTCCGCGAATAGCGGACATCTCATTTTGAAGTGTACGCAATGAAATGCCTTCATCGCGTCGACTTTTTATATATTGCTGGATGTGACGGACTTTCAAATTGTTGGCATCACGAATCTGTATATTCAGTGATATTAACCTGGACGCAACGCGATCAGCGATTTTCATGCGATCAGCGACAGTTTTAAAACTACCACCACCTTGCTTTGCCAGTGATACCAGTTGACGACTTAATTTACTCATTCCCTCTCCTCAACCCAATCCGCTGACGATACCTACATTTCGTCTGCATGAACGAAATGTAGGTATCGTCAGTGGCACGCCACCAACGATTTACGATTTGAATGTTCACCCCGACGGCACGGTTAAGATGCGCTTCCTGCGTCTCGACAAGTATCTGTGCATCGGGGTGGCGAATAAGTTGAGTTCTTGCGAAGCACCCCGGGGATTTCACCCGTTCGCGGCTTATGCCGGGCTGACTCGTTAATGAATCAGACTGCTTCCACACGTCAGTGTTAGTGACGTCGCCATCGATACTGTGTCGATTTTTCTCCTCATTTAAAAGATCATCGTTGACGCGGTTATTGCGTTACATACGACGTTGATGTTGAAAAAGTGAACACTTCAAAGCGCATTTACGATATGAAAAGCGTCAAAACGAAGTTCACTACGTGTTGGTCAGATGGAACAACTTTCATTGAAGCGGCGCTACGTGCGGTTCAGCACGTTGTGCGCTACGCGCGTCACTTGGTTTTCGTTTCACTCAACGCAAGTGACGCGCGCTCGTGTTCCCAATGCGTTCTCCCGGAAGATGCCAAATGTTCCAAATGGCATATCCTGGAGCGCAAAGGTCTCAACGAGTCGTTGTATATAATGAAATCAATGAATTAACTTCATTCTCTGACGTGAGCAGCAAAACGATCAAAGCGTACGTTTTGCTGTTGTGATGTGAAATGAACCCTAAATGCCGTTACGCACTTGTCGTTTTCAAGGGATAAACGACTTTGCCACCTTGCAGCACCGCCTTTCAGGCTAAACAGTTCGCTCGTAATAAGGTCTGTTCATGCGGTTTTGTGATCACTCGAAAGCGCCCCTCTCAGATCACCAGGGCATTGGCAGTCACATCAGTGACGGTATAACGAACAAATGGTAGATCAACTCAGCGATCCAGATCAATGCCATAAAACCGGTCGAACAGACAAAATGTAAAATAATGAGTTATACACATACCCACCGGCAAAGTCGGCTCGACACTCGCCGACCGCTCCCGCATCTGCTCCCCCCTTGTTGGGGAGGAGACAGATGCTGGCTTTTTTGCCCGTGGATATGTGCATAACTAATGAGATTATTGATAATTACTAATAAGATAACAAAGTACAGTAGAATGAATTAATTCGGGTCAGCAATAAATATGATCGAAGAATTCTCGTATCAAGTAAGAAAGGCCGTAATCACGGCCTAGTAACATTATAAATCTATCTCAGAAGTTACAGATCTTAACATCACACTGGTAGTTCGGGGGAATGAGCTGCCCTTCTCCCTGAAAGAAATTTGGATTGACAACCACATATCTCTCACTTTCCCCATCAGAATCATGAACTATTAAAATATCATCTTGTTCGATTGTGAAGTCACCCTTATTTACAAATATATTACCCGGCTGTACATTGCCTTTTATTCCGTCAATAATTGTGCCATCAGGTTTTATAAGAGTTAATAACTTTACAGGAATCAGTTTCGAGAACATATTTACACCCTAAATTATAAAAACATTCATCCAAGCGTAATTAAAATTAAGGGCACAGCCTAATGCTCTGTGTGATTAATATTAAAAACATCACTCAGAACCCCATCCAATTCACCCTGCATGTCTCCTATAAAGCAAATTTTAGAGTTTGAAGGGGCACGCTTCAACACAGCTTTAACTTTGTTTTTTAGAGGTATCTCATCCAACTTAATTTCCTGAATTGTCAAAGTATCATTTGGAGAAGGGTGATTAGCCAGTGCTTCAAAAGCAGCCTGACCAACAAGTGTAAAATGAGGTTGTCCATTCCGAATTTCACCACCTGATAAACAGCAGTAATATTTTTTACGGTCGAACTCCACCGCCAAAACCATCAATGCAATAGGTGTGTCTGGCGGTAAATCAAGCTGTTCGAGAAGAAGTCTAGTGGTCTCATCCGAGGGCTTGGCATCTGTAAGCATCTTAGATTTTATAATTGGCATAATGAAATCCTAACTATTAAATTAAATATAAATCACACCATTAAATACAATATCGAACTATTAGGATGATGGTGTTTTTACTACCTTCTAACTGTCCAATTTTAGTTAATCCCCCTATTCCTTGCTACGATATTTTCACCATGTTAAATATCGATGCATCACTGACATCGATATTACCAGCTTAATATGTCTGCCAAACGCGCCGCGGCGTACCTTGAACGACGCAGAAGAGCTGACCGATAGTTCTGGGTTCAGGCACTCAATCCGAACACACATGACCAGTTGGTAATAGAGCGGGTCAACTGGAATACCAGGAAATGACCGCAAGGATAATGCCGTAACGGGTATTCCGACAGTGCCTAATTAAATTGCTCCGGATACCGACGGCGCAGCCCTGTTAATCGATAATGAGTCGTAACCAGTAAACAAGGTAAGATTGATGATGACTGATAAAACAAATGATGCTGCCACCCGAGCGCTCCAACTGCTGACAGAAAAACTTAATCACTGGCGAAGTGGGCCTGACGAGGCTTGGAGATCTACATGGCCGGTATTCGAGCGGCTCATTGCACGACACAATGAAATGGAAGCAGTGTATGCCGAACTGGAAGAAAGGAGAGTCACTGGCCAGCAGCTCTGGATCCTGCTGGAACAGTGTGTTTTCGCCGGTGGATTTGGTACTCCTGATCATCACGCCATCCTGCGCGCAGATCATCGGGAACTACAGGAACTTTGTGAGGCTATTCCTGTAATGAGCATTCGCCTGGCACAGGCACTCCGGCGTATGAGCGACATCCTAAACCGAAGTGGATATTTCGGTGTCGACCGAATGGTCAGGCTTACCGATTACATTGACGAGGCAGGTCGTGAAAACTGGCTCTATCGCTCATACATTCAACCGAGGCTGGATGAACTGAGTAGCTTTGATCTGAAGTACTGGCCGGATATATCTGAGCTGCTCCAGGTCATGGGGGAAGATAATTTTGAAGTGGAGTGCAGGGATGAGGCGACAGCTGCGATTGTGGGGGCCAGACGCGGGTCGCACACTGATTTTTTCAGGCAATTTTTTAGCCGACTGCGGGACGTTTCTGATGGCTCGCCCTGGGGGCTTCCAGCGGGGTTCCGCTTATCAGACGACGCTATGGCCACCATCAGTAATATCATCTGTGATCGGTCACCTGACGATATGATTGATCAGGCATACGTGAAGAGTCTTCGCCAACGACTGAGAGAACAGGGGTTTTCGGCAGGGTGGTAGTTGAAAACATTTCTCTCTGTCAGCTATGGTAAAATCTTGATCTCTTTACAACATAGAGAGGTAACATATGACAAACGACTTCTGTCGCACGAAAAAAGAAGAGAATGGAAATATTGAAGTTCAGCGCATCAGTGATACATGGGATGTAGCTTTTACTAATCATTTCCGTAATATTCGTAGGGAACACACCATCATTCTAACGCATCCCAAACATTATGCCAGGGATGAAGATGTGGATTACTTTATGTATCGCGAGTAATCCAATGTTGTTCTTTACCTCCAGTGTACATCAGGGCCTGGGTATCCCAGGCCTGGAAACGTGAGTGTAAAAAAATGGCGAATGTCAATAAAGTAAGGCTTTAACATACCTCCCTATTATTTTCCCCAATCGGATCCGAAAACCGGTATAACCAGATCTCTTGCGGTCAATGCTAGGAAGTGCAACATTCTTCAAATCGTTTGCTGTTTCGCCTTCCGCTTCAATTTATGTCCGATAAATTCGGGCAGCCCGACATGGGACGTTTATATGCACTTTTACGTTGATGAAACCGGCCATACCGGTCCGAATCTTTTTGACCAGACTCAACCCGTGCTTTCCTACGGTGTTCTGTCTTCCCCTGATGATCTGGATGAGGTTGCAGAAATTGAGCTCTCTGCTCTCCGTAAGAAATTGGGTGTGCAGCGTCTTCACGCCGCAGAACTAGGAATGCACCGTCTCTCAGATGTCGTCGATACCCTACTGGTGCTGCAGAAAAAACACCGAATCCGCTTTGATATCTGCCAGGTTGTCAAACGCGATCACGCCATTATTACGTTTTTCGATCAGGTGTTTGATCAGGGCATGAACCCGGCGGTAGCATGGTCGGCCTATTGGACTCCCCTGCGTTACCCGCTGCTGCTTAACCTGGCAAACCTGTTTGATAATGGGCTGGCTGAAAAGGCATGGCGTGCCCGCCTTGAGGCGCACGATGAGCGATCGAGTGCGCTGTTCCGTGAGGTCTGTGACGTACTGCTTCAGCGCGTTGTCAATCTGCGTGACCCCCGTTCGAATGAGCTGATCACCGATGCCCTGAACTGGGCGGCGGCCAATTTTGACCATCTGGGATATAACTGTAAAACCAACAAAGATAAGCTGCAGATCATGCCTAACATGATCGGATTTCAGTCTGTACTGCACGGAATCTGTGCCCGCCTGGGGTCTCCAAACAGAAGGGCCAAAATCATCGTTGACCAGCAGTCTCAGTTCAACACAACCCAGCGCGAACTGAGTGAATTCTATCGCCAGATACGGGAGCAGCAGTGGGAGCTGGGGCCGGGGCTGCCCGTCATGGACATGAAAAACATGCCAGTTGAGCCGCTTGTCTTCCAGTCAGGCACCCGAAGTCCGGGGCTAGAGCTGGTTGACGTTTACCTTTGGACTTTCAATCGGCACATGGAGAATAAGGAGCTGACAAAACCTCTTTCCCGCCTGGTTTACACCAACCGCAATACGGCCAACACCTCAAGCGTGTCGCTGAGCTCAGTTAGCCGACAGTTCCAGGAATTTTTTGAGAATCTGCCGGAACCCACGCCGGAAATTATGGAAAAAGCGCGTGAGATGCGTGATTTTGATGAGGTGCGACGCCTGCAGCATCGCGTGGCGAGGTTAAGTCAGCCATAATCAGGCAGTCCATTACACAGTATGAATGCAGCTCATACACGGAGCCGTTGTTGGAGCAGGTCTTACACGGCATGCGAGGTTACCGCCCATACCGTGAAAAATAATACCTCGCTCATCACCGAATAATTGCGACCATTTTTTCACCATGTTAAATTAGCAATAATAATCTATTTTTGCGGGAGCATGAATACGATGGCTCAGAAATTACCGCAGCAGTCTGACTGGGGTCTGGAACTCAGCAAGTTCGGCAGCAAGAGCGCCAAAGAAAACCTGCAACCATCCCGGTCTGACTGGGACCAGGAACTCTGCAAGCTGGATGGGCAGAACCTCAGGGAAAATCTGCAAGATGCATTTGGTGCTACCAGAACAGCTATGCGTGTAGCTGCACCGGTTCTTGATGTTTTGTTATCCCCCAGAAGAGAGGACAGTCGTTCACGTTTAGACAGAGAATTCGAAGAAATGGAGAAAATATCCGACGAATATTATTACGATTAATTAGCCGGAGACATTATTCCCCGGCTGATAGTTAATATTCTACTTTTGGAATGCTGATTTAACCGTATCCGTAGCTGCAGCCCCACCTTCTTCACCGGCTTTTCGTGGCAATTGAGACCCTTTATCCATTCCTGTAGCAATGCCTTTAGCAATATCCCCGACCGTCGCCCCTGTCCAGCTCAACATCCCCACCCATCCCATGGGGAAGACCAGGTACATCATCCCCAGCACCAAATTCATGATCCAACCGTCACGCGGAGAGGTCATGAAATCGATAATCGGTAGGTTTGAGCTTTGAGCATCCACGCCAGCCAGCCCCTGCTCCATCATCGCTGAGTAGAGAATGGTGATGAGCCGATCATCCAGCCAGCCGGCTAACTCCCACCAGAACGAGATGAATATCAGTGCAAATAGCGCGAATGAAATCGTCACGACTGTTTTGATTTCATAGCCGCTGAACATCACTATCGCTGGAATCGTGATGACAATCATCATCTCCAGCAGCGCCTGGATCATCGGTAACGCCTGTTTCATCGCGTCAAACCCGGGCAATGCTTCTGTCTGCTTCATCCCCAGACCAAACGATGACGCAACTTGCGTCAATGCACCGGTAACCCCCGATGAACCAACGCCGGCACTGCCGGTTGCATACGTCTCGCCACCTTCAGATAGCGCCACGTTCTTCGGGCTGACCAGCCAGCGCAACGCAATCTCCTCCGCCTGTGCCTGAGTATAATTGCGCTTCAGGTACCCCCGGGTGTTGTCACTCAGCCCCGCCATCACCCTGGCTTTCAGGCCGTTGGTGCTGTCGGACCACCACTGCTTACAGGTGGGATACCCTCCCCGGCCGACGTCTGGATAACCGCTGTCCCGGGACGCCTCATAGGGCCACTGACCTCGCGGCTCTGTTGAGGTGTAGTAGTCGTAGTATCCCGCCGTATTGAGAAAATAACTGCTGCCGATCCAGCCCACAGAGTTGATGGTGGCGTCACTCAGTGCGCTGTTGCTGTTCTTCAGCTTGAAATACGCCCGGGAGTAACACTGATCAGCAAACGCCCGGATTTCAGACAACAGAATGGGGTCACGCAGCTTGGTGCTCTGTACCTCAAACCGGAGTTGCCGAAGCTGTTTGCCACACGGTATCGACGCGATCATGGCCTGCGTCGTCCCTTTCGAAATTACATGCACGAAGTACCACCAGACCGGTACCTCCGCCGTCTTGCCGTCAAAATCGTTCACCAGGGCCTTATAGCCCGAGTTTTGCGGTGACGGAACATTAAAACCGCACTGCTGCGCCCTGGAGCTGTCAAACTTGATGGTACTGACGTCAACCGGCAGCAGCGGAACGCAACAGAACATAATGACGCAGAACGAGAGGTACGCCGCGTGCTCTACTCGCGGCAAGACCAGTGCACCCTTGTTACCCTCATCTGCACCTTCTTCACGTACTTTCAGCCAGATGCCGACAATCTTGAACACCACTGGCAGCAGATACAGACCCGTGCCATTCAGGATATTCCACATGGCGTTATTCAGCAGCCAGCCAAAGAACACCAGGAAGTATTCGAGATAACTTTGTGTCGTCATGGTTGGTTGCTCCTTACACCGTACGCCAGGCGAGACATTCGCTGAACACCACAAAGAGCAGCAGCAACCGCTCTATCTTCAGTACGGTCTGACGCGGGCTAGAACGCAAAAGCCGGGCTCGTATCGTCATCCACATCCATGCTGTGCCGGCGTACAGCATCAGCCGCCAGACGAATAGTCCGTAACGGCTGGCCTCCAGCCAGGCTTTGACCTGTCGGCCGTCCGGATCGGATTCAAACAGCATGGCGGCCAGCAGCAACAACGCGGCCATTATGAGTATCAACATGCCAAACACCAGGGCAGATTGTTTCGCCCAGGCAAGCACCCTGCGCTTCCAGCTGTTCGCCAGTGGCTCTACATTCGTCGGCATCATCACTCTCCTGTCTTCTGGCTCAAACCGTTAAAGCCCTGGTCTTCATTCCCGGATTTCTGCTGCATCCGGTTGTCGGTATTACGCAGCCCCTGGCGATCGAGCGCAGTCAGCAGGCTGTTGTTGCTGATCGCTTTGCGCAGTTCCATCTCGTTTTTCAGCGCGTTAATCTCGCGATCCAGCGCATCGATACGGCGATCGCTTTCCGCCATTGCTTCCGGCTGATCTGCCGCATTCGGTTCGGATTGTCCCGTCGTGATCATCCGGCGCATCACCAGAGCTGTCTCCACTGTTTCTGACATCGCCAGCTCGCTGGCCAGTCGCATCACCAGCGCGCTGTTGTCCGGGTCATCTTTCAGTGACTGAATTACGCCCCGAGTCACCGTGAGTCCCCCCGTCTTCAGCTTGCCGATGTTTTCTGCGGTGGGTGCCAATGTTCCCGATACCAGCTGCGACAGAACTTCGGCATTGGCCTTGGTCGCATCTTCCAGCATCGGGGCAAAGCCCGTGCCGGCTACGCTGCTGCGTGGCTCATTCTCGCTGCCGCCACTGGTACACTGGCTGGCATCGCGGCATGTACGGATGGAGCGATCGCCTAACACCTTCACCACGGCCTCTGCAGCCTGTTCGGAATTGGGGAACTTCTGGCAGACAGAGCCGTTACAACTGGATGCAGATACCGTGTTGTTGCTGGTTACAGGCTGGTTGTTCATCATGTTGTAACCCGCCTTGGCCAGGTCATGTGTCGGCCGAATGGCTGCCTGACCTTTGCCACCTTTTTTCTGGCCACCGACCCAGGTTGTGCCTTCCTCGCCAGTCGCCTTTTGCAGTTTCTGCTCGCTGCGCACCGCATCACCATCGGATGACTGCACAATGTCTTTGAACTCCTCCGCTACTGCCGCCTGAGTCCATTTGTTGCCCATGGTAAAATCGGCCATGCGGTTGGACAGGCTTTCACAGCGCAGCTTGGCTTTATCGAATGACAAACCCGCTTGCAGAATGCCGTTGGTCAGCATTTCGTACAGGCTGGGATTTGAGCGCTGTATTATCATCGCCGGCATACTGGCTACTGCCCCGGTTGCCCCCTGGATCACCGTGCTCATCAGGTCTTTGAAACCGCTTGTCATACCATTGAGCTGATTACCGACCGTGGTTTTCATGTCGAAATTGCCGCACATCAAATCGCTCGACCAGCCACCCTGAACCCCCAGTCGAGTCATGCTATTGCGCGTGGCCGGTTGCGAGATCACCGAACCACCGCCGATGCTGTAAAACATCATGTCGTTAATTGCCCCGGAGCTGGATGTACCCAATGGGGCAGATGTAGCTGCAAAACTCATTGCCGGCATCAGATACGCCGCTGCAATCATCGTTTTCATATTCATCATGGAAAGTCTCAAAGGTCAGTAGTGTAGAGAAGGGTTTGTCCGCGGCGCTGGCAGCAGCTGTAAGGCTGCCACAATGCCCAAGCGTAATTGCCTTGATCTGAATACGGCATCGATGTCTGGCCAACGTTGTCCGGAAAGATTGCGCAGCTCATGGACAATTGCGGTGCCAGAGCCTGCCACTTGTGATTGGTTGTGCCGGTATTTTCTGTCACCGGCTCTGGTGGCCAGTATCCGGGACTGGGTGTTCCCACCAGGGCCTGGTAAATATGCAGTTGCCCGTTTCGGGTGATCACATCGGCCGTTCGCTGGGCAACTAACGCCGCGGCCTTATAACCATCCTGCTGGGTAACAAAGCCACTGCGAGGATAGATGTTGCCCCACATATTACCGCCCGTCTGACTCCCCAGTTCCCGCTGGCCAGGAATGAGTGCTTCCGGATACAGCGACTCCGGCAACGACGTTCGCCAGAACAGCGCATCGAGCGAGCTGAGAAAATACGGGTTGAGCGGCAAGGCGGCACTGCGGCATGAGTAACCCGGGACCATTCCACCAATCAATGACGTCGCCGGATGGCCAATCGCATCGCTATAGAGATAACGCAGGTTCTTCTTACGCCCGACTTCTGGTGCTTTCAGTTCCTGATTACCCCCGCCGACAACAACGCCAGCGATACTCCCGATCAATCCACCTTCTGCAGATGCTGCGCTCTGGCTGACCAGCGACATTTCAGTCCAGGGGTTATCACCGCTATTACCGTAAGCCGATACGACAGCCTCTGGAATGAAATGCTCGACGCGAACCGAGGTCTTAACCGAGCAGCCAAATGGGGTACAGAGCAGCCAGTAGCAGATGCCCTTGATCCGCCAACTGATGCACGATACCGACGATGCGCTGGCCACAATCTGCGCCGTATTCACGCTGGCCGTTGTCAGCCCGCTGACAGATAACAGGGTGGCCATCAGCACCCGTCGGGTTTTCAGCGTCATCCTCATCGGCGCGCCTCCTGCCAGTTGCTCAGGCGAGTACTGGCCAGATCGACGTCGGTAGTGCCATAGACAACATAGGTATCATCAAAGACGACAGCGGGATAACGCTGCAACTGCAGTTGCCAAGCCTTGATCACGCCGGCGAACGCCGATGACAGATCAGCCTGCCGCTGCCTGAATTCAGGCGACGTCAGCACTGCTCGGGCGCGAGCTTCTGCTTGTTGCGGATCGGCAGACAGTCCAGTAAACAAATCAGCCTGAATTCTATCGGGAGCATCCAGGTAGACGACCTGGGCGGCGGATGAGCCAGGTATAACAGGGTGAGCGCTGTCGGTATAAATGACCGTGCCGGCGAACGTACCGGCGGGCAGCAACAGCGCCGTCAGATAAACAAACCTGAACATGGTGAGCACTCCTTAAACGGGGAAAACTAACCCGTTTAAGGTGCGTTTATGGGTACAGCGTGTCAGCAGGGAACTGTTTTCTGGGATTCAAAAAATTAACCAATACATTCCCTATCTCGTCACATCATGCATGACTGGGTAAAATCCATGTCAACAACAGCCTGAAAGTGGTCTATCCTCATCAGCACCAACCTTTTAATAAATTAATCGTTAGTAACAACTAATTATAAGGGAAGATATGTTTAATTTTTTAAAACGCAAGGAACATAAGGTAGATGTTGAAGAAATGCTGAAACAGTTTGTCTCTTTAACATTAAATGATGACAAGCTATCCATGCCTTTGTACATACCTGAGATTGAGCAAGAATCTGATGCTGAAAAACTCGGTATCGGACCGCTGGTTTATATATGGAATGTAGATCATGCAGCAGGGACATACTCATTATCTGTAAATGGCAAATGCGTAGGATATCTTCTTGAGGCTTTTATTCCTAGAACTCACCCATCATTCTCAGAAATCAGAGATAAGGCAATGCAAATCATCTCAGACGTTTCAATCAATTGCGTATCGGAAACGATAAAAAAAACAGGCCTTATGCCGGATGTACTATTTAACAGTCTAAATAGTGAGTCGTGAAGATCCTTACATGGCAATTAGGTAAAGGAGATCTTTACTTGATTATTACAATACATAAAGTGCCAACAATGGATTTTCCCAAACTGATAGTACCCTCTACTGTGATGAAGTCTAGCTTTATACAGTATTATGACAATAAACGGAGACAAAAGTTGGATTCATTAAAAAAATTCCTGACCATGAACATGGCAAAAAATATCTACCTTTGCCTGACAGGAGCGGGTGTAGTCGTTTTTATATTCTACTGTATGCGAATAGACTTCTTCCCTACCGGATTGTATCTATCAGATGTAATATTTTTCCTGATGGTCATAACTTCATTTTCGCTGTTCTTAGGTTTTTTCCTATTGTGCTGGTATTCTATGTCGATTCTCACTTCCTATCTATTCGTGAGAATCGCATTGATAATACTGAGAAAAATAATTAAGACCCGAAAAAAATGGCTATATACATTGAAAGGAACATATAGAATGGCAAGGATTTTGAAAATTTACGAGCCATTATTTTCATATGTTTTAATCTCATTTATTGGGGGAGTTATCGTTCTTTCAGCAATCCAGTCTGACAAGGTTGGGGTTCAATCAGTCATTATATCTATATTTATAATAGCGCTTTGCATCACCTTAATACCAAACATTTACTTTGACAGAAAAATTAAGAAAGAGAGCAAAAAAAACCTCGTTATATCAATTGGTGCTATCATGCTAGTTTTCTTTTTTACTATTTCGGACATGCCGCCACTGCTCAGCGATGCAGGAATGAATTTTATTGGAGTAAGAAAAGCTAACATAACTGTCATGCTACAAGGGAAAGACTTGGAGATGGCCAGATATTTAACCGGGAATCAGAATCAGACCTACTTTAAAAGTGATGCACTTTTTACCGGTGTAGGAACGACGTCCTTACTGGTCATCAATCATAAACGGATGATTGTGAGTAATGAAAACATGTCCCTTTCATTCTGACTCAGGACGCCACCGATTACAATCGCTGGCGATGTCACAGTGCCTGTGGCGGTCTCAGCCCGGAACAATTTGAAAACGAAAACCTCGCTTAGGACTGTGTCCACATTCCTGAGCATCATTCCAAATTCACCAATAAATGCAGGTGTGACCCGATTAATCATTCTATCCGAATTTTTAGATCAGCAATCATGAACACTATAGCCACTTCACGGTGATCGATGCCGTAAGTCGCGACATAGCCGCTTATTCCTCGGTCAGCCGCGATAAGCGCATCACATCTGCGGAAAACCAGGGGCAAAGAAATTTCATACTCGAGGATTGTCCTGACATACTCAAGAAGTGGTCTTATCTCCTCTAAATATGAGTAAATCACGTTAAAATAGAGATCGCAGTACCCGTATGCCGGCAGCTTGTTGAGATGCTTCTTGATGTTTTTCCGGTCCAAACCGCCGCAAACCAGTGCTTCATAGATGGCAATTTCACTTCCACCAGCGCGGATAACTAAATCCCTCTCGCCGGGATTTCCCTTAGCAGTATAGCCACCGAGTGACTGGTCACTGACATTCCACTTGACTATTGCCAAAGATGCGTTCAGCACTTCTCGAACTGCGGAGTTCAGATCATTTTCGAGTTTTGCATCGTCCTCAGGGTCTTTCCTGTCGCGCAGCATAGCGGCCATACGCTGAAGAGATGCAACGGCATTGGAGACTTCCCTTATCAGATATCCGCGCAACCCCTGTCGTGTCGGACCAAGGATCTCACCAACCTGTGTGAAATTGAGTGTGGCCAGTTGCTGTAATGCGATTCTTATGGAATTTAAACCGTCACCATCAACCGATGCCGAAGCGATGCTGGAAGCCGGTTTTCCCGCCAGCAGATCGTTTCTGAGCTCAACGAAGCGCTTGTTCATCTCAAATTCTGTAATGGCCGCATCCAGAATGACCATCGCTTCACCCCAGAGCCCCATCTCATGTTTTGCAAGTGCAGCAGCCAATTCCAAGTCTGCGCTTCTGATCTCATTGCGACGTTGGTTGATGCTCTCCAGCGCCTCCCCGGGCCGCTCCAGAGCAATTAAGAGAAGTGCACGATTGGCAAGCAATGACGTACTTTCAAGAAGTTTATTTGCTTTAATAGCGCTTTTAATCTCAGCAAGCAGGCGCTCTCCTGCGACTTTGTCCACCGCACTTATTGGGTGAGTCTTGGAGCCTATAATTTGCTGAATCGCGATTGCAAAATAGTTTTCTCTGTATGCCGTACTTGCCCCCGGTATTGCTGCAAGCCGCTTCAGGTCAGCCCGGGCGCGGGCAAGGTTGCCTTCAGGGCGCAAAAGTTGTGAAGTGGCTCGGTAGAAATCCAGTTCATCATTGGCTTGCCGCGCTGTTTCTGTACGCAACGTCGAGGGGATGACCGCGATGTCCAGTGCGTCCCAGTTTTCTTGTTTTAAATACAGTCGAAGCTCAAGCGTAAACAGGGCAAGCCGGGATTGCAGTGGCGCGTTGTCTAACTCCGGCCTGACATCATCCAGATGCTCCCGGGCCAGCTCATATTCCTCGGCGTTCTGCAACGTTTCAATACGATGTATCAGCTCAGTCCAGGTCCAGAAATCCGAAGCTTCTCCCGGTTTGAGCTGTCGCAATTTCGCTTTGATCCCAGCTTTTGCCGTAGCGGGAAGATGCTGGCAAAGCTCGGCAAGCAAAACTGGATCGTCGGATTGCGCAAAAACCTGTAACAGGTCTTCCTGCCGACTTTTGTCCAGTTTATGCCATGCGGCAGCAAGATCCTGAGCGGGAGACCCCACCTCTTGGGTCAGGCTATTTCCCGGACTGTATCTGTCAGTAAGGGCGCCAATGCGCCCCTTCTCATCATGCTCGATGACGCTGAGCGAAATGAGCTTTCTGAATGCGTCGCTGAGCACCGGTGGCACCTCGTCGTCTGGCCATCCCGATACAGCACGAGCCAGCAGCCGCACATGTACTCTTATTGTCCGGGCAACTGAGGAACGGACAATAAGTTGCTCATCCTGAGGTGCCTCCTGAAGTAGCGCCATGCCATCAAAGGGGATCAGGAATGCATCGCGAACTGGCGCATCTTGCGCACACGCTGTGGCAACAAGGCATCCGGCAAGAACAGGTGATAGCATTGCAACGTCTGTACAATCCAGATTCAGATTACGCGCAAACTCTGAGTAGAACGCAACAACCGGCAGCATGGTGGCCTCAGCCACCTGCGGGAAATGCCTCTTTCCATCAAGGGCACCAGAAAAACACGCCCACGAAACATTATTTTTATAGCGTACCTGATTCACCAGATATCGTAACACCTCGGACTGAACGTGCTCATTTTGCCTCGTAATCATCCCCAGTAGCTGATGCCCCACGGACCGCTGCGTATCCGCTATGTCCTGTCCCATGGGTACATCCCCTCTATAGCACCAGGTTATCAAAGCGGCGCATTCTTCAAGGCTGAGTAAGTCTGCTTCTACATAGTGAGCAATACAGGACAGTGCATCCTCCACAGCAAAAGTTCTCATCTGGGCTTCCCGGCTCCGACTGCGCTCGCTGTTACGGCCTCTCGTATGCCACATTATCGTCCATTGTGCCGCCAGACAGGCTGTGGGCCGGTATAGCAACAAGTCCACCAGCAGCACGGAGACAGCATCGATGCGGATGCTAAGTTGCATCAACGCCATCGGATGGTTGGCAGCGAAAGACAGGAGTGCTTCCGATGCAGTCAATACATTCGGACCGATGTCGGTCTTTTCCAATTCGGAACACAGCAATCCAAAAGCAAAGCTGACCATATTCTGATCCCATCGATGCATCATCAGCCGATCCATCATCAGATATTGGACTCCTCGGCTGGTAAGCCAGCCAGCTTTTGCCACCAGTGTGCGAGGAATAACCTCCCTGGTACAGTAAGCAAACCGTACCTGGTTTTGAGGGATGCCATAGGTGTTCAGGAGCACATCAATATAACGAACGAGATCTTCGTCCCATCCCCCCCACAGAGTTTGACGCGCAAGAACGCGGTGAGCCGCCTCACGGCATAACTGCTTCTGCTCGGGCATCCATTGACTGCTCCATTCGCCATAACCTTGAATAACGCGACACCAGGCAGCCCATTCGCGAAAAGCACAATCTACCGCGTCTGCATGGGTAGCAGCAGATGCCTGGTCATGCTGCAGAATCATTTCTTTCTCTGAATTAAGAAGCCCGGCAGGACAAAGTTGTTCCCATAACCTGCCAAGGAAACACTCCGGGTTTTCAACCGGAACGTTCTTTTCGAGCCAGAATTCAGCCAGAATTCTTTCTTCAAGTGCCTTTACCGCTGCCGGTGGGCTGTCAGTTTTTGGGGTCAGTTGGGGCCGACTGAGCTCTTCAAGAAAGCCTTGAGTTCCCGGGGTGGGATAGGAGATGTGAGAACGTGTACCGACAGGAATGCCTTGTATCATCCAGCGCCCCCCATCAAAGAAAACCCAGCCCTGTTGTTTGAGCTCTTCGAAAAGCGGCCCACCCTCAGCCTTCCTGGTTTCCGATTCATCCCAACTTTGTGCCAGGTCCTTCGCTTCACCCGGATACTCCAGACGGAAATGTTCGCACAGGCTAAGCAGTGCCTGCTCATCCACACATTCATCCGAACTCTGCGCGGGACGGATATGGTGGGGTCTGGGCAGCCAGCGTGCGAACGCCTCTCTGAGCTCGCGTCGCACATCTAACGATGCAGGGCCCCCCTCCATAGGGGATATATTTTCAAATCCTTCCACTATGCTTTTCCTCGAATTTCAGACCCACATTCCGCGCGTCAAACGGGAAATATATACGCGGATTTACATCGATTGCACAAATTCATTGACGTGATCCCCGTTGATTTACATACGGCAGTACTATTAATACCCGTGGCAACTCGATTGCGAACCTCCGCTGTTCGCTCAATGCAGTCTGTCGGATTCGATTGTGTTCTGTCCGCAAAAATTGTCAGTTTGAGTCTGAGCTAATACAACCTGGGCAACAGTTCACCTCGCTCGGTGGTGTATCAACCCGATGAACACCACCCCTGGCTGTGCCTTGAGTCTATTTTTTGTATAATCCAATGCATGTCTTAACCATGCGAAGTCTTTATAACTTAGTACGTTACGATTTTCCTGATGTGTCTCTTCGCTAATAAAAGGATTTAAGTCATGTTGAAAAAGCTGGTGACTGGCAAGTTAAGTCTACCTATGACTTTCTGGGGGTGGGGGTTTTGTGGCGGTTTTTTCCTTGGACTTATTGGTATGGCCGGAGTTCACTCGGGCCACAGTGCGCTAGTACCCATATCGTACATTCTTAAAACCGTGCTTTTTTCAGCAGTTCTTTCTGGACTTACATTCATTTTAAGAAGAAAAATAACCTTTCTTGGCGTAATCGCCTTTCTCATTGTTTTAATTCAAGTGATTCTTGGTGTGGTCATGGTAGTTGGTTTATCTTCTCTGTTATTTAAATAGCTCAGCCAGAGTGAAGACTTTACCTTTCGTATTGTTGCAAGAAACGAGAAGGAGCATCAGCTCCTTCTCACGCTTAGGGGACACCTATAAAATACTTATTTTTCAATATATTGCTGAATTTAAAAATCGATTATTACTCTGTACATCCTGTCAAATTTGCTAACCTACTCACCAGCCACATGGCATCCACCGTATCCGGAACACTGATATACCAGCGTATACCATTCTGATAATCCTGCTCATCCGGCCATGAAATATTACCCGTAACGGTAACCAAAATATCCAGCGTGTTCTCCAGCGAGTCACTCAGATGCACCGAGACGCTGTTGCTACGCCCGATACGGTGCGGCAATATCGACGCCGCTATCGGCAGAGTCAGCCGTTTTTTCACTTCGGCCTGCAGTCTGGAAAGCTCACGGTGCTCATGCTCCCCTATGCGGGCGCCGCCCTGTGGCGGGACATCGAACATTACCGATGGCGCGATATCGCTATCCGGAACCACAACCACATCAGTCATCAGCGATTTCATAGTATTTCCGCTCGTTCAGAGAGTATGCCACGTGCTACATCCAGGCGTTTCGCCACCCGGAATGCAGCTTCCAGTTCACTGCAGTTAAACTGCTGCATCAGTTCCCGGCGCTCAGCCTTCTCCTCTTTTTCCGTCATCCCGAGAGCCAGATAGAGACTGGGCGGCACCGACCGGAAGCTGTGCCGTATTTACGCTGGCCGTTGTCAGCCAGCTAACAGATAACAGGGTGGCCATCAGCGCTCGTCGGGTTTTCAGCGTCATCCTCATCGGCGCGCCTCCTGCCAGTTGCTCAGACGGGCACTGGCCAGATCGACGTCGGTGGTGCCATAGACAACATAGTTATCGTCAAAGACAACAGCGGGATAACGCTGCAGTTGCCAGACCTTGATTACACCGGCGAACGCCAATGACAGATCAGCCTGTCGCTGTCTGAATTCAGGCGACGTCAGTACTGCCCAGGCACGCGCTTCTGCTTGCTTCGGATTGGCAGACAGTCCAGTAAAATTTTATCGGGAGCATCCAGGTAGACGACCTGGGCGGTGGATGAACCGGATATAACAGGGTGAGCGCTGTCGGTATAAATGACTGTGCCGGCGAACGTACCAGCAGGCAGCAACAGCACAGTCAGATAAACAACTCTGAACATGGTGAGCACTCCTTAAACGGGGAAAACTAACCCGTTTAAGGTGCGTTTATAGGTACAGAGTGCCAGCAGGGAACTGTTTTCTGAGATTCAAAAAATTGCTCTTACCCATCATAGTGAACTCACAAATAATAGGTGACTCATGACAAGAACCGAATCAACCAGCTACCTAAGCGTTCCCTTGATGGCGATACCTTGAGGTATCTGAAGATCATCAAACTTGGCTGAAGTGATGAGGCGATCTCCAGTAGTACATCGGAACAGCTCCAAGAAGAACCGGTATGAGGTCAGGTTACACGAATCGTTCAATACTCGGCTACTTGCCCCCGCAATCTTCGTGGCGGAAGCACAGCGCATTCCTGACTTAGTGTAATTGAAAACGAACGAAGCCGGCGTGATATCCAGCATCTTATCGCACTGACTAATCAATTCTTTGTGACCAGCCACTGTCATTTCAACGCCTTCATCAATCCTCTTTGATTGAATCAGAGCACCCTTAGAATAGGTAAGCTGCGGTGTCTTGATTGAGACGTGGAACAGAATGTCTGCACCGGCCGCCTTCTCTTGTGCGGCTACCCCTTTACGATGTCTGAGAATCGACGAAGACCATTTGACACCACCAATTTCTTCGTCAAAAGTAGAGTCCAACCAGCCGATCAGCGTTCCAGTAATGTCGTCTTCATCCGTGACAAGCCCTTTCGCATATTTCAGCATCGCAGCGCTGACTGCACGGTCTGCTGCGCGTGCTGCTTCTCGAAAAGCTTTTTCAAGGTTACTGTTCATTCTTTTTCCTTACTTCAGCTAAATCCTGTACCAAGCGAACTGAAATCATCATAGAAGCGGTGGGGTAACTTTCCATCTTGGGGCACCCCAGCACCAACTAAATATAAGCTATTGAAAAAATTAAATATTTTACATCATACATGCAGACATAGACACAACATTGTCAGAAGCTGAACTCCTCAATCCAAAGTTGTTTCCAGTCGGCTCAATAACCACATGGCATCTACCGTATCCGGGACACTGATATACCAGCGCATACCATGCTGATAGTCCATGTCATCCGGCCATGAAATATTGCCCGTAATGGTGACCAAGATATCCAGCGTGTTCTCCAGAGAGTCACTCAAATGCACCGATACACTGTTGCTGCGCCCGATACGGTGCGGCAATATTGCCACCGCTATCGGCAGAGTCAGCCGTTTTTTCACCTCAGCCTGCAGCCTGGAAAGCTCACGGTGCTCATGTTCCCCTATACGGGCGCCGCCCTGTGGCGGGACATCGAACATTACCGATGGCGCGATATCGCTATCCGGAACCACAACCACATCAGTCATCAGCGATTTCATAGTATTTCCGCCCGTTCAGAGAGTATGCCACGTGCTACATCCAGACGTTTCGCCACCCGGAATGCAGCGTCCAGTTCACTGCAGTTAAACTGCTGCATCAGTTCCCGGCGTTCAGCCTTCTCCTCTTTTTCCGTCATCCCGAGAGCCAGATAGAGACTGGGCGGCACCGACCGGAAGAGCGCCTGCACTCGCGTGGAGAGCACAACGCCTTCGGTATAACATCGAGGAAATTTCGTAGCTGACAGCAACATCGCTTTCTGCTCTGCAGTCAGCGTCTTGAAACGCGCTATTTGCTCCACTTCATCCGGCGGCATAGTCAGACACAACCACCATTCTGCCATGTTGAGCATTTTTTCGGATACGTTCGGAAAATCCTTCAGGTTCTGTGTCGCCAGCCACAGCCAGGCACCGAGCTTACGCCACATTTTCACCACTTTGGTGACATACGGCGACAGCAAAGGGTTAGTCGTCACGATGTGCGCCTCGTCGATCACCATAATGATTTCCCGATCCAGATACTGATCACGTTCAGCAATATTGTTGACCGTATTAATCAGCGCAATCACGGCCACCGCCATTTGAGCCTCATAGCCTTCACGTGCTAGTGTACCCAAATCAATGATGGTGACATCTGACTCTGGCCAGGGAATGCCTGGACGGTTGAAGAGCTCTCCTTCAAAGCCCTCGGTAAACATCCGCAGCGCTTCCGACATTTCCTCGGCCCTGGCCCGACGCGCCGCTGTTCTGCGCTCCCGACCTTCACTGTCACGGCTGTTGTCACGAGCAATGGACTCCAGAGCTTTCATCAGATGCTCAGGCAACATCTGAGTCTGCTCATCTTGAGCGGCATGAGCCGCTATCAGAATGGCTTCACGCAGCATCCCGCGATCGGCACGTGTCATCCGCAGTTCTTCTGCTGCCTCCCCACCTGTGACCATCAGACGTGCGGCGATCTCCATCTCCCCCAGCACGTCACGCTCATCGTCGCCGTCATCATTCTTGATTTCATCCAATTCTGGCAGTTTATCTTCGTCAGTAATCAACGTGCTGGGTGCAGCCTGCAGCAACAAATGCGAATCAGCGAACGGTGCTAAGGAAACCCCTTTCCCCGGCTTGATACTGATTTTATTGACAGTCAGCCCTAATGACTCGCAATAGTCGCCATAAAGCCCGAAGGAATTACCCGCTTCCAAAAGGAACAACCTGGGACGGTGGATAGCCATCGTCTGTGACAACCCGCTACAAAGCGTTGCCGATTTTCCCGACCCTGTTGGGCCAAACAACAGCAAATGCGCATTTTGGGTACGATCCGCCTTGTTCATCGGGTCAAATGTCAGCGGTGAACCGCCACGGTTGAAAAAGCTGAGTCCAGGATTGCTGGTGCCAGTATCGCGGCCAAACACCGGTAACATGGCCGCAAAATGCTGCACGAACATCAGGCGGCTATACCAGTGTTGCTTGTCCAGCTCCGGATTAAAGGCCATTGGCAGCGCGCGGAGGTATCCATTCAGCGGCGCGACATCGTGCTCCGGATTGACCGGCTTCATACCGTTGTTCAGCAGCTTACTGTTCAGATCTAACTGGCGTTTTGACAATGTGTCGGTGTCAGGAGCCCGCAACAGAAATGTTATCGCCGCTCGATACAGTTTGTGACGAGCCCCCAGATACGCTTTTGCTGTTTGAGCGTCCTCACGTGCCCGGGCAGAATCGACGTTCTCGCCCATCGCATCACGGCCCAATTTGTTAAACTGTTCTTCCAGCACGTCCTGAGGCTGCACAATCAGCGTCATGACCAGCATCGACCCCTGAGGCATCAAATCCATTAGCGCGTTGATGTTATCGCCTCGCCGCACTTCCCCGGTCAGATGCCCGGTCTGTGGCACACGACGCAGCGCCTCCACCGGCACCGCCTTGTGTGCGATGTCATCGAACCACCAGATCCCCCGATCAGCGTCGCTCCTGGGGCGGGTGTACCATAAAGACTCGCTAAAATCGTTCATCAGCGGCAGCGTATCCGGTCCGCCATCATCATGGTGAGCTGAGCGGTAGAGCGCGTCCGGTGCCACCCATTTCGGCGAAGGATTGAACCAGCGCAGCAGCCAGCCGTGGATCTGCTCACCGTTCTGCCGATGACATTTGATACCGGCACCGGCCAGTGCCGACGTCACCCTGTCACACACCTGATTCAGCATCACAACAGGCGACATCTGATCACGAACCTGCGTTTCCACATACCGGTAGATCACCATGCGGGTACGGCGAGTCTGCCCCCGCCAGGGTGCACCGGTTACAATCTTGTCTTCAAACAACCCTTTTTCGACCGAAATGCTCTTCATATGCCGTTCGGTCTCAGCGAGCCAGGCTTTCGTAAACTCGGTTCCTTCAGCCCAGGGTTTGACATACCCACGCAACCGGTCAATGTACTCGGTGACGTCCGTTTCATCCTGACAGTAAAACTGGACCACCCACTGATGACTATCGAGCTCGGGCAGGCTGTCCTGCAGCGCGTCCTCTACGGTGTCGCGGATCTCATCCAGCCGTTCTGCCGGGCGCCCTTCGGTCCCTACCGGTATCACTTCATATACCGCCCCCACCGAAACACCATCATCCAGAAGGATACAACGCTCCTGGGGCAAATATTCTGCATACGGCATGAAATCAATGATCGATGGAGCTGTGTCGTATAACCGCAGCTCATCGCGATGAGTCAGCGTACCATCTCTGTGTAACGGCTCGCGGCCGGCAACGGCAAAAGGGCCATCGCCCTCCTGATATTGAGGATGCGCGTTAGCTTTAGAGCGGAATAAGGAAAACATCACAGGTCCCCCAGCCGCTCGCCCGGCAATGCGTATTGGATCTGAGAGTAGAACGGGAACACCGTGCTGTACCCCGGAACCGGGGTACTGCCTTCGGCCAGATGAGGGAACACGTACATGACCAGGTCAGGATTGGGTAACCGAGGAAACGTCTGCTGGATTTCGTTCTCCTGGGTACGACTGTAGCTGTCTGACTCCTGTTGCAGTTGAGTGCGATCCCGTTCAGAGAGTGCCCGACGCAACACGCTCCGACCATCGCTGGCAGATGTTGAGGCAGTCCCCGAACCAGCACCATTACGCCACAATTCCAGCATATTGCTGTCCCCTGGCGGTAGCATGGCGTCCTTGCTGGTACTGCATCC
This sequence comes from Musicola keenii, assembly GCF_014855505.1. NCBI lineage: Bacteria > Pseudomonadati > Pseudomonadota > Gammaproteobacteria > Enterobacterales > Pectobacteriaceae > Musicola > Musicola keenii. Next base: position 5,562 of record NZ_JAAWVW010000008.1, on the reverse strand, counting down.
AGCAAGCAAAAAAACCGATAATACTAATACCATACGTTTCTTTTCCGTCATTGTGCTCCCCTTCAATCCATCCCCATTCCAGTCTTATTCAGGCTGAAGTCATATTTGACCTTGCGCCCTTTTTCTTCGTAATCGATCGCCAACTGCCGGGTGATATGTACCGCGACCCGGGCCCCCGGCTGCACATAAATGGCATCAAATGTCTGACCATAACGTGACTTCACCCAGTCCACGATTTCTTTGGTACTGCCTGAAAAAGTTTTACCCAGCACCGCCTGACCGGCATCGCCAGTCAGCGTGGATGTGACGCCACCATACGCATTGGATTGTGAGGTATTCTGGTTTTGTGCCAGGGCATCACCTGCCGCACTGGCACCGGCCAACAGTGCAATGGTCGGCAGATATGTAGAGGCGTTCGATTTGCGTTCGCCGGCCAGACACGGGATACCGTGTTCATCTGAAATCCAGCCAATGCTTCCGCCCGCCGAACCATTGCCGGAATTATTCTGACCACCACTGCTATCCGCCTTGTCTGACGGGCGCGGTAATGTACGAACAGTACCGTCCGTAAACACAAAGGTGATGCTGGTCACCGACCCACGCACGCAGGACAGCGTCCAGTCGCCGGTAGCCGTTCCCGAAACAATGGCACCCTCGACATCAGGCAATTCAATACCATTGGCCGTCAGGTTATCCTTGCCGATCATCACCTTGAATGGGTACGGATCGACGACCTTGCCATCAATGGGAATGCGTCCCAGCAGGGCCGTCATTGCCTGGCTGCCCACCAGCGTCGAGTTCACCGGCAGGGTATAAACCGGGTCAACCGGTCCCTGCGTACCGTTGTCGGTCAGTGATGCCGAACCCGACTTACGATCCAGTTCGGCCTTCTGCCGGGTAATGGCGTTATCATCAAGAAATGACATTGGGAACGTAGTGCCGGTAGCCGTAACCCCCTTCGCCACTGGTTTACCACTGGCATCGGTTGCAATACCGTCGGTAGGTTCAACCCACATCATCCCATCAGCGCCTGCCACACCTGTCGTTGATGCAGACGGCATTCCACCCGTATCGCCCAATCCCAGGCCGACGGGAAAATCTGACCGGCTATTCACCGCTGGAGAAGACGTACGAGACTGTCCATTCTTCAGCTGATCCAGCGCATTGTTCATCTGCTGCGTCAGCTGCTGAATCTGCCCTCGCAATGCCCCCTGCTCTTTTGCAGCCTCCTGCTGAGAATTAGACACAGCCTGATTGATGCGACCATCAACATCCTGATTAGCCGATTTCAACTTCTTGTTTTCTTCAAGCAGTTGTTTGTTCTGATCTTCAAGCTGTGCCTGTTTCGCAGACACATTTTTCAGTGTGCCCACCAGCGTCCTCAGCGTGTCCTGTGGGGTATCACCTTCAATACCTAGCGTGCGCAAGTCATCCGGCGTTAACTCGCTCAACGTCGCCTTCTTCGTTGTTTCGCCTGCATTATTGTTTTTACCTCCGGAACAGCTTTTCACGCCGATGACCGCCGAGGCCAATAACACCGTAGGTACCAGGATTTTTACCAGTCCGTTCGACTTCATCTGCATTTCTGCTACCTCTTTTTAGTCGACTGAGCAGGCATTACCGGCTCGGCAATAAACGCGCTGTCCGGTTTACCCTGTACAACCAGGTAAACGGCCGTCGTGTCTTCGGGGGTACCTGCTCGCCCCAACCAGCGATGCTGAAAAGCAGCAGACAAGAAACGGCCGTCCAGTCGACGCGGATCCAGGATCACCTTACGCGTGGAGGTATTACGCACCTGTAATGCCACCACGGTGTGTTCATTGAGAGCCCACGCCGCCAGGGGTTTAATCTGTACCGGCTCAGAGGGATAAAGCGTGGTGATCGTACCCGGCAGACGCAGCGGAACCGGGTGAATACCCGGAACAGACTCGACAGCGCGCAGGGGGGCATACAGGTTTTGTGCCGCATACCGCGTCATCACCACAGGTAACGGCGCGTTCAGCGAGGGAGCCTGACGACGGGAAGTTGATCCACTCCCCGAATCAGCACTCTCAGACTTAACTGAGTCCGAGCTTGCCCGGCGCCCATTGCCGTTGCTGCTCCCCGTGGTTTTGGCGTTATCCGAAGATGACACCGATGTGACCTCTCCCTCATACACCACTTTCACCGGTTCACGGAGTGCCTTGCCGGCAGATGCGCTGATATCCAGTAAGATGATTTCGCCACTTTCTGCATCAAGAAGAGTCAGGCGCGTTGTCGGGAAGGCTTCGCTGGCCGACAGATAGACCGCACCGCCACTACTCTGAACCCGGAGTTTGTCTTTCAGTGCCGGCGGGAAGCCCACCCGCACATTCTTGTCGACAAACACAATGCGCTCCTGGCCAACGTTGAGCGGTACCTGCAACGGGATACGCTCCCAGCGCATCAGCTCTACCGCTGAAGCCGGAAATGCAGCAGCAATCAGCAACGCGGATGTGATACGTGAAAAAACGGTCACTGGAATACCCCCGTTTTCTTTTCCGGCGCCGCGACCGGCGCCGCTTCAATGCGTTGCGGCATGCTGTCGTAGCAGTCCAGTGCCAGCCCGAACGGGTTACGCTCCGGGTCTCCTTCCCAGCGCAGGACACGCAACGGATAGCGCACCATGGCCCGTTTTACCGGTTCGGTGTGGTAGTACTCGTCAGCCACCAGATCCAGACGTACCACCCACTCATCGTCTGAGCGAACGGTAACACTCTGACTGCCATACCCTCGCCGTGGCAGCTCATACACTACGCGGACACGGTCTTTCAGCTCGCCGCTATCACTACGAACTTTCGCATCTTTGTTGAGAAAGTCCTGACACGCTGGCGTCAGGAACGCACCCATCTGTGCAATCTTGGCCGGATAGTCCACATCGCCATTCCGAGGCCACGCATTGAGTTGTTGGAAAATGTAAAACCCAAAGGCGTAGACCGTGGAGGGCGGTACTTTCCACCATTCGCGCGTGCTGCCACTACGTAAATCGGGGGGGTTGTGGATAGTGAGCTGACGCGGCGCTGACATCCATCCCACAATGGCCATGACGAGCAATAGGAACAAAAGCACAATAATGCCGCGTAACGTCAGGATGTGATTATCCCGAGCAGACACCGCATTACGAAAACGACTCGCTAGCATCAGCGCCCCCTCGTGATACGAGCTGAGCGCTTGATTTGCCAGGGCTGAGATGACAGGACCAGTCTTGAGCCCGGAGCCAGGGACAAACGTGCACGAAACTCCTGGAAGCGACGCCAGATATAGTTATCCGGCTTACCTCGCTTGTAACTGCTGATGTAGTGGCCACCGATAAAAACAACCAACAGCGGCGTCAACAACATACAGGTCGGTAATATCACCCATCCCACCAGGGGCAACATCGGCAGAGCCAGGGGGACGCCAAGCAGAACGCCAGTTCCCGCAGCCAGTCCCAGTTCGCCCGTGGTAAACCCCTTGTATACGGCCGGAGGGTTATTCAATCGGTCCGGAAGGAAGTCGATCACCGCCATGTTCCCTCCCTTAGATGATGTCTGCCGCTTTAGTCAGCAACCAGATCACCGCAACCAGCAAGACCACACCAACAATGATAAACGCGCCGAATTCGGTCCACGTCGCTTTTCCCTGACGGACATGGTGAAAACAGCTGATGGCAGCATTGGCTACCACGATAAATGCGATTACTGCAATCACCAGACCACCCAGAGTGGCCCCATCTCTGATATACCCCTTCATTGAGTTAAACAGTCCACCACCGCCACCAGTTGACGGCGATTCAACAGGTGGCAAGTCGGCATAAGCACGAAATGACAGGACAGCAAACAAACAGGCTTGTCCAATACGGTTAAGTAGATTTTTCATAACGTTAAGAATTTCCATCGATTAATTAGCAAAGAAAAAGAGACAAATCACCAGCAGCAGGATGAACCGGAGCACACTGCTCACCATCGTTTCGGTGTCTATCGCCTGACTCCGCCATCCGCGGTACAAAGAAACGAACGTCCACGCGGCTATCAGGAACAACACGACAAAGAGCGTCCCCGTGATCAAGTTGTTGAGTACGGAAGACTCATTGCCCCCGGCACCTATACTCCACGCTCCACTTTGTGCGCTGGTCATCGGCATCAGCGTGACTCCTGGCTGTACTGGCCAGTGACGTTCATCGGCACTGCGGGTTGTGCCCGGGACGGCTGTAGATATCGCTCGATACCGAGCTTCATCGCCGTGATATCGCGCGTAGCACTGGAGTAGTCGAAGTAGTAGCGGGCTGAATCACCCGCGTTCTGACTGGCAATGACCTGAGCCCGGTTGAGCGCGGCTTGCACCTGATCCAGCTGACGCATCACCAATGCCAGCTCGTCTTTTTCAGAGGCCTGTGCAGACGCCGAAAACAAAAAGGAAAAGATGACGACAGAAAGGACACATTTGAGGGGGTTGATAGATCTAACCACCATGTCTCTGCTCCCATAACAGTAACGGTGGGAGCAGAGTGGCGGATTAGCGTGGAGAGGGCAGCAGTAAATCCTTTTTTGGTTTGGAAAAATTTTCTATACTAAATAGAAAGAACAGCCATATGCCTAGCAAGATCATTAATGCACTCTGAAATAAAAAATCAGAAATTATATCAATAATTACACTTAACATGTTTTAGTAAAGAACATGACACAACAACCTAACCTCTAAAAATAAAATCTGGACGATTCTCCATGAACACGTATAAATTTAGAAAAAACGATGAAATAGGAAAGTTGGAGGCTGAAACTGACTCATACCTTGAGTCATGTTTTTATGAGTCAGACATATTCAAAGGAATAATGAATTTTGACTCAAGCGAAAAAAACCCTGATTTCACAAGAAGAATCATCGTAGGGAGAACCGGCAGTGGAAAAACCGCACTATTAAAGAAAATAATTACAGACAATCATATAAAACTCCACGATAAAATAGAGGCAGAAAACACAATATTCGAACACATAAACAACAACATATTCATATCAGATCTTATATCTAAAGGTATAGACCTTAGAGGTTTTTATAAGTCATTATGGCTACACGTTCTATTAATCAAGGTAATAACAAGCATTTACCGATCATCGTACCAAAGTTTCTTTGAAGAGATAAAAAATCTAATCGGAGGAAAGAAAAAATCTTATAAACCAGAACTCGCCAATGAATATATAGAACTATTTAAGGACAATTTTTTTAATGACAAAGCAATAACAGAAATAAGTCAAAAAATGCAGGATGACTTAGCAATAAAACTAGGAGGAAAAGCAATAGAGTTAAGTGGAAAAGCATCGAACGAAGAAACAAAAAAAATACAATCAGAAACATCAAGCTACGTTAGCCGAGAGTTAATAAACAAACAAAAAGAACTGATAAAAATCCTTAAAGAAGAGTTTTCCGATTCAAAGCAAGTAAGAATTGTCATAAGCATAGACGATTTAGATAAATCATGGTTAAGCAATAGTTCAGTTAGATATGATTTTATAAACTCGCTACTGGAAGCATTTAGGGAATTATTAGACATAAAGTCAGTAAAAATAC